>JAFLDE010000029.1 GCA_017302655.1 Burkholderiales bacterium
AGCAGCACGAGGAGCCGGAGCATTTACTTCGCCGGGACGTTGGCCTTGCCCTTGTTCTCAGGGATGTAGTCGCTCCACGGATCGGCCGCCACCGGACCGGGGGTCTTCCACACCACGTTGAACTGGCCATCCGCCTTGACTTCGCCAATGAACACCGACTTGCGCAGGTGGTGGCTCGCGTCCATGGTGGAGGTGATGCCCGAGGGCGCAACGAAGGTCTGACCGACCATGGCGGCGCGCACCTTGTCCACGTCGGTGCTCTTGGCTTTTTCCACCGCCTGCTTCCACATGTGGATGCCGATGATGGTGGCCTCCATCGGGTCGTTGGTCAGCGGCTTGTCCTTGTGGCCGGCGACGCCCTTGGTCTTGGCATAGGCCGCCCATTGCTTCTTGAAGGCGTCGTTGGCCGGCGCCTTGATGGACATGAAGTAATTCCAGGCCGCGAGGTGCCCGACCAGCGGCTTGGTGTCGACGCCGCGCAGCTCTTCCTCGCCCACGCTGAAGGCCACCACGGGCACGTCCGTAGCCTTCAGGCCCTGGTTGCCGAGCTCCTTGTAGAAGGGCACGTTGGAGTCGCCATTGATGGTGGAGACCACGGCGGTCTTCTTGCCCTCGCTGGCGAACTTCTTGATCTTGGCGATGATGCTCTGGTAGTCGCTGTGGCCGAAGGGCGTGTAGTCCTCCATGATGTCCGCCTCGGCCACACCTTTGCTCTTCAAGAAGGCACGAAGGATCTTGTTCGTGGTGCGCGGGTACACGTAGTCGGTGCCCAGCAGCACCCAGCGCTTGGCCGAGCCGCCGTCCTTGCTCATCAGGTACTCCACCGCAGGGATGGCCTGCTGGTTTGGCGCCGCGCCCGTGTAGAACACGTTCTTGCTGAGTTCCTCGCCCTCGTACTGCACCGGGTAGAAGAGCAGCGCGTTGTTCTGCTCGAACACTGGCAGCACCGACTTGCGACTCACCGAGGTCCAGCAGCCGAACACCACGGCCACCTTGTCCTGCGTGATGAGTTGCTTGGCCTTCTCGGCGAACAGCGGCCAGTTGGAGGCTGGGTCGACCACCACCGCCTCCAGCTTCTTGCCCATCACCCCGCCCTTGGCGTTGATGTCGTCGATGGCCATCAGCACGGTGTCCTTGAGCACCGTTTCCGAGATGGCCATGGTGCCGGACAGCGAGTGCAGCACGCCGACCTTGATGGTGTCCGCGGCAAAGGCCGGGAGGGTGGCGGCGAGGGAGACGGATACAGCCAACAGGGAACGACGCAGCATGGGCAGACTCCTGGGTTGATGAGGAAGGGTTCCGTGCTGCACTGCCGCAAAGGCCGTGCCAGTTTCCACCTCGTTGGCACAGGGCTTGCAGAACTACGATGGCTCCCTTCTTTGCATCGCTCGCGCCGGCTTGGAACTCACTCCTCGTGTTCGGCCTCAGGCCGCACGATCTGACTGATATGGACCTGACTCCTCGAGTTCGGCCGCAGGCCGCACGAGCTGACTGATATGGACCTGACTCCTCGAGTTCGGCCGCAGGCCGCACGAGCTGACTGATATGGACCTGACTCCTCGAGAAAAAGACAAGCTGCTGCTCTTCACCGCGGCCCTTCTTGCAGAGCGCCGCAAAGCCCGGGGACTCAAGCTGAACCACCCCGAGGCCGTGGCCCTCATCAGTGCTGCCGTGCTGGAAGGGGCGCGCGATGGCAGGACGGTCGCGCAGTTGATGAGCGACGGCCGCCAGGTGCTCACGCGCGACGACGTGATGGAAGGGGTCGCCGAGATGATCCCGGACATACAGGTCGAAGCCACCTTTCCCGACGGCACCAAACTGGTGACCGTGCACCAACCCATTGCCTGAATGCACCAATGACACGCATCGCTGCCCTGCTCCTGCTCACGTTCGCGCCGTCGGTCTTTGCCCATGCCGGCCACAACGGCCTGCATGACGCCCTCGATGGGCTGCTGCATCCACTCACCGGTGCCGACCACCTAGCGGCCATGTTGGCCGTAGGGCTCTGGGGCGCGCTCACCGAACCCCGTTGGCCGCAGGCGGCGCGCGCGCCGCTGGTGTTCGCGGCGGCGCTGCTGGCCGGTGCGCTGAGCGCCATGTTCGGTGGCTGGCATCCGCCCGGCGTGGAGCCCGGCATCGCCCTCTCGTTGCTGGCCCTGGGCCTGCTGATCGCCCGCCGGACCGCGTTGCCGCAGGGGCTCGGGCTGGTGCTGGTGGCGCTCTTCGCTTGGGCGCACGGCGCCGCGCACGGGCAGGAGCTGGTCAGCGTTTCGGCGCTGCTGGGCATGGTGCTCGCCACGGCGCTGTTGCATGGGGCGGGCATCGGCTTCGGGCTGCTGCTGCGGCCCACCGCGCTGCGCTGGAGCGAGGGCATTGGCGCGGTGTTGATGACCTTCGGCGCGCTGCGCCTGTCGGGGGTGCTGTGATTCCGGGCGAGTTGCTGGTCAACGAGGAGGCGGGCCCGCGCGTGCTCAACCAGGGCCGGCGCACGCTGAGCCTGCAGGTGGCCAACACCGGGACGCGGCCCATCCAGGTGGGCTCGCACTACCACTTCTTCGAAACCAATGCCGCCCTGCGCTTCGACCGCGAGGCAGCGCGCGGCATGCGCCTGAACCTTTGCAGCGGCACGGCAGTGCGCTTTGAGCCAGGCCAGACGCGCACCGTGGAGTTGGTGGAACTGGCTGGTGCGCGCGAAGCCTGGGGCTTCCGCGGCATGGTGCAGGGCAAGCTATGAAACTGTCCCGACGCGCCTACGCCGAGATGCTCGGCCCCACGGTGGGCGACCGCCTGCGCCTGGCCGACACCGCCTTGGTCATCGAGGTTGAGGAGGACTTCACCCTGCGCGCCGGCAGCTATGGCGAGGAGGTCAAGTTCGGTGGCGGCAAGACGGTGCGCGACGGCATGGGCCAGAGCCAGCGCCCGAACGGCCCCGGCCCCGCCGACGCGGTGGACACCGTCATCACCAACGCCGTCATCATCGACCACTGGGGCATCGTCAAGGCCGACATCGGCCTGCGCGGCTGCCGCATCGCAGCCATCGGCAAGGCCGGCAACCCGGACATCCAGCCCGGGGTGGACATCGTCATCGGCCCGGGCACGGAGGTCATCGCCGCCGAGGGAATGATCGTCACCCCCGGCGCCATCGACACGCACATCCACTTCATCTGCCCGCAGCAGATCGAAGAGGCGCTGATGAGTGGCGTGACCACCATGATCGGCGGCGGCACCGGCCCGGCCACCGGCACCCTGGCCACCACCTGCACGCCAGGGCCTAGCCACCTCGCCACCATGCTGAAGGCCGCCGAGGCCTTCCCGATGAATCTCGGCTTCATGGGCAAGGGCAACGCCAGCCGCCCGGAGGCCCTTCGTCAGCAGATCGAGGCCGGCGCCATCGGCCTCAAACTCCATGAGGACTGGGGCACCACGCCGGCGGCCATCGACTGCTGCCTGTCCGTGGCCGAAGAGACCGATACCCAGGTCGCCATCCACACCGACACGCTCAACGAGTCGGGCTTCGTCGAGGACACCATCGCCGCCTTCAAGGGCCGCACCATCCACAGCTTCCACACCGAAGGAGCGGGCGGCGGCCACGCGCCGGACATCATGAAGGTGGTGGGCGAGGCCAACGTGCTGCCCTCCTCCACCAACCCGACGCGCCCGTTCACGGTGAACACCCTGGACGAGCACCTCGACATGCTGATGGTCTGCCACCACCTCGACGCCGGCATCGCCGAGGACCTGGCCTTCGCCGAGAGCCGCATCCGCAAGGAGACCATCGCCGCCGAGGACATCTTGCACGACCTCGGCGCCATCAGCATGTTCTCGTCCGACTCGCAGGCCATGGGCCGCGTCGGCGAGGTCGTCATCCGCTGCTGGCAGACGGCGCACAAGATGAAAGTGCAGCGCGGGGCCCTGCCCGGCGACACGGAGCGCCACGACAACGCCCGCGTCAAGCGCTACCTCGCCAAGCTCGCCATCAACGGGGCGCTGGCGCACGGCATCGCCCACGAGGTTGGCTCCATCGAGGTCGGCAAGTGGGCCGACCTGGTGCTCTGGAAACCCGCCTTCTTCGGCGTCAAGCCCAGCCTCATCCTGAAGGGTGGCTTCATCGCCGCCGCACAGATGGGCGACCCCAACGCCAGCATCCCGACGCCGCAGCCGGTGCACTACCGGCCAATGTTCGGCAGCTTCGGCGGCGCGCTCAGCCAGGGTTCGCTCACCTTCGTCTCCCAGGCTGGCCTGGGCGCCGCGCAGCAGTTGGGCCTCAAGAAGTCCCTCAGCACCGTGCGCGACTGCCGGACCGTGAAGAAGGCCGACATGGTGCTGAACCACTACCTGCCCAAGATGGAGATCGACGCGCAGACCTACGAAGTGCGGGCCGACGGCGTGCTGCTGACCTGCGAGCCGGCGAAGGTGCTGCCCATGGCGCAGCGCTATTTCCTCTTTTGACTGTTGGCGCGCAGCCAGTTGGCGAGTTGCTCCTCACCGATCTCCCCGGCCGCCACACCCAGCATCGTGAGGGTGGCGGCCGCCTGACTGGCCACCAAGCGCTGCCCGTTGAGCGCGAGGAACAAGCCGATGGACAGGAAAGCGACCCGCTTGTTCCCGTCCACGAACGCTTGGTTCTTCGCCAACGCCACGCCGTAGCAGGCGGCCAAGCCGAAGACATCGGGGTTGCCGTACAGCGCAAGGTTCTGCGGTCTCGCCAGCGCGGACTCCAACAGGCCTTCATCGCGGAGGCCCGATGCGCCACCGTGTTCAGCCAGGCTCTCGTCGTGGAGCAATTCCAAGGCAGCGCGCTGCACCCAGCGCCAGCGCGGCGGCGTCACTTGGCCAGCTGGTGGAAGGTGTCGCGGTACTCGCGCATGAATTCGCGGCCCGCTTCGATCTGCTCATTCAGGCTCGGGTCGTACGGTGTGAGGTTCACGCCGTTGGCCGCCTCGGTCAGGTACAGCACATCGCCCTTTCCCACCTTCAGCCGCGCCAGCACCTCCTTGGGCAGGATGACCCCGACCGAGTTGCCAATCTGGGTGAGTTTGAGGGCGCTCATGGCGAAGGCTCCAGCGTTATAACGTTCGTAATAATACCGAGCATGATCCAAGCCAACAAGCGCGTGCCTGCGCAGACCCTCGCCCCCGCCCTGCTCAAGCGCGCCGCCACACTCGAACTCGATTGGGACACGCGCCAGAAGAGCCGCTTCGGCGCCACCGATTCCACAGGCCGTGAACTGGCGGTGCTGTTGAACCGTGGCACCGTGTTGCGCGGTGGCGATGTGCTGGTGGCCGAAGACGGCTCGCTGGTGCGCGTGATCGCCGCGCCGCAGCCCGTGCTGCAGGTGCGCCACTGCAACGAGCACGGCTCGCCTTTTGATTTGCTGCGGGCCGCCTACCACCTGGGCAACCGGCACGTGCCGCTGGAGCTGCAGCCCGCGCTGCTGCAGTTCGAGCCCGACCCCGTGTTGGCGGACATGCTGCGCCAGCAGCACCTCATCGTGACCGAGGCCATGGCGCCGTTCGAACCCGAAGCCGGGGCGTACGGCGGCGGCGGACATGGGCATGGCCACGCCCACCATGGGCACGAGCATGGCCACGATCACGGGCAACCGGCCAAGCCGGCGCGCGCCACCATCCCCATCGCGGCGCCGCACGTGCACGGCCCCGGTTGCGGCCATGAGCACTGACGCCTCGCTGCTGCACCTGCTCTGGCTCGCCAGCCCCACGCTGCCGGTGGGGGCCTTCAGCTACAGCGAAGGCCTGGAGGCAGCAACGGACGCAGGCTGGGTGCAGGACGAAGCGAGCTGCGCGCGCTGGCTGCGGAATCAGCTGGAGCTGGTGCAAGCGCGCGCCGAGCTGCCGCTGCTCGCGGCGGCGTTCCGCGCGGCCGAAGCGCGTGACGACGAGAAGCTGGCACAGCTCAACCACTGGGTGCTCGCCACGCGCGAATCCAGCGAGATGCTCCAGCAGACCCAGCAAATGGGCCGCAGCCTCACGGCATGGCTGAAGGGCCTGCAACTCGACACCCGCTTGCTGGACGCGCTGACCCCCCCCACCTGGCCCGTGGCTTACGCCGTGGCCGGGCAGCTGCGCGGCGTTCCCCTGCCCGCCCTGCTGCAGGCCGCGGCCTTCGGCTGGGCCGAGAACCTCGTCATGGCCGCCGTGCGCGGCGTGCCGCTGGGTCAGAGCGCCGGCCAACGCTTGCTGGCGCAGCTGGTCGACGCCATCCCGGCCGCTGTGGAACAAGCCTTGCAGGCCGAGGAACCGATCGCCTTCGCGCCCATGCTCGGCATCGCCAGCATGCAGCACGAGACCCAGTACTCCCGACTCTTCAGATCATGAATCCACGCACCAAGAAACTCCCACCGCTGCGCGTCGGCGTCGGCGGCCCGGTGGGCTCCGGCAAGACCACGCTCGTGGAGATGCTCTGCAAAACCATGCGCGACCGGTACGACCTGGTAGTCGTCACCAACGACATCTACACCAAGGAAGACCAGCGCCTGCTCACCGTGGCCGGTGCGCTAGAACCCGAACGCATCATGGGCGTGGAAACCGGCGGCTGCCCGCACACCGCCATCCGTGAGGATTGCAGCATCAACCTCGAAGCGGTGGACCGCATGCTGGAGAAGTTCCCCGACGCCGACATCGTGTTCGTGGAAAGCGGCGGCGACAACCTCGCGGCGACGTTCAGCCCGGAACTGAGCGACCTCACCATCTACGTCATCGACGTCGCTGCCGGCGAGAAGATTCCGCGCAAGGGTGGCCCGGGCATCACCAAAAGCGACCTCTTCGTCATCAACAAGACCGACCTGGCACCCCATGTGGGTGCCGACCTGGACGTGATGCGGGCCGACACCGCCCGCATGCGCCCCACCAAGCCCTGGGTGATGACCAATCTGAAGACGCGCGAGGGCCTGGCCGAGGTGGTGCGCTTCATCGAAACCCAGGGCCTGCTGCTTGCCCGCTGACGCCCCGGCACGCTGGCCGGCCCGCTTGCGCTTGCAGGCCAGCGGCGCCACCTCGGTGCATGCCGCGCACGAGGGGCCGCTGCGCCTCCTCAAGACCCTGTACCCGGAAGGCCCACAGATCGCGCACGCCGTGGTCGTGCACCCGCCCGGCGGGCTGGTGGGTGGCGACCGGCTGACGATCGAGATCGACGTCGCCGCCGGTGCGCACCTGCTCGTGACCACGCCGGCGGCGACGCGCTTCTACCGCAGCGCCCAGCTGGAGGCGGTACAGGAGGTGCGGGCGCAGGTCGCCGGGCGCCTGGAATGGCTGCCGCAGGAGACCCTGGCCTACCGTGGCTGCCGGGCGCGCAACCAGCTGCAGGTGTCGCTGCAGGGCCAGCTCATGGCCAGCGAGCTGCTGGCGCTCGGCCTGCCCGAGGCCGGGGAGCCCTTCGATCAGGGCGAAATGCTGCAGCACCTGGAGATCGACGGGCTGTGGCTGGATCGCGCCCGGATCCGCGCCGAGGACGAGGCGCTCATGCGAGGCCCCTGCGGCCTGGCCGGGGCACGCGTGATGGGCACCTTGCTGCTGGCGCAGGCCGGGCCCATCGAAGCGGCGGAATCCCTGCTGCTGCACGCGCGCGGGCAGCTTCAGGCCAGCGGCCTGCGGGGCGGTGCCACCCTGCTGCACGGCCGCCTGCTGCTGCTGCGCGTGCTGGCGGCGGATCTGGAGCCCGCCACCGCGCTGCTGCGCGCCGTACGCGGCCTCTGGCGGCGCCTGGCCTGGGGCGTGGCCGAGCACGAGCCGCGCATCTGGGGCACCTGAGCCGCTACTGGTTGGTGGCGGCGAGCACCTCGGGCAAGTCGGTCAGTCCGGCCAGCAGCTTCTCGATGCCGTCCTGCCGCAAGGTGCGCAAGCCCCCGCGCTGGGCGGCCTTGAACATCTCGGCGGCCGGCGCGCGCTTGCGGATCAGCTCTCGGATCGCGTCGTCGCTGACCAGCAGCTCGTGAATGCCCAGGCGCCCCTTGTAGCCGCTGCCGTTGCAGGCCTCGCAGCCGCAGCGGCGGTACTGCTGCAAGCGGCCTGCCACGCCAAAGCGCTGCAGCCAGTCGGCCACCAGCGCCTGCTCGTCCGGCACCTCGGCCTGACTGCCTGCCGACTGCTGGTAGAGGCGCACCAGGGAACGCAAGGCACGTTCGTCCAAGGGTTCGGCCACGCGGCATTGCAGGCACAGGCAACGCACCAGGCGCTGGGCCAACACGGCCAGCAACGAGTCCGAGAACATGAAGGGGTCGAGCCCGATCTCGAGCAAACGCGTCACGCTCTCGGGCGCCGAGTTGGTGTGCAGGGTGGACATCACCAGGTGCCCGGTCAGCGAGGCTTCGACGGCGATGCGCGCGGTCTCCTCGTCGCGCATCTCGCCGATCATGATCACGTCCGGGTCGGCGCGCAGGAAGGTGCGCATGGCCGCCGCAAAGCTCCACCCAATACGCGCGTTCATCTGCACCTGACGCAGGCCCTCCTGGCTGATCTCGATCGGGTCCTCGGCCGTCCAGATCTTGCGCTTGTCCTCGTTGAGCTCGCGCATCACCGAGTGCAGGGTGGTGGTCTTGCCGCAGCCGGTGGGGCCGCAGATGAGCAGCAGTCCGTAGGGCTTGGCCATCACCTGGCGCAGGCCGGCCAGGTTGGTGTCGGACAGGCCCACCTCGTCCAGCGGCAGCGGCCGCATGCCGCCCAGCAGGCGCAGCACCACATCCTCCAGGCCCGCGCTGGTGGGCACGGTGACGATGCGCATCTCCAGCGGCGGGCCGCCGAAGCGCGTGAAGTCGATCTTGCCGTCCTGCGGCCGGCGGTGCTCGGAGATGTCGAGCTCCGCCATGATCTTCAGCCGCGCCACCAGCGCGAAGCGCACCTTGGCCGGCAGGTCGATGAAGCGGATCAGATCGCCGTCCACGCGCAGACGCACGCGCACGGGCTTGGGCGCATCGAAGCATTCGATGTGGATGTCCGAGGCGCGCGCCTCGATGGCGTCGGCAATGATGCGGTTGACCAGGCGCACGAGCACGTTGTCCGACTCGGAGATGACGTTGCTCTCGCCCTCGGTGACGGTGGTTTCGGCCGCATTGAGCTCCTGCACCAGTTCCCGGGCCGTGACGGCCTGGCGCGCGTAGGCGGCGCCCGCAGCAGGTGCCGTCACGGCCGCCTTGCCCAGCTGGTAGGCCTTGGCGATGGCAGCCGGCAGGCTGCCCGGAAGGGCCAGCACCGGGCGCACCTTGCGTTCGCTGACGAAGCGCAGCATGTCGAGCAGGCGCTGGTCCCACGGGTCGTGCACGACGACCACCAGCGTGTCCTCGCGCACCATCAGCGGCAGCACCTGCTCCCGCTGGGCCAAGGCACGAGGCAGCACATCCAGTGCCTCCGTTTCAGGCACGGCCACCGACAAATCCACCGTCGGCACCCCGAGCCACACCGCCAGGGTGATGCGCAGCTGCGCCTGGCTGATGAGCCCCTGCTGGACGAGCAACTCGCCGATGGGCAGGTGCTGCCCCAACGCGGACTGGCGCTGCAGCATCTGCGTCAGCGCGGTCTGGTTCAGCAGGCCGGCTTCCACCAAGGCCTCGCCCAGATGCGCGGCGTGCCGTATCGGCTGGGCTTGCAGGGCCGTCCATAAGGCATCCAGGCTCACCATCAACGGGGGCGGGCGCAGCGACTCCAGGCTCTTCGCGGAGGCCTCCAGGGCGGCGGGAACGGTGTCGTGCTCTTGGCTCATGATTCTTCGGTTGAAGGCTCACCTTGAGCCTTCAACCCTCAGTATCTGAACGGGGGGACCGTGAGACCGAAGACCCACCTCCAGAACTTGCGCTGGATCAGGCCCTTCCCGTGATGTGTTGCACCAAAGCCAAGGTCCGTACGGAGCCCGAACAAAAAAAGGCGCCCCGAAGGGCGCCTTTCATCGCGAGCAGATGCTTTACTGCGCGTAGTCGCGCACCACGCGCCAGCGGCCGTCCTGGATCTGCGACAGGCGCACCGCCGTGCTGCCCAGGCGCTTGGTGGCCGTGAACGTGGCGCCCGCCGAGCCGAAGATGTCAGGCGGGATGGTCATCGAGTCCATGGCCTTGATGAAGCTGTCGGTGGTCAGGTTCGCCCCGGCCTTGTCGGCCGCACGGATGAAGCCGTCCATGATGATGTAGCCGTAGGCCGAGAACACCGTCGGGTCTTCGTTGAACTTGGTCTTGTACTTGTTGGCCCAGAAGCGGATCGGCTGGGAGGCCTCGTCCAGGTAGGGGTTCTGCACCGTCATGGCGGCGTAGAAGCCATCGGTGAACTTGGGCCCGAGGCGGTGGATGAGGTCGGTGTAGGCGCCGCTGGAGCCCAGGAAGGTCGGGTTGAAGCCGGTCTTGCGCGATTCACCGATGGTGCCGATGGTTTCGCGGATCAGGGTGCCCATGACGACGAAGTCGCAGCCGCTGCTCTTGAGCTTGGCGACCTGCGAGCTGAACTCGGTGGCGCCGCGCTTGAAGGTGGTCTTCTCGGCGATGGCCACGCCGCTGGCTTCGGCGCCGCGCAGGATCTCCAGGCCGAAGTCGTCATCCTGGTAGTGCACGCAGACCTTCTGCGCCTTCTTCTCGGCCACCAGCAGGGGCAGCATGACCTTGATCTGGTCGAAGTAGGGCACGGCGAAGGAGTACTTCAGCCGGTGGTGCGGCTCGTACATCTCGCGCGCCGCGGTGAGCGGGAAGAAGTTGATGACGTTCTTCTGGAACTGGATGGGCATGGCCGCCATGTTGTTGGCGGTGCCGATGTGGCCGGCCATGGCGAAGATCTGGTCCTGATTGACCAGCTTCTGTGCGGCCAGCACGGCGCGGCGCGGGTCGTAGCCGGAGTCCTCGAAGAGCAGCTTGATCTTGCGGCCTTGCACGCCGCCTTGCTCGTTCAGTTCTTCCACGCGCAGCAGCATGCCGTTGCGCGCCTGCTTGCCGAAGGGCGCCAGTGGGCCGGAAAGGTCCTGGATGGAGCCGACAACGATCTCGGACTTGCTCACGCCCTGGGTCTTCTGGGCCTGGGCGACGGGAAGCATCAGCGCTGCAGCGGCAGCGGCGGTGAGGAGCTGGGTGAACTTCATCGAGCGGGTCTCCTAGGGTTGTGGGGCATACATCTGGTCGATCAGCGCGGCGTACTTCTTCTGCACGAAGCTGCGCTTGAGCTTCATGGTCGGGGTCAGTTCCTCATCTTCCGCGCTGAGCTGGGTCTCAAGCAAGCGGAAGCGTTTGATTTGCTCGACGCGGGCAAACTCGCGGTTGACGCGGTCGACCTCGGTCTGGATCAGCGCCACCACCTCGGGGGCGCGCGTCAAGCTGGCGTAGTTGCTGAAGGGGATGTCGTGCTCCTGCGCGTAGCGCTCGACGTTCTCCTGGTCGATCATCACCAGCGCCGTCAGGTAGGCGCGCTTGTCGCCAATCACCACCGCGTCCGTCACGTAGGGCGAGAACTTCAGCTGGTTCTCGATCTCGCTCGGGGTGATGTTCTTGCCACCGGCGGTGATGATGATGTCCTTCATGCGGTCGGTGATGCGGAACAGGCCGTCGGCGTCGACCTCGCCGACGTCGCCGGTGTGGAACCAACCCTCAGCATCCATCACCTCGGCGGTCTTGTCCGGCAGGTTCAGATAGCCCTTGAAGAGATGAGGGCCTCGCGTCAGCAACTCGCCGGTGGACGGATCGACCCGCATCTCCACCCCGGTGGCGGCCGGGCCGATGGAACCCGGGCGGATGCGATCGGGCTGGGTGAGCGTGCCGTAGGCGCAGGTTTCGGTCATGCCCCAGCCCTCGAGCATGGGCACGCCCAGGGACAGGTACCAACGGATCAGCTCAGGCGAGATAGGCGCCGCCCCGCTGAGCAGCACGCGCGCACGCTGGATGCCGAGCATGCGCCGCACATTGCCCAGCACCAGCCAGTCGGCCAGCTGGTACTCGCACTTCAAGAGGGCGGGCACGGACTGGCCGGCCAGCACGCGGTCGGCCACGCGGCGGCCGCAGCCCAGCGCCCAGGCATAGGCCAACTGCTGCAGCTTGCCGGCCTCGCGCACGGCGATGTGGATGCCGCTGTAGAACTTCTCCCACACGCGGGGAACGGCGAAGAGCACGTGCGGCGCCACTTCGCGGACGTTCTCGGCAAAGGTCTCAGGGCTCTCGACGAAGTTCAGCGAGGCCCCGCTGAGGATGCCCGAATAGGCACCGATCATGCGTTCGGCGATGTGGCACAGCGGCAGGAAGCAGATGCGCTCGTCCTGGTCGTTCTGAGGCAGGTTGCTCACCGCGCTGCGCGTCGCGTACACGAGCCCTCCCTGGCTGTGCATCGCGCCCTTGGGTTTGCCGGTGGTGCCTGAGGTGTAGACCAGGATGGCGAGCTGCTCCGGCCGCACGGCCTGCCAGTCCAGCGTGGCCGGGCTCCCCCGACCAAGCTGACGCAGCCGTTCCAGGCTGATCACCATCGGGTCGTTGAAGGTCTCCAGGCCCTTGAAGTCGAAGACCACGATGTGCTGGAGCAGGGGCAGGCGCTCGCGCACCTCCAGCACCTTGTCCAGTTGTTCGTCGTCCTCCACGAACAGCACCCGAGTCGCACTGTCCAGGCACAGGTACTCGACCTGACTGGGCGCGTCGGTCGGATAGATGCCGTTGGCGACGCCGCCGAGGCTCTGGATGGCCAGGTCGGTGAGCAGCCACTCCAGCCGCGTGTTGGCCAGGATGCCAGCCACCTGCCCGTCCTGCAGGCCGAGCTCGCGCAGGCCCAGCGCCATCTCGCGCACCGCCTCGCCTACCTGCCGCCAGGTCCAGCTGCGCCAGATGCCGAGCTTCTTCTCGCGCAGGAAGACGCGGTCGCCCCGCTGCGCGACGCCGTTCCAGAACAGCGCGGGGATCGTGTCGCCAGGCAGTTCCGGGCCTTCGCCGCGCGCGGCCGTCTGCGGTTGCCAGAGTTTGCTCATGGGGTGCTCACTGCCAGCTCTTCTTCTTCTTCCAGCGCCGCTCGCCGCGCGCGCCGGCCCCTTGCATGCCGAGGTAGAACTCCTGGATGTCGGGCCGCTCGCGCAGCTCGGCGCAGGGCCCTTCGCAGACGATGCGCCCGCCTTCCAGGATGAAGCCCTGGTCGGCCACCGACAGCGCGATCTGCGCGTTCTGCTCGACGATCAGCAAGGTGGTGCCGCGCTCGCGGTTGATGCGCACCACGATCTCGAAGATCTCCTGCGTGAGCTTGGGGCTGAGGCCCAGGCTGGGCTCGTCCAGCAGGATCATCTTGGGCGCCTGCATGAGGGCGCGGGCAATGGCCAGCATCTGCTGCTGGCCCCCGGAGAGCAGACCTGCGTCCTGTCCCGCGCGTTCGCGCAGGATCGGGAAGTAGGCCTGCACCGCCTCCAGGTCGCGCGCCACGCCGTCGCGGTCGTGGCGCAGGTAGGCGCCCATCTTCAGGTTGTCCATCACCGACAGCAGCGGGAACACCTCGCGGCCTTCGGGCACCTGCACCAGGCCCTGGCGCACGATTTCAGACGGGTCCCGGCCAGTGATGTCGGTGCCGGCAAAGCGCACGCTGCCGCGTCGCGGATCGTTGATGCCCGAGAGCGTCTTGAGCAGCGTGGTCTTGCCGGCGCCGTTCGGCCCCAGCACGGTGGCGATGCTGCCCTGGCGCACGTTCAGACTCACCCCGCGCACCGCCTTGATCGGCCCGTAGGCCGACTCCAGGTTCTTCACTTCCAGGAGGGTGTCGCTCATTGGGCGGCCCCCAGGTAGCTCTCGACCACGGCGGGGTCGCGCTGCACCTCCTCGGGCGTGCCCAGCGCCAGCTTCTCGCCATGGTGCATGGCCAGCACGCGCGTGCTGGCGCGGCCCACCAGGCTCATGTCGTGCTCGACCATCAGCACGGTGATGCCCAGCTGCTGCGTGATGTCGGCGATCCAGAAGGCCAGGTCGGTCGTCTCCTCGACGTTCAGGCCGCTGGACGGCTCGTCAAGCAGCAGCAGCTCGGGCTCGCAAGCCAACGCCCGCGCCAGTTCGACGATCTTGCGCACGCCATAGGGCAGGCCGGCGACCAGGGTGTCGCGGTAGGGCTGGAGGTTCAGGAAATCGATGACCTCCTCGACCTTCAGGCGGGCGGCGCGCTCCTGTTCGCGCACGCGGCTGGTGAACAGCATCTCGCGCCACAGCGAGTGCTGCAGGTGCGTGTGCCGGCCGATGAGCAGGTTCTGCAGCACGCTGGCGTACTCGAAGAGCTCGATGTTCTGGAAGGTGCGCGCGATGCCCAGCCGCGCCATCGCGTGGGCGGGCAATCGGGAAATCTCCTGGCCCTTGAAGAGGATGCGACCGCTGGTGGGCGGGTAGAGCCGGCTGATCAGGTTGAACACCGTGGTCTTGCCCGCGCCATTGGGTCCGATCAGGGTGAAGACCTCGCCCTTGCGCACGTCAAAGCTGATGCCATTGACGGCCTTCACGCCGCCGAAGTGGCGGGTGAGGTTCTCGACGTTCAGCAGCACGTCTCCCTTCACCGCAATCTCTCCGATTTCTGATAGCTCTTCTGCCGCGCCAGCAAGCCGCGCCGGTAGAAGGGGAAGAGTTGCAGCCAGGTGCGGATCTTCAGCCAGCGGCCGTAGATGCCGCGTGGCTCGAACATCACGAAGGCGATGAGCACCAGACCGTAGACCGCCGCCTTCAGGCCCGGTGCCTGCGCGATGTGGTCGGGCAGGAAGTCCTTCAGCTGCGAGATGGCCTGCGGCGCGGCGACCAGGAAGATGGCGCCCAGGAAGGCGCCGTGCACGCTGCCCAGGCCGCCGATGGTGACGAGCAGCAGCAGGTCGATGGAGTGCAGGATGCCGAAGTCACCCGGCGAGAGAAAGGTGATGAAGTGTGCGTACAGCGCCCCGCCGATGCCAGCGAGCAGCGCCGACAGCGCAAAGGACAGGGTCTTGGTGCGCGCCAGATGGATGCCCATGCATTGCGCGCTGATCTCCGAGTCGCGCACCGCCACGAAGGCGCGTCCGGTGGGAGAGCGCAGCAGGTTCAGCACGCCCAGGCAGGACAGCACGGCGATCGTGAGGCACAGGAAGTAGAACTCGCGCTCGCTCTCCAGCACCCATCCGAAGGCCTGCGGACGGCTGACCAACAGGCCGGCGTTGCCGCCGGTCAGCGACTGCCAGCGCGCGAACACCTCTTCGATGATGAAACCGAAGCTCAGCGTGGCGATGGCGAGGTAGATGCCCTTCACGCGTAGCGAGGGCAGCGCCACCACCACGCCCACCGCCGCCGCCAGCAGGCCGGCCAAGGGAATGGTGAGAAAGAAGGGCCAGCCTTGCGCGTTCATCAGAGCCTGCGCATAGGCCCCCACCCCGAGCAGGCCGGCGTGGCCCATGCTGAAGAGCCCGGTGAAACCCGCCAGCAGCATCAGCCCGAGGCCGACCACGCCGTAGATCAGCATCAGCGTGAGTTGCGACAGGCCGTAGCTTTCCAGCCACCAGGGCGCAGCGAACAGCACAACCAGCAGCAGCGCGTACCAGAAGCGCTGGCCGCCGTGCTTGACCAGGTCGATGTCCTGGTCGTAGGAGGTCTTGAAGAGGAACCTCATACCTTCTTCGCCAGCCTTTCACCGAACAGGCCGTGCGGCATCACCCACAGCATGACGAGCACCAGGATGTAGGGCGTCACGTCCTTGAAACCCTCGGGCAGGTAGAAGCCGGCCAGGCTTTCCACCACGCCGATGATGACGCCGCCCACGATGGCGCCGGGCAGGCTGCCGAAGCCTCCAACCACGGCGGCGGGGAAGGCTTTCAGGCCGATGAGGCCCATGTTGGCGTGCACGAAGGTGATGGGCGCGAGCAGCACCGCCGCCAGGCCGGCCACGGCGGCGGCCAGCGCCCAGACATAGCCGTTGATGCGCCGCACGGGGATGCCCATGTAGTAGGCCGCCAACTGGTTCTGAGAAGCGGCCTGCATGGCCACACCGACGCGGGTGTAGCGGAACAGCGCGTACAGAAGCGCGCACAGCAGCAGCGTGGCGCCGATCACCACCAGTTGCTCGGCCGCCATCACCAGCCCACCGGGCAGTTGAAGCGGGCCGGTGTAGGGCAGCTTGAGCGCGTGGGTGTCGGTGCCCACACCGGGCAGCATGGTGATAACGCCTCTGGCCACATAGCCCAGGCCCAGGGTCAGCATGACGATGGAGAAGGCCGGCTGCCCGAGCACCGGGCGGATGGCCGCGCGTTCCACAAGCCAGCCCACAAAGGCCATCACCAGCAGCGTCAGCGGCAGCGCCAGCCACAGCGACATGGCCTGCTGGTTGAGCAGGAAGAGCGCCACGAAGGCGCCCACCATCATCAGGTCGCCCTGCGCGAAGCTGACCGTCTCGGTGGCCTTGTAGATGAGCACGAAGCCCAGCGCGATGAGGCCGTAGATGCAACCCGCCGCCACCCCCGAAACAAGGATCTGCAACAGCGCGCCACTCATGGCGATAGCCTCCGGTGCCTCATGCGTCCTCCTCCTTGAAGGTTTCCTCACGCTTCTTGCTGATGGAGGGCAGCAGCACCACGAGGCAGATCAGCAGTGCCGCGGCCAGCAGCCCAGCGGACAAGGGACGCGACAGGAAGCTGCCCCAGTCGCCGCGCGCGATGAGCAGGGCCCGGCGCAAGTTTTCCTCCATCAGCGGGCCGAGGATGAAGCCCAGCAGCAGCGGCACGGGTTCGCAATGCAGCTTGTGAAAGACGTAGCCCAAGGTCGCGAAGCCGGCCGTCATCAGCACGTCGAAGGGGTTGTTGTTGATGGAGTACGCACCCACGCAGCAGAAGCAGACGATGGCGGGGAACAGCAGCCGGTAGGGCACGGTGAGCAGCTTGACCCACATGCCGACCAGCGGCAGATTCAGCACCACCAGCATCAGGTTGCCGATCCACATGCTGGCGATCAGGCCCCAGAACAACTCGGGGTTCGCACTCATCACCAGCGGACCAGGCTGGATGCCCTTGAGCACCATCGCACCGGCCATCAGGGCCATCACCCCGTTGGGCGGGATGCCCAGCACCAGCAGCGGCACGAAGCTGACCTGGGCGCCGGCGTTGTTCGCGCTCTCCGGCGCCGCCACCCCCTCGATCGCCCCCTGGCCGAAGCGGCTCGGGTCCTTGGCCAACTTCTTCTCGATGGTGTAGCTGGCAAAGGCGCCGAGCATGGCGGCATTGCCGGGCAGCGCGCCCAGCAGAGAACCCAGGGCCGTGCCACGCACCATGGCTGGGAACGCGGCCTTCAGATCTTCCTTGGTCGGCATCAGGCCATGCACATGCTTGGTGTAGACCTCGCGGTGCTCGCTGCCCTTGGCCAGGTGAGCGATCAACTCCCCGAACCCGAACAGGCCCATGGCCACCACCACCACGCCGAAGCCGTCGGCCAGTTCCGGCCGATCGAAGCTGAAGCGGGCGACGCCGCTGATGACATCGGAATTCACCTGCCCGAGCAGGATGCCCAGGATCACCATGGCCAGGGCCTTGATGAAGGAGCCCGAGGCGAGGATGACCGCCGCCACCAGACCCAGCACCATCAGCGCCACGTACTCATGCGCGCCGAACTGTTGCGCCATCTGCACCAGCGGCGGCGCAAACAGCGCGATCACCAGTGTGCCCACGCAGCCGGCGAAGAAGCTGCCGATCGCGGCGATGGACAGTGCCGCTCCCGCCCTGCCCTTGCGCGCCATCTGGTAGCCGTCCAGCGTGGTGACCACCGAGGTCGCCTCGCCCGGCACGTTCAGCAGGATGGCGGTGGTGCTTCCGCCGTACTGCGCGCCGTAGTAGATGCCGGCCAGCATGATGAGCGCCGGCAGCGCGTCCATGCCGTACACCGAAGGCAGCAGCATGGCGATGGTGGCGATCGGCCCCAAACCAGGCAGCACACCGATCAGGGTGCCGACCAGCACGCCGCCCAGCGCATACAGCAGGTTTTGGAAGGTGAAGGCAACCGCGAAGCCCATCAACAGGTTGTCGAGCATCAGGCGGCCTTTCTCACAAGGCGCCCCAGCGCGACAAGGGGATGGGCCACAGCGGCAGGTTCAGCTTGAGGGCTCCGATGAAGACCGCCGTGCAGAACGCCGCCAAGCCCAGCGCCAGCAGCGCCGACTCCAACCACCTGGATTCGCGGCTGGCGCGCGTCGCCAGCAAGGCGGTCAGCACCACCGCAATCGGCAAGCCCAGGCGCGGCAGGGTCAGCGCAAAGAGCACGATGGCGCCCACCACCACCAGCAGCGGTCGCCAGCCGATGCGGCCGATGGGCTCCCCATCGCGGCTCTCTATGCTCATGGCTTTGAACAGCACCAAGGCCCCGAGCAGCGCCAGCAGCACGCCCAGGCCGAAGGGGAAGTAACCCGGACCGGGGTTCGAGGAGTTGCCGAAGTCGTACTGCGTGGACCCATAGGCGAAACCCACGCCGGTGACCACAAACAGCAGTCCGGCGAAGAGGTCGCGCTGGCTCTTGGCCTTCATCCGTTCTCCCAGACTGGCGTGCCGCGCAGCACCTCTTCGACGGTGGTGACCCCTTCGGCCACCTTGCGGGCTCCGCCCAGGCGCAGCGAGCGAAGACCCTCTTGCGCAGCGGCGCGACGCAACTGCGCCAGCGTGCCGCCACTCTGCAGCAGGGCGCGCATCGGTTCGTTGAAGACCATGAGCTCGTACAGGCCAGCGCGCCCCTTGTAGCCGGTGTGCCGACACTCAAGACAGCCGACGGCCTTGTAGGCCCCCTTCACGGTGCCGATGCGCCAGGGTTTGACCAGCTCGGTCAGCGACTCGGGCGTGACCGTCGGGTCGGGCAGCTTGCACACCGGGCAGAGCGTGCGGATGAGCCGCTGCGCAAGCACGCCGACCACGGTCGCACCAATCAGGTAGGGCGGCACCCCGATGTCGGTGAGCCGGGTGATGGCACTGGCGGCGTCGTTGGTGTGCAGGGTGCTGAACACCAGGTGACCGGTGAGCGCGGACTGGATCGCCATCTCGGCGGTCTCCAAATCGCGGATTTCACCGACCATGATGATGTCCGGATCCTGCCGCATCAGCGCTCGCAAACCCTCGGCAAAGCCAAACTCCAGCGCGCTTTGCACCTGGGTCTGGTTGAACGAGGGCTCGATCATCTCGATCGGGTCCTCGATGGTGGTGACGTTGACCTCGTCGGTGGCCAGGCGCTTGAGCGTGCTGTAGAGCGTAGTCGTCTTGCCCGAACCGGTCGGGCCGGTCACCAGGATGATGCCGTTCGGTTGCGAGATCAGCTGCTGCCAGCGCTCGGCCTCGTGCCGGCCGAAGCCCAGCGCATCGAGCGACTTCATGGCGTTGTCGGGGTCGAAGATGCGCATCACCATCTTCTCGCCGAAGGCAGTCGGCAGGGTCGACAAGCGCATCTCGATCTCGTCGCCCGCCGGGTTGCGCGTCTTGATGCGTCCGTCCAGAGGACGGCGGCGCTCCACCACATCCATGCGCCCGAGCAGCTTGATGCGCGAGATCATCGCGTTCATCACCGAGGCCGGCAGCTGGTACACGGTGTGCAGCACGCCGTCGATGCGGAAGCGGATCACGCCCATCTCGCGGCGCGGTTCCAGGTGGATGTCGCTGGCACGCTGGTCGAAGGCGTACTGCCAGAGCCAGTCCACCACCTGCACCACGCCCTGGTCGTTGGCGTCGAGCTGCTTGTTCGTCTTGCCCAGTTCCACCAGCTGCTCGAAGCTGGTGACCTGCGAGCTCTCGCCGGTCTTGGTCGCCGCGCGCACGCTCTTGGCCAGCGTGAAGAACTCGGTGGTGTAGCGCGCCACGTCCAGCGGGCTGCTCACCACCCGCTTGATCGGCTTGCGCGAGTGGCCCTCGATCTGCGCCAGCCAGTCGGTGTCGAAAGGTTCGCAGGTGGCCACCGTGATCTCGGTCATGCCCACCACCACCGGCAGGCAGCGGTTCTTTTCGGCGTAGGCAGCGCTCATCACGTCGCCGATGCGGCCCACCTCGACCTTCAGCGGGTCGATGCGCAGATAGGGCAAGCCGGCCTGCTTGGCCACCCACTCGGTCAGCAACTCGATGTCCAGGGTCTTGCCGTCGCTGGCGCGGGTGAGACCGGCGCGCCCCAGGCGCACCAGCGGGTGCTGGGCGGAGTCGCCGGCGGCGAAGCGCGCTTCGGTGCTGGCCACCTGCTCCGCTGCAATGAGGCCGCTCTCGGCCATCGCATGCAGCATGGCGCGCCAGTCGAGTCGCTTGTCGGGTCCGTGAAGTGGCTTGGTCAGGGTGCTCATGCCGGGTCGTGGGTCACGGCCTTCAGGCCGCGCAACCAGCGCACTGCCGGTAGGCCCAGGGCGAGATCCATGTTAGTGGCGCGGCGCTTGAGCTCGGCCTTGTCGGGCAGCGGGGTTTCCCGGGTGCAGACCACGACCGTGTTGCCCTCTTTGGTGGCCGCCAGGCGCCACACTTGGCCGGGCCCGAAGGCCTGCAGCAGGCGCTGACAACTCCCATCAAAGCTGGCACGTCGACCGAACAGGTTGACCGCCATCGCACCATCTGGGCTCAGCAACTCGCGGCAGGCGGCATAGAAGTCGGCGCTGTCCAGCACGGGGGCAGCGGCCTCTTCGTCGTACAGATCCACATGCAGCAGGCGCACCGTGCCGGCGCGCGAAGGGTCGCGCACCCAGGCGTCGGCGTCCTGCAGCTCCACGCGCAGGCCGGCGCCGTCAGGGGGCAGCGCAAACCACTGCCGGCAAGCCGCCAGCACGCCGGGGTGGCGCTCGACCGCGACCGTCGGCCGGCCGAGCACCTGGTGGCAGAACTTGGTGAGCGCACCGGCGCCCAGGCCGAGCTGCACGGCCTGACCCTCGCGCCAGGTCTCCACTGCTTGCCAAAGCAGCGGCGCCATCATGCGCTGCACGTATTCCAGCTCCAGGTGCAGGGGCTTGCTCTTGCGCATCGCGCCCTGCACCCAGATGGAGTCCAGATGCAGCGCGCGCACCCCGCCGAACTCGGAGACGGTGACTTCTGGGAGCCGAGGAAGGGGCGTGATGGGGAGGTCGGACATGGGCGGCGGATTCTCTACACCGCCAGGAGGCCGAGGCCCTGGGGATGCCCCCGAGAGCCATGCCTCACTTCGGCGAGCCAGCGCTCGGTGTGCCTGCACCCGACCCGTCGAGCGGCCGCACTGCATGCCCTCGATGTTGGTGACGAGAGTCAAACGCGCCCGGTCGAACGCTCAGCTTGCTGCCCGAAGGCGCTTCAGAACGAGGTCCAGTCGCCGTCCGCCGTCGCCAAGGCAGGCTGGCCGGCTGCAGGCACGCCGGCCAGAGCCCAGGTGCCTTGGGCGCGATGGGCACGCACGATGCGGGCGGGACGGGTCGTGCGGGTCTGGGTCCCGGCAGCGAGCGGCGCCTCGGCGGGCGAGCCTCGCCGTGCTGCGGCCGCGCTCGGCTCATCGTCACCGATGCGGAACACGGCCACCGCCTGCTGAAGCTGCAGCGCTTGTTGCTGCAGGCTGTCTGCGGCGGCTGCACTCTCTTCTACCAGAGCGGCGTTCTGCTGGGTCACCTGATCCAGCTGGCTCACGGCGTCGCCGATCTGGCCGATGCCCTTGCCCTGCTCAGTCGACGCGGCACTGATCTCTCCGATCAGGTCCGAGACGCGACGCACCTGCGTCACCACATCCTGCACCGTGCGGCCGGCTTCGCCGACCAGCTGGTGGCCTGCTTCGACGCGCTCGACGCTGGCATGGATCAGACTCTTGATTTCCCTGGCAGCTTCGGCGCTGCGCTGGGCCAGCACGCGCACCTCACCCGCCACCACGGCAAAGCCACGTCCTTGGTCGCCGGCGCGTGCAGCCTCCACCGCCGCGTTCAGGGCGAGGATGTTGGTTTGGAAGGCAATGCCGTCGATGGTGCCGATGATGTCGGCGATGCGCTGGCTGCCTTGGCTGATTTGCTCCATCGTCTGTACGACCTGACCCATCACTTCGCCACCGCTCTGGGCCACCTGGGCAGCGGCGCCGGCCAGCTGGGCGGCCTGACGTGCGGTGTCGGTGTTGTGATTGACGGTGGCCGTGACCTGTTCCATCGAAGCCGCAGTCTGCTGCAGGTTGCTCGCCTGTTCCTCGGTTCGCTGGCTCAGATCCGCATTGCCCTGTGCAATCTGCCCACTGGCCGTCGCCACCGACTCGGCGTTGCCACGCACGGCACCGACGATGGCCACCAGGGCCGAACTCATGCGCTGCAGCGCAGTCAGCAGCTGGCCCACTTCGTCGCGCCGGTCGACTTGCAGCTCGGTGCGAAGGTCGCCCGCTGCCACCGTTTCTGCCAGCTTCACGGCCTGACGGATGGGTTGGACGATGGAGCGGGTGATGAGTGCCGCCAGCGTGGCACCGATCAGTGAGGCGGCCAAGGCAACGCCGATCAGCATCGCGCTGGCGCTGGATACCGCCGCCGCCGTCTCCGTTCCAGCCTCGGCCATCAACCGCTCCTGGTAACCAATCAGACCGGTGATCGCGGCGAAATAGGCGGTCTGGGCCTGGCGCAGCTCGCCCATCAGCTGTTGACGAGCCTCCTCGGGCCGATCCTTCATGCCCAGGTCGATGGCCCGCTGAACGGCCTCGTTGTAGGGCGTGCGGCGCGCTTCCAGGTCATGCAGCAGGCGTTGACCTTCTGGCGAGGTGATGCTTGCCTCCAGCCGGCGGATGAGCTCCGCATTCCCGGCACGCGCCTTCTCGATGGCGCCCAGTTCGCTGGACTTGCCGGCCGCGTCGGAGAGCAGCGCCAGGTTGCGCACGCTCACGGCGATCTCGTTGGCGTTGTCGATGACCGTGTTCAGCTGCTTGACCTTGGCCACCCGGTCCCCCAGCAACAGTTGCAGGTCAGCGTCGATGTGCTGAAGCTGCTGACGCGCGAAGAGTGCCAAGGCAAGGGTGAAAACGATGGAAATAGCAAATGCAATCGCAAGGCGGGTGCCAATGCGAAGGTTATTGAGCAATTTCATGGAGACTTCCTGACCAAAATTGCGATCGATGGATTGGATCGTACGACCCCAAAC
Source organism: Burkholderiales bacterium (assembly GCA_017302655.1). Taxonomy (GTDB): domain Bacteria; phylum Pseudomonadota; class Gammaproteobacteria; order Burkholderiales; family Burkholderiaceae_C; genus Inhella. Next base: position 22,990 of record JAFLDE010000029.1, read on the forward strand.
GATTTAAGTGACACCTTAAGAATCACTTTTGTCGATTTATGCGGACTAACGCACGGTCCTGGCGCAGCCACCGCCCCGCACCCGGTGTGGCTCAAGCCATGGAGCGGGGCATCAGGGCCTTGCTACGCCGCGCGCCCTCCTTACAGTGCATTCGCCCTTCACTTGCCTGCAACCACTCCATGAACACCGAAGCCCTCTGGCAATTCCTCTCGACACAAGGTAGCGAGTTCGGTTTGAAGATCCTGGCGGCGATCGCCGCGTGGATCTTGGGCCGATGGGTCATCGGCTTTGCGCTGAACCTGTTCAGCCGCGCCCTTGCCGCCGGCAAGAAGGTCGACGCCACGCTCTCGAACTACCTTCGCTCCATCCTGAACGTGGTGCTGAACATCGTCCTGATCCTGGCCATCCTGGACATCTTCGGTGTGCAGACCACCAGCTTCGCGGCCTTGCTGGCCGGCGCTGGCCTGGCCATCGGCACGGCCTGGGGCGGTTTGCTCACGCACTTTGCGGCCGGTGTCTTCATGCAGGTGCTGCGCCCCTTCAAGGTGGGCGACTTCGTCACCGCCGGCGGCGTCACGGGTACGGTGACGGAGATCGGCCTCTTCGGCACCACGCTGGCCACGCCCGACAACGTGCACACCATCGTGGGCAACAACGCGGTGTTCAGCAGCCAGATCCAGAACTTCAGCACCCTGCCCCACCGTCGCGTGGACTGCGTGGCCAAGGTCGCCCACAGCGTCGACCCGCTGGACGCCATCGCGCGCCTCAAGCCCGTCATCGCCGCCATCGCCAACGTGAAGGACAGCCCGGCGCCGGACATCGAGATCCTGCAGTTCACGCCCGAAGGCCCGCTGCTGGCCGTGCGCCCCTACTGCCACACCGACCACTACTGGCAGGTGTACTTCGACACGCACAAGGCCATCGTGAGCACCTTTGGCGCGGCCGGCTACCCGGTGCCGGAAACGCCCATCGCACCTCGCAATCGCTGATCTGGCAAGCCGGGCCATGACCTGCGGCTGGCCCGGCTCGATTGCCTAGAGTGGAGCGCATGCCGAGTCGTCGAACCGCCGCCCTGAGTTTGCTCACCCTCCCCGCCTTGGCAAGGGCGGCCGCAACGCCCGAGGTTCAGCGAGGCGCCTGGGACGCGTCGCAAGCGCAGACCGATCAGTTCCGGCTGTGGCAGGGCACCGAAGGCAGGCGCCTGGTGTTGCTCTTGCCACCCTTTGGCGGCGATGCCGACTACTACCGGAGCTCCAAGCTGCCGCAGCTGCTCGCTGTGCGTGGTATCGACCTGGCGGTGCTGCACACCCATGCAACAGGCTTCCTGGAGCGCGCCGAATTGGCCCGGCTCGACCGGCTGATCGGGGTCTTGCTGCAGCGCTATGCCCGCCCTCCGGCGCGTGTGGCCATCGGCGGGTTTTCGGCGGGTGGCTTTGCGGCCCTGCGCTACGCCCAGTGGGCCGCAGAGGCCGGGACATATCCACCGGCAAATGAGGCTCCACGCCTTCGCCCTGTCGCTGCTTTTTCGGTGGATGCACCGCTGGACCTGGTTCGCTGGTACGAAGGCCTGAAGCGCGGGCGGGATCGGCTGCTCGCGCACCGCCCTTCCAGCCCCTACCTGGGCGAGATGAAATACTTGGTGCCCTTCCTGGAAGGCCTGATGGGTGGCTCGCCGGAGCGTGCGCTCGCCGCCTACGAGGGCCAATCGGTGTTCAGCGCGGCCCGAACCGACGGCGGCAACGCCCGCTGGCTGCGAGATGTGGCCCTGCGCCTCTATACCGAGCCGGATGCGGCTTTCTTTGTCGAGCAGGGCCTGGATTGGGTCAGCAGCAACAGCAGCGACCAGCTCGCGCTGACCGCTCTCTTGCGGCTACAGGGCCATCATCAGGTGTCCTTGGTCCTCACTCAAGGCCGCGGCATCCGCCCCGAGTTGGGGAACGCTCGCATGCCCCACGCTTGGTCCATCGTGGACGAACCCGAGTTGGCGGACTGGCTCGACCGAAACCTTTGAGCTAGCGAACGTCAGGCACCGGCGGGCTGGTCTTCCAGGCCTGCACGCCGCGTTCCACGAATTCCTTCATGCGCTGTTCGCGCGAAAGCTTGTACATGGCACGGGCCAGTTGGCCACGCAACTGCGGCGTGTTGCAGTCGCTCTGGTGGCTCAGGGTGAGAAACAGCCGCTCCTGCGCCACCGGGGGCTGCAGTTCCTTGAGACCGCCGATGTTCAAGCTGGCCATAAAGGCCTGCGCGGGGCTGTCCTCGTACAGCAGGTAGTCGCCTCGCCCGATGCTCAGCATGCGCAGGGCTTGCTCCAGGCTGGCCGTGCGCGTCAGCTTCAAGCGTTCGCGCATGAAGCGGTCGAACTCTTCGCCGAAGCTGTTGTTGACCACGGTGACGCCTTCCTTGCCTTCCAGATCGGCCCAGCGCGTGTAGCGAAAGCCCTGCTTCTCGCGCACGATGACCACCGAGCGGGTTTCCCGAAAGGGTGGGTGCACATAGTCCATGTACTCGGTGCGAGGCACCGTGAAGAAAGCGCCGGCGATCAGATCGATCCGCCCGGAGCGTGCCTCCTCCTGCACCCGGCTCCAGGGGCCGACATAGCGCACGTCGATGGGGATGCCGATCTCGCGGGAGAGCCACTGCATCAGCTCTTGGTTGGCCCCCATGAGCAGGTCTGGGTCGGCAGGGTTCCGCCACAAATAGGGAGGGTACTGCGGGTTTCCGGATGCCACGAGGCGGGAACAGGTCTGGGCGGAAGCCAAGCCGGCCCACAGCGTGAGCGCAAGCACAAGGAATCGAAGCATGGCGGCATTGTGCAGAACCGAGAATGCCCCGATGAGCGAATCCTCCTCCTTGCTTCTACTGATCGACGGCAGCAGCTACCTGTACCGCGCCTTCCACGCCATGCCGGACCTGCGTGGCCCCGAAGGTCAACCCACCGGCGCGGTGCACGGCATGGTGGCCATGCTCAAGCAACTGCGCAGCCACTTTCCCAGCGCCCATGCCGCCTGCGTGTTCGACGCCTCCGGGCCGACCTTCCGCGACGATTGGTACCCCGAGTACAAGGCGCAACGGGCGCCTATGCCCGAGGAGCTGCGCGCGCAGATTCCGCTCATCCATGAGGTGGTGAGGCTGCTGGGCTGGCCGGTGCTGACCGTGCCCGGCATCGAGGCCGATGACGCCATCGGCACGCTCGCCCAGCTGGCCGAGGCGAGCGGGCACGAGGTGCTCATCTCCACCGGCGACAAGGACCTCGCCCAGCTGGTGACCTCCAAGGTCACGCTCATCAACACCATGAGCAACGAGCGCCTGGACCCGATGGGCGTGCTCGCCAAGTTCGGCGTGCCACCCGAGCGCATCGTGGACTACCTGACCCTGATGGGCGACACCGTGGACAACGTACCCGGCGTCGAGAAGGTCGGCCCGAAGACCGCCGCCAAGTGGATCGCCGAGTACGGCTCGCTCGACGGTGTGGTGGCCGCTGCCGCCAGCATCAAGGGCGTGGCCGGCGAGAACCTGCGCAAGGCGTTGGACTGGCTGCCCACGGGCCGCCGCCTCGTCACGGTGAAGTGCGACTGCGACCTCTCCGCCCACCTTCAACCCTGGCCCTCGGTCGAGGGCCTGGCCTTCCGGCCGGTGGACTCCGAAGGCCTGCTCGCCTTCTACGCCCGCCATGGCTTCAAGACCTGGAAGCGGGAGCTTGAAAGCCAGGGCGCGGCTGCGACCCCGCAGAGCGCGCCGGGTGGTGCCGAGGAGGCGCCAGCCCCTCCGCCACCACCACAGGACAAGCGCTACGAAACCATCATCCGCTGGGATCGCTTCGACGCCTGGCTGGCACGCTTGCAGGAGGTCGAGCTGGTGGCGTTGGACACAGAAACCGACTCATTGAGCAACATGGAGGCGCGCATCGTCGGTCTGTCCTTCAGCGTCGCGCCTTGGGAGGCCTGCTACATCCCGCTGCGCCACGCCGGCATGGACGCGCCCGAGCAACTGCCGCAGGACGAGGTGCTGGCGCGCCTGCGCCCCTGGCTGGAGGACCGATCGCGCCCCAAGCTCGGCCAGCACGTGAAGTACGACCAGCATGTGTTCGCCAACCATGGCATTGCCGTGCAGGGCTATGTGCACGACACCATGCTGCAAAGCTATGTGCTGGAAGCGCACAAGGGCCACGGCCTGGAAGCCCTGGCCGAGCGCGAACTGGGCCGCAAGGGTCTGTCCTACGAAGACCTCTGCGGCAAGGGCGCCAAGCAGATTCCCTTTGCCCAGGTGGAGGTGGCGCGCGCCGCCGAGTATTCCTGCGAAGACAGCGAGATGACCCTGGGCGTGCACCATCGCCTGCTGCCGCGCATCCAGGCCGACGAGAAGCTGCGCTTCATCTACGAGCAGATCGAGATGCCGACCTCCAGCCTCTTGATGCGCGTGGAGCGCAACGGCGTGCTGATCGACGCCGCCATGCTGCAGGCGCAGAGCCATGAACTGGGTCAGCGCCTGCTGGCACTGGAGGGCGAACTGGCCGAACTGGCCGGGCAGCCCTTCAACATTGGCAGCCCCAAGCAGATCGGCGACATCCTGTTCGGCAAGCTCGGCCTGCCGGTGAAGAAGAAGACGGCCACCGGGGCGCCCAGCACCGACGAGGAGGTGCTCACCGAACTGGCCGCCGACTTCCCTTTGCCCAAGAAGATCCTGGAGCACCGCTCGCTGGCCAAGCTCAAGGGCACGTACACCGACAAGCTGCCGCTGATGATCAACCACCACACCGGCCGCGTGCACACGCACTACGCGCAGGCGGTGGCGGTGACCGGGCGCCTGGCCAGCAACGACCCGAACCTGCAGAACATCCCCGTGCGCACCCCCGAGGGCCGGCGCATCCGCGAAGCCTTCGTCGCGCCGCCGGGGCATTGCATCGCGTCCAGCGACTACTCGCAGATCGAGCTGCGCATCATGGCCCACCTCAGCGAGGACGCAGCCATGCTCGCAGCCTTTGCCGGCGGCGAGGACATCCACCGCGCCACGGCCAGCCAGGTCTTCAACACACCGCTGGCCGAGGTGTCCGGGGAACAGCGCCGCGCCGCCAAGGCCATCAACTTCGGGCTGATCTACGGGATGGGCGCCTTCGGACTGGCGGCGCAGCTGGGCATCGAGGTGAAGAGCGCCAAGGATTACATCGACGCCTACTTCGCGCGATTCCAGGGCGTGCGGCGCTACATGGACGACACGCGGGCCTCGGCCAAGGCCCGTGGCTACGTGGAGACCGTGTTCGGCCGGCGCCTGTGGCTGCCCGAGATCAACGGTGGCAACGCCATGCGCCGCTCCGGTGCCGAGCGCCAGGCCATCAACGCGCCCATGCAAGGCACGGCGGCCGACCTCATCAAGCTGGCCATGCTGGCCGTGCAGCGCGAACTCGACGTCCAGGGTCTGGCCACGCGCATCGTCATGCAGGTGCACGACGAACTGGTGTTCGAGGTGCCCGAGGACGAAGTGGCCTGGGTGCGCGCCGAGGTGCCGCGACTGATGGCTGGTGTGGCCGCGCTCAAGGTACCGCTGCTGGCCGAGGTGGGCTTTGGCGCCAGCTGGGAGGCGGCGCACTGAGCCTTCAGGCTGCCTTGCCTCTTTCGGCGGCATAGCGCCGCCGCCGGTCAGATGGCAAGTCCTGCCGGGCCGGCACCGCACGCTGCAATTGCAGCGTCGCTTCGCGGGTCTGCAGGCGCAGGTCCGCCAAGGCCAGCCACGATGCCGCACCGCGGCGGGCTTCCAGCGCGCGGGCCGCGCCGAAGGCAAGCACCACGCCGTTCGGCGCCAACTTCGTCAGGCGCCGGTGCATGCCCATCAGCAGACGTTTGACTTCGTCTGGCCCGGGTGGCCCGGGCATCAGCAGAGCGGCTTGGCCACCGCGCAGCCGGAAGCCAGGATAGGCCTGCCGCGCCACCTCGCTGTGCAGCATGTCTTCGGCCACATCGGGGGCCAACACCTGGCTGGGGCGCACGCAGGCCTCCAGCATCAACAGCACGCAGTCGGCTCCTGCGGCTTCGTGGGCGCTGGCGTGCCGATCCTCCATGGCCAGTCGCAGCATGCGCCGGTCGCGCAGCGAGGCACCGGTGTGGCGCTTCGCGCTGGCCTCCATCTCGTCGATCCAGATCCCCATCCATCCTCCTGAGTACCGCGCACTGCGCTGTTCTTCGTCTGCCTACGCAAGTATCGGCAGCCAGACGGCTCATGGTCTGGGCATCACTCCCCAAAGCTGTGGTCGTTTCAAGGCTTGACCGCTGACAAGGAACATGGTTGACCGTGCCGGTAGACTGCCGCCCGTGCATTCCCTCCCCGCCTCTCGCCGCATCCTGCTGGGCCGCCTGCTGGCCCTGCTGATGCTGGTCATGGCCCTGCTGCCTGCCGCTTCGCGCGCCTGGGCCGCCGGGCAAGGCGACTGGGTGGAGCTGTGCACGGCGCAGGGCACACGCTGGGTCTCGCTGAGCACCGGCGAGGCCGGCGAGCCGGACTTCAAGCCGCTCGACAGCCCCTGCGCGGCCTGCCTGGTGCAGGCCCATGGCATGGCACCGCCGCCGGCGGCGCCGGTCTGGGCACCCACCCCCTTGATGGCCGAGCGCCCGCTCGCCTTCCTGCATGCGCCACGGCTGTTGCCCGTCTGGCGCAGCGCCTCCTCTCGCGGCCCTCCGGCCTCGCTTTGACCTGCTGCCGCGCCTGCGGCGTGTTGGCCCTGAGCTTCGGCTGAGCGGCCCACGTCGCCCGTGGCGCGGCCCGCCTGCGGCTTGAAGCGCGGGCGTCGTCGGCCCCTGGGCCGTGCATGTCCGGCCACCCCATCCGCGCCCCGCGGCGGGGTGGCGCGAGAGGAGTTCCATGTCTGTCCTTTCCACCCCTTCCCCCACCACGCCCCTGGCTCTGAAGGCCGGCGAGTGCTGGCGAGTGCCTGCCCTGGACCGTCCCTGGCGCCTTCGCCGCGGGGTGCTGCGCTCCCTGGCCGCCGACGGCAGTGATGCCGTCGGCACCGGCTTGCTGCTGCCGGGCGACCTCGTCGGCTTCGAGGCCCTGCTGAAACCGCCGCAAGCCTGCACCGCGCTGGCCTGGCGCGATTGCGAACTGCACGCCGTGCAAGCCGGCACCCCCAGCGACTGGCTGGCCGAAAGCCTCGCCCAGCAGCTGCGTCGCCAGCAGCAGCTGATGAGCTGGCGCCATGGCCCGGTGCCGAAGCGCGTGGAAGCCCTGCTTGCCGTGCTCTGCCCCGAAGGCGGCGCCGATCCCGAGTTGCTGCCCACGCTGCGCGAGATGGCCCTCGTGCTGGATACCACCTTCGAGTCGGTGTCGCGCGCCCTGGGCCAGTTGCGCCGCCGCCAGCACCGCCCGCTGCGCACCCGCTGGGCGCCGGTGCGCGCCGAACGGCTGCCCTTCGGCGCCGCGCTTCGCGCCGCCTGAACTCCTTGACCCCATCCCGTTCCATGAAAAGGACTTGACGATGAAGACCTGCCTCCCCGCCCTGACCCTCGTAGCTTGCTGCCTCGTCGGCAGCGCCATGGCCCAGACCACCGCCACCGAACCCTGGGTGCGCGGCACCCTGAGCCCGGCGCAGAAGGCCACCGGCCTGTTCGTGCAGTTGCAAAACGCCCAGGGCGCTCGCCTGGTGACAGCCGCCAGCCCGGCCGCCGGCATCGTGGAGATCCACGAGATGGCGATGGTGGACGGCGTGATGCGCATGCGCGCTCTGAAAGACGGCCTGGAGCTGCCGGCCGGCCAGACCGTGCACCTGAAGCCCGGCGGCTATCACGTCATGCTCATCGACCTGAAGCAGCCGCTCAAGGAAGGCGACACCGTACCCGTCACGCTCACCCTGAAGGGCAAGAACGGCAAGGACGAGGTGCTGAGCCTGCAGGCCCCGGTGCGCCAGTCGGCGGCGCCGATGAAGCACTGATCAGCGCAGCGGCAGGCCTTCGTGCAAGGCCAGGCGTTCCAGCGCAGACTCGAACAGGGCGCGTGATGCGCCGGCCACCTGGTGCAAGTAGGCGTGCAACTGAGCGTCGGCCGAGTCGCGATGGAGGCAGCCGGCGCTGTAGGCCTCGAAGCTGGACAGCTGCATCAAGAGCTCGGCGACATGGCGGGGGCATTCGCACGCCAATGTCGGCGAGAGCCCCGCGAAGCTGGTGAGGATGGCGTCGTCGTAGCGGCGCGGCGGCACCTGGGCGGCCACCTGCGCCGGCATGGCGAATGCATGCTCGGGCGACGCGCTGCGGGCGGCGGGCTCCGCAGCGGTCGCCGTGGCCAGCGCGAGCTGGTCCATCAGCTGACCGAGCCACGCGCCCAGCACCTCGTCGTCCGCGGGCTCGCGCAGCGAGGCCATGCCGGCCTCGGCCAGTTCGCCGATGACCGGAGTCCCCGCGAACCGATAGACCACGCCCACCCGTCGGGCACCACTCGCCTCCCGAGCGGCGGCCAAGTCGGTGGGCAGCGGCAGTCGGAGCTCGGGGGCATGCCACAGCAGCAGGTCGGCCTGCGTGCCAGCCTGCGCGGCCTCGTCCAGCGAACCCACCACGCTGAGCAAACGACCCGCCAGAGCGAGGTGCCGCGCCACGCGGGGGCGGTGCAAGCGCGCGGCCAAGGCCGAGCCGACCACGAGCACGCGCAAGCGCTGGTGCCCTGAGGCCGCCCTTCGCCCCGTCGCCGCCATCGACCCGGGCGAACCAAGCCGGGCTTGCTGAGCGACCTCATGGAGCTGCGCCGCGTCGAGCGCCGCAAGGGTGCCGATGGCATGCCCCTGCTCGGTCAATTGACGCAGCATCAGCACGCGCTGCACATCGGCGGGCGAGTACAGCCGATGCCCCGAAGCCGCGGTGGCGGGGTGCACGGCCTGGTAGCGCTGCTCCCAGATGCGCAGGGTGGCCACCGGCATGCCGACCATGCGTGCCACAGCCCCACTGCGGAAGGTCGGTGCGGCGGCGCTGGGCGCAACTGCCGGCGCGTCGCTTGGTGCTTGCTTCATTGGTGGTGAGTTTGTTTTGAGTTCGAATAATACCGATTTCCAGCAGCCTAATGCCTACATGAGTCGTTTCTGAAGTTGCAGGAGATATGCTGCCTCGCATGGCAGCGCATGACCCCTCCAGACCCACCCTCTACTACGACGGGGCGTGTCCGGTGTGTGCCCGCGAGATCGCGCTGTACCGCCGCCAACCCGGCGCCGAGGCGCTGCACTGGGTCGACGCCGCCCGCTGCGAGCCCGCCGAGCTGGGCATTGGGCTGAGCCGGCAGGCCGCCCTGGCTGCCCTGCACCTTCGCCAGCCCGATGGCTCCTTGGTGGCGGGTGCTTCGGCCTTTGCAGCGCTCTGGTTGGCGCTGCCTCGCTGGCGCTGGCTGGGTCGGCTGTTCAGCGCGCCGGCGGGCGCTTTCTTGCTGGAGCACGCCTACCGCGCTTTCCTCGCCTTGCGGCCGCTCTGGCGGCGCGCGCAGCCCACGCGATGAAGCCCGCGCTGCGCCGCGTGGCGATCGTGGGTGCGGGCATCGCTGGCGCCACCCTGGCGCGCCGGTTGACCGATGTCGGCATCGGGGTGCAAGTGTTCGAGAAGTCCCGTGGGTTGGGCGGACGGCTGGCCACGCGCCGCACCGACTGGACGGCGCCTGACGGCCGCGTGCACCGCGCCCGCTTCGACCACGGGGCCCCGGCCTTCGCCGCCCACACGCCGGCCTTCCGCCGCTTCATGGAGCAAGCGCAGCGCGCCGGCCGGGTGACGACTTGGTCGCCAAGGCTGGCTCCAGCACTTCCAATCGCGCAGGATGCCGCGCCCCTGTGGCTGCCCATGCCCGACATGCCGGCGCTGTGCCGGCACTTGCTGCAGGGCCTGGACCTGCGAACCGGCTGCACCATCGATGCGCTGCGGCGCGGTTCGGGCGGCTGGTCGCTGCAGTCCGCGGGGGCTTGCGCGGGCGATGGCTTCGATGCCGTCGTGCTCGCCATGCCAGCCCCGCAGGCGGCCGTGCTGCTGCACCCCCACCAACTCGGCTGGGCCGAACACGCGGCTCGCGTGGTCTGGCAACCGGGCTGGGTGCTGATGGGGGTGGCCGAAGCCGCCGACGCCGCACCGTACTGGGACATGGGCCGCCCATCTGCAGGGCCGCTGTCCTGTGTGTTGCGCACCGACGCCCGGCCAGGACGCGAGCGCATCGCCGGCCTGACGCACTGGGTGGCGCACGCCACACCCGCCTGGAGCCAGCAGCACCTGGAGGAGGCGCCCTTCGAGGTGCAGGCCGCGCTGCTGAACGCTCTGCAATCGGCGCTCGCCGAATGGCAGGTTCACGTGACGGCCTGGCGTCATGTGGCGGTGCACCGCTGGCGCTACGCCTCGGCCCTCGGCCCGGCCGACCCGGCCGTTGCCCTCGAAAGAGACAGCACGCACTGGTGGCATGAAGCCACCGGCATTGGGGCTTGCGGGGATGCCGTGGGTGACGCCCTGGGCGACCCGCTGGCTGGCGCGGGGGTCGAGCTCGCCTGGTGCTCTGCCACAGCCCTGGCCGCGCACATGGTGGGTGGGCAGCCGGGACAGCCCGCCCCATGAAGCCGGCCACGCCCTCCGCTTTTCGCGGCAACAAGCAAGGATTGCCGGGCAAGGCCTGTGCGACCTGCGGGCGCTGGATGAGCTGGCGCAAGCGCTGGGCGCGCCAGTGGGACGAGGTGAAGCACTGCTCGGACGCCTGCCGCAAGCATCGCCGCAGCACCGGCACACCATGAAGCCGCTGCGCACCCTGGTGCTGGTGCTGGGCGACCAGCTCGACCTGCACGCTGCCGCCTTCGATGGCTTCGACCCCGCCCAGGACGCGGTGTGGATGGCCGAGGCGGACGAAGAGTCGACGCATGTCTGGTCGAGCAAGCAGCGCATCGCCATCTTTCTGGCCGCCATGCGCCACTTCGCGGAAGCCCTGCGCGCGGCCGGCCGGCCGCTGCACTACCTTCGCCTGGACGACCCTGGGAACTGCGGCAGCCTGGCCGGCAATCTGCAGGCGGCGCTGACCCGACTCGCGCCACAGCAGGTGGTGATGACGGCGCCGGGAGACTGGCGCGTCTGGCAATCGCTGAAGGCGGTGGTCGCGGCAGCGGGCCTGGTGTTGGACGTGCGCGAAGACCGGCACTTCTTCTGCACCGTGCGCGAGTTCGCGGCACATGCCAAGGGGCGCAAGACCCTGCGCCTGGAGTACTTCTACCGCGAGCTGCGCCAGCGCCACGCGGTGCTGATGGAGGGCGACCAGCCCTGCGGCGGCCAGTGGAACTTCGACGCCGACAACCGCGAATCCTTCGGGTCGCACGGCCCGGGTTCGCTACCGCCCCGCCCCATGTTCGAGCCGGACGCACTGACACGCGAGGTCATCGCGTTCGTCGAGTCCCGCTTCGCCGCGCACCCCGGCGCACTCGCCCGCTTCGCCTGGCCGGTGACGCGAGAGCAGGCGCTGGCAGCGCTGCATCGCTTCATCGACGAGCGCCTGCCGCTCTTTGGTCGCTACGAGGACGCGATGTGGCCGGGCGAGCCCTGGCTGTACCACTCGCAACTGTCGGCTGCGCTCAACCTCAAGCTGCTCTCGGCGCGCGAGGTGGTGCAGGCGGCCGAAGCGGCGTACCGCGACGGCCGCGCGCCCATTGAAAGCGTCGAGGGTTTCATCCGCCAGATCCTGGGCTGGCGCGAGTACGTGCGCGGCATCTACTGGACACAGATGCCCGGCTATGCCTCGCTCAACGCGCTGGAAGCCACCCAGGACCTGCCCGCCTGGTACTGGAGCGGCGACACCGACATGGCCTGCCTGCGCGACGCCATCCGCCAGACCCTGGATCACGGCTACGCGCACCACATCCAGCGCCTGATGGTCACCGGCCTCTTCGCGCTGCTGCTGGGCGTGCGGCCGCAGCAGGTGCACGCCTGGTACCTGGCCGTGTACGTGGACGCGGTGGAGTGGGTGGAACTGCCCAACACCCTGGGCATGAGCCAGTACGGTGACGGCGGCCTGATGGCCAGCAAGCCCTATGTGGCGACCGGCAAGTACATCCAGCGCATGGGCGGCGGCTGCGCCGGCTGCCGGTACGACCCGGCGCTGCGCACCGGCGACAAGGCCTGCCCCTTCACCACGCTGTACTGGGACTTCCTGATGCGCCACGAACAGCGCCTGGCGGGTAACGCGCGCATGGCGCTGCAGGTGAAGAACGTGGGGCGCCTGGCGCCGGCCGAGCGCGTGGCGGTGGCGCAGCGCGCCGAAGCCATCCGTGCCGGCGCCGTGGGTGGAAGTTCATGAACACGCAGGAGCCTTTCCCCGCCACGCTGGCCGCGGCGCACGAGCGCATCGCGGCCGTGCGGGTGGCCGAGTACGCGCGCACCCGCAACGCCCTGGGCGGCGCGGTGACGCGACTCTCGCCCTACATCACCCACGGCTTCGTCAGCCTGCCCGAGGTGCTGGCCGGCGTGGCCGGCGGGGCCGCCGCCCAGCGCCTGAGCCTGCAGCACAAGTTCGTGTTTGAACTGGGCTGGCGCGAGTTCTTCCAACACCTGTGGCAGCACCGGGGCTCGGGCATCCTGGCCGACACCCACCCCGGCCCGCTGCCCGCGCAGGCCTACACGCGCGAACTGCCGGCCGACATCCGCCAAGCGCGCACCGGCGTGCCCGTCATCGACCAGGCCGTGCGCGAGCTGTACGCCACCGGCTACCTGCACAACCACGCGCGCATGTGGCTGGCCAGCTATGTGGTGCACCTGCGCAAGGTGCATTGGCGCGCCGGCGCCGACTGGATGCAGGCGCACCTGCTGGATGGCGACCTGGCCAGCAACCACCTGAGCTGGCAGTGGGTGGCTGGAACCGGCAGCGCCAAGCCTTATCTGTTCAACGCCGACAACGTGGCCCGCCATGCCCCGACCGTCTGGCACAGCCCGGGCAGCGTGGTGGACGCTTCCTACGAGACGCTGGAAGCACGGGCCCGCACGCCTGAACCCGTGCCGGCCCAGCCCGTGGGCGAAGGCGTGGAGGAACCGCTGGTGTACACCGAACCCCCACTGCCCCTGCAGGCGAACGGCCCCACCTTGGCCAGCGAACTCTCGGAGCGCGACGTCTGGATCGTCCACCCCTGGGCGCTGGGCGCGCCGCCCGCCGACCTGCCCGCAGGCTGCCGGACATTGGCCTGGTGGCCGGCTGAACATCACGAGGCCTGGCCCTGGAGCGCCGCGCGCTGGCGCTTCGTGGGCACACGCATGGCCGAGCTTGACGGGCCACCCTGGCTCGGCAACCAGCGGCAGCTGGCCCAAGCCCTGTCCACGGCGCGCTCGGTGCAGACCCTGGGCAACGGTCATGTGATGGCCTGGCTGCCTGCCTGCGTGACGGTGCGGCCGGCGCCTCGGCTGTTTGCCGAGGTGGATGGGCCCTGCCCGTCCTTCTTCGCCTGGTGGAAGCGGGCCACGCAAGGCATGCGCAGCCTGTCCGATCTGCCGGGCCTGCAGACGCTGGAACTTTCCGCAGCGACACCGCCATGAGAAGCGATGCCGCGCTGCAGCTGGTGTGGTTCAAGCGCGACCTGCGCGTGTCCGACCACGAACCCCTTGCGCGGGCAGCAGCGCGTGGCCCGGTGGCTGGGCTCTTCGTCTACGAGCCCAGCGTGCTGCGGAGCCCGGACTTCGACGCGTCGCATCTCGACTTCATCAACGACTGCCTTGCGGAGCTGCGCGAGGCGCTCGCGCGACTGGGCTGCCCGCTGTTGCTGCGCGTGGACGAGTGCCCGCAAGTGCTGCAGGACCTGGACGCCGAGCACGGCCTGCACACCCTGTGGAGCCACGAGGAAACTGGGCTCGAAGTGACCTACGCGCGCGACCGGCGGGTGGGCGCCTGGTGCCGAGCTCAAGGCATTCCCTGGCAGGAGCTTCCGCAGAGCGGCGTGGTGCGCCGGCTGCGCAGCCGCGACGGGTGGGCGCGCCGCTGTGCAAATTGGGGCCTTCTCGACCGAACAGGCGGCCGAACGCGCCTATGCGGACGTCGCGGCGGCCTTTCCGCAGTTCGCCACGGGGCGGACCCGCGGCATTCGGCGTGTGACCACTTCGGATGGTCGGACGGTTTACCGCACCACGGTCAACGGCCTGTCGGCGGACGAGGCACGGGCCTTCTGCGGCGCGATGCGTGCGTCCGGACGGGACTGCCTGGTTCAGTGACCCAGACCTCGGCGGCGATCTACGGCCTGTCGGGCACGTCGCTGTCGGCGGGGCAGCGTGCTTTCTTCAGGGACGCGTCGCCGTGGGGCTTCATCCTCTTCAAGCGCAATGTGCGCGATGCTGATCAGCTGAGGGCGCTGACGTCCGAGCTGAGAGACACGGTCGGGCGCGATGCGCCGGTTCTGATCGACCAGGAAGGTGGCCGGGTCCAGCGAATGGGGCCGCCGCACTGGCGAAAGTACCCTCCGGCTTCGGCCTATCTTGCGGCGACGAAGGGCGACGTTGAGGCGGCGGCTGATTTGGTGAGGGTGGGACACCGGCTGATGGCCGATGACCTGCGCACCGTCGGTATCAATGTCGATTGTGCGCCGGTCCTGGATGTGCCGATCCAAGGCTCGACCGACGCGATCGGCGACCGTGCCTTCGCCCATGGTCCTGAGGCGGTGACGCGGCTGGGCCGTGCTGCGGCGGAGGGTCTGTTGGCAGGCGGTGTGCTCCCAGTCATCAAGCACATTCCCGGCCATGGGCGAGCGATGTGCGACAGTCATCATGATCTACCAGAGGTGAAGCTGGATCTGGTCAGCCTGGATGGATGGGATTTCGCGCCGTTCAAGGCGCTCAGGGACCTGCCGGCGGCGATGACGGCCCATGTGGTGTTCAAGGCGGCGGACGCCGAGCAACCAGCCACGACATCACATGACACACTGGAGATCATTCGCGAGCGGCTGGGATTCGGGGGGCTGTTGATCACCGACGACCTGTCAATGAATGCCCTGAAGGGCTCGTTGCGGGAGCGGGCGGATCGGGCGCTGACGGCGGGATGTGATATCGCCCTGCATTGCAACGGTGACCTGAACGAGATGCGTCAGGTGGCCGAGGCGGCCGTGGCGCTGCAAGGCCGTTCACTGGAGAGGGCGGAGGCAGCGTTGGCGCGGATCGCGACCGCACCGGAGCCGTTCGACGCCGAGGCCGAGGCGGCCCGGTTCGCCGCCGCCATAAAGGGTCATCTGGACGCCAAGGCGGGCCCGGCTATCGGCGAGGCACCATGAGCGACGCCTTTCAGCCCAATCTGGATTTTTCAGCCGTCGACAACGCTGACGCCGGCGAAGCCTTTGTCGTGGATCTGGAAGGGTTCGAAGGGCCGCTGCACGTCCTCTTGGCGCTGGCGCGGACGCAGAAGGTCGACCTCTTGAAGCTGTCGATCACCAAGCTGGCGGAACAGTATCTGGCCTTTGTGCATGAGGCGCGGCGGCGCAATTTTGCGCTAGCGGCGGACTATCTGGTGATGGCGTCGTGGCTGGCCTATCTGAAATCGCGGCTGCTGCTGCCCAAGCCGGAAGCCAAGGTCGAGGGCGAGATCCCGGCCGAGGAGATGGCCCAGCGGCTGGCCTTCCGGCTGATGAAGCTCGAAGCGATGCGCAAGGCGGTCGAGGCGCTGACGAGCGGGCCGGTGCTGAACCGCGATGTGTTCGGGCGCGGCGATCCGGAAGCGATCCAGGTCATTCCGTCCAACCGACTGGACGCCAATCTCTACGACCTCATGGCGGCCTACGTCTCTCAGCGCCGGCGCGAGGCCGAGCGGCACTATAATCCGACGCAGCGGGTGGAGGCCTTTGCGCTGGAGGAGGCGCGCGACTGGATGTTGAAACAGCTGCCGCGGCTGAGCGCCTGGACCGAACTGCGAGCGATCACGCCTGACGGACGCGCCGATGGCGACGGGCCGACCGGTGCGTCCTATCTGGCCTCGACCTTGTCGGCGAGCCTGGAGCTGGTCAAGGAAGGCCGGCTGAGCGCCAGACAGATGGAGGCCTTCGATCCGCTGTTCGTGAAGTCGCGCCGCGACACCCTGGTTCTGGAGGCGGAGGGATGATCAAATTCGCCCCAGACGAGGCCGAGATCGAACGCCGGGTCGAGGCCCTGTTGTTCGCTGCCGCCGGGCCATTGACCTTGGCCGAGATCGCGCGGCGACTGCCCGAGGGTGCCGATGCGGGTCAGGCCATTGCGGCGCTGCGCGCGCGTTTCGCCGGGCGCGGGGTCGAGCTGGTCTGCGTGGCCGACCGCTGGGCCTTCCGCACGGCCCAGGACCTAGCCTTCATGATGACCGAGCAGAGGGAAGAGCCGCGCAAGCTGTCCAAGGCGGCGCTGGAGACCTTGGCCATCATCGCCTACCACCAGCCGACTACGCGCGCCGAGATCGAAAGCGTTCGTGGCGTCGGCCTGTCCAAGGGCACGCTGGACCTCTTGCTCGAACTGGGGATGGTGCGGCTGCGCGGACGGCGACGGACGCCAGGGCGGCCTGTGACCTACGGGACGACGGAGCACTTCCTGGAGCATTTCGGACTGGCGCATCTGGCTGACCTGCCGGGCGCGGTGGATATGCGGGCGGCGGGCCTGCTTGACCTGTCCTTGCCGGCAGACTTCATGGCCCCGGACCCTTCACGAGCGGGTGACGAGGATCTGGATCCGATCGAGGACGGTGATGACGCCCCTGAGTTCGCTCAGGACTTCGTGACCGAGGACGAAGAGTAGCTCGGCCCTATTTCCGCCCCTTGTCTTTTGAAGAGTTCCAGCGGGGAGGACGCGCAGATGAAGTTGATCGCCGTCTTGGCGCTGACATTGCTCATGGCGCAACCGACGCGCGCGCAACCCGCCGATCCGGTCGAGACGGCTCGCACCGAGCTGGAAGCAGTGATGACACGTGAGTCCCTGATCAGGGAGCTCGCCGGAATGGGGGCGATGGACCAATTGGTGCGGCAGCGTTTTCTCGCTGCCCGCCGTGACGCGTCCGATGCTGACCGTGAGCGCTTGGAATCCGAGGCCTGGCCGATCGCTGAGGCCGTTGACCAGGCCAATACCGCGCGGATGCGCGACATCCTGGCAGGCCAAGACGGGTGGTTTCCAATCTCTCAGTTCGGCCGACACGCGGCTGACGGTGCCTATTCGGTCGTTCAGCACTCCGGGAACCTGGATTTGATGCGCGACACCTTGGCCAGGATGGCACCGCTGGCTGGAACTGTAGATCTGGATGGAAGCCAATACGCTCGTCTCTGGGATCGAACGGCTGTGATGGAAGGCCGGCCGCAGCGCTACGCCACCCAAGGTACGACCTGCGCCAACGGTCGCTACGTCTTGCCGGACGACATTGAGGACCCGGATAATATCGACGTTAGACGCGCTGCTCTCGGCCTGGACTCGTCGGCTGACTATGTCGCGGGTCTCAATCAGGCCTATGGTCGATGCTCTTCGCCCGCCGGCGATTAAATTTCGGAAATGGCGCGTTCTGACTGCGGGATGGGGTTAGGGTGCCCGTGAATGGAGATCCGCCCATGAATCGCCGCGCCTTTCTGATGTCCGCCCCGGCCTTCGCGCTGATCGCTACGGCCTGTGGTCAGCAAGGTGGTGGAGCCGGGGCTCCGGCGAGAACCACTCCAGTGTTTGGGACGTTCGGGTTCGATACGGCGGGGGTGGACCCCCCCATCGCGCCGGGGGGGGACTTTTTCGGGTTTGCCAACGGGGGTTGGGTTCGGACCACGGAAATTCCGGCGGACCGGTCCAGCTTCAACAGCTTCACGCGGCTGGCAATCCAGGCCGACGAGCGCACCAAGGTCATCATCGAAGAAGCGGCTG
>JAFLDE010000003.1 GCA_017302655.1 Burkholderiales bacterium
TCTCGATGTTCAAGGTGGTGAACAGGGTGTGACCGAAGCGCTCCGCAACCGCCACCATTTCGGCGATGAAGTTCTGTACATAAGCTCCGCGCATCGGAAGCGCTGGGCTGACAAAGAGCACGCCGCAGCGAGACTCCTCGAATCGCTTTACAGGTAACCCCTCTTGGCCGAACTTCCATAACAGGTTCTCAATGGCCACGTCCGTCGGGCGGCCCAGCGCCAAGCCATGGAGAGGAGCCACCGCATGAATGGCAGCAGCTTGTGCCCGAGCGAAAGGCCAACTACGCAGCAGATCGAAGACCTTGAGGCCAATGCGAAGGCGCTCGTCCGTCACCACCATCACCCGTGCGAGTCCGCGCATGCGTCGATTGACTTCGACCAGAGCAGCGCGCACTTGCGCCGCCGTGCCTCCCACACCTCCCAGGCTGGCCCACTCTCCAGGTGCGACCACTTCAAGTGCCCGAGCGAGTGCCTGATCCAACTCTGCACCAGTCAGTCCGCACCGTTGCGCAAGATATGCATGCATGCCATGACTCAAACTGGCCCGTGTGCGCGATTGATTGCCAATGTGGGTGACCGAGTTCATCACATTGGCACGCTTCAACTCAGCCAAAGCATCGATGAACTCCCCAAGGCGTAGGGCATCTCGAAGTGCCAACGAGACGGCCACTTGAACGGGTGGCCTGGGCAGCAGTCTGAAACACGCGCTGGTGACGACACCAAAGTTGCCCTGGAAGAACAGGCCGTCCAGCATCGGGCCAAGTCCATAGGGGTGCACACTCGCCAACGGCGACTGTTCGCCCAGGCGACGAAAGCCCGTCCGCAACATGTCTCCGCGCCCAGTCACGATCTCCAGGCCGAACACGTCTTCGCGACGCGGACCCAAGTAGCCCACCCCGCGATCCAACGCATTGCCGATCAGGCTGGTTGCGCGCGCTGAGCCGGTGACGTTGAACGTGAGGCCTGGATGGTTTTCCGCGAGGAAATCGGCCAACTGCCCCTGGGTGACTCCCGGCTCGATGACGGCGACGGGATGCGCGTAGCCGATCTCGTCCGCATTCAGGATTCGATTCATGGCCGAAAGATCCAGCCTCAGGCATCCTGCCTGCGGTGGCTCGCCCCCACCGTAACCCCAATTCAGTCCCGTCGATGTGGGGTAGAGGGGGATTCCCTTCTCGTTCGCCCAAAGGACGGCCGCCTGAACGTCCCGAACACTGGCGCAGACTCGAACGTCCATGGCCCGAGCTCAAAGTGTGCCGAGCATCGCCCGCACTTCTTCGTGCTGAGCAAACTTCTCTCCGAGGCCTTGCAGCACCTCCAGTTGCTTCCGAGCATCGCTTTTCTCTCCAGCTTGTACAAGGTACTTGGCTAGGTGCAAGCGGTGAACGTGAACGCCTGGGGCTTCAGCCAGAGCTTGGCGCTGTTTTTCGATCGCCCGGTTCAGCTGACCGCTAGCCGCCAGCACGCTCGCCAGGGTGTCGAGGACAGGCGCCGACTTGGGGGCGAGTTTGGCCGCACGTTCCGCAAAGCGCAGCGCTTCCGGCAGCTGGCCCAATTGCTGAGCCACCCACGCCATGTTGTTCAACGCATGCGCATGGTCAGGCGAAAGCTTCAAGACATGGGCCAAGTGCGTACGCGCGCGCTCATACTGGCCACCCATCATCGCCGCGTCCGCCACGGTCATGCGCAGCAAGTTGTCGCTGGGATGATCATTCAGCCATTGATCTTCGAAACGAAGCCGCTCTTGCAGCTGACCGGCATGAGTCAGAGCCGCGTGGTACTTCAAGGCAACCTGGGATGCCCCGCCACGCTGCAATGCGGCCCGATACGCCTCCAAGGCAGAGGGAATCTTGTTCTCCACCAGGTTCAGGTCGCCATCCAACATCCAGCCTTCGGGCTCGGTCGGGCGCTGCTTTTGAATGCTAGCCACCACCGCCCGTGCCGCAGGCATCTTTTTGCTCATGGCATACAGCTCCACCATCATCTGTTGCGCGGGGAGATAGTCAGGGCGTAGCGAAACGGCACGGCGCAGGTGATCCAGCGCTTCGGTGACATCGCGCCGACTCCGCGCCATCTCGGCCATGCGTAAGAAGGGCACAGGTGAGCCTGGCTGCAAGGAAGCCAACTTGCTGGCAGCCTGCAAAGCCAATGAATGCTCTCCCAGCTTGAAGTGAGCATGGGCCAGCGCGTCAAGAAAGGCTGGCTCTCCTGGGAACGCCGCCGCCCCCTCCTGTGATGCCAGCACGGCTTCCTTGTGCCGTCCACCGTGCGAGTGCACGCGAATGACAGCCAACCGGGCTTGCGGATCTTCTGGAAAGCGTTTTTGCGTCGCCTGGGCCAACGCGAGCAATTGGTCGTAGGGCAGGCCTTCTTCAACCTTCAGGCCCAACAAGGCCAACTCGGCCTCAAGCGATGAACGCGCGGGGGTTATCAAGGCTTGATATCGAGCCTCGGCTGACTTTCGCTCGCCACCAGCAACATCCAACACGGCCAGTGCATTGACTGCAGGCAAGTGATAGGGATCGATCGCCTGTGCCGCTTCGAAGTGCTTTCGTGCAAGTGGCACGTTGCCACGCATCAATTCCACGCGACCACGCAGAGTTGCGACAAAGGGCTGGCCAGGCATCTTTCTTTCAACCACGTCCAAGGCTGCCATGGCTTCTGGAAGCCGTCGCATCGTCACATGGGCAGATACCATGGCCAAGTCGGCCACCACGCCTTGATCTGTCGCGCTCACTCGCTGCAAAGCGCTCAGCCCAAGGGCAGTGTCTCCCCCTTGCATTTGAGCCCAAGCCAGCGAGGTCTGGGCCGCGACATCCCTCGGATTCAGTCGAATGGCACGCTCGAAGAGCGCATTCGCCGCACGCATGTCCCCCTGCTGCAAATGGGCTTCTGCCGCGATACCCAAAGCCTCGGAATCATTGCTTCCCCCCTCAATCAACGGTCGAACTGCCACGAGCGCGCGACTGGGATCTCCCTGGCGAAGAAACGTTCGGGCAAGCAACTTTCGCACCCCAGGCTGCGCGTCTGGCTGAGCGGCCACTTTGCTGAGGTGTGCCGCTGCCTGCAACAAAGACCCTCGCTGAAAGGCCACGGTCCCCGCCAAGTATCGAAATGGCGGTGAGTCCGGGAAGGTCTTGAGCAATTGCTCCGCCTCAGCGGCCGCCACCTCGAGATTTCCCTGCATCAAAGCCAACAGACCCCGGTGATATCTCGTACTGGGATGGCGCGGATGGGCGTTCTGCATACGCGCCAGCCAGGACTCAGCGGCTTCGAATTCCTTCGCACTGGCCTGCATCAGTGCCATCGCGCCCAGCGCCTGAATGTTGTCGTTCTCAGCTTTCAGTACCGCCTTCAAGGCATCCATCCGGGCGCTGTCACTGGCTCGCTCCGCCACGAGCAGATCAACGTTCAAGAGCAACGCTGCCACAGAAGGGTTGGCATCCTTCAAGACCTTGTCCAATCGCTCGCGCGCTTCGGGCAACTTGCGCTCCGCCATGGCCACGCGAACCAGCGCCAAGTTCGCTTCATGATTGCCAAGCTGAGCGCGAAGCGCTTCCTCTGCGGCCTGTTTGGCCTGTCCCACTTGACCCAGGGTGCCATGTGCAACGGCGACCACGGCCAACAGGGCAGCGCGATCCTTCGGTTGCGTCGGCTCCAGATTTGCAGCCTCTTGGATGAAGCGGCGCGCGTCTCCTGACATGGTCATGGCCACGCCTAGTGCGGGCCACACTTCATCGGCCGAATAGCCAGACTCCTTGGCCTTTTGCAACTCGATGCGCGCACCAGGTAGGTCACCCAAGGCGAGCAGGCTCTTGCCGAGCAGATAACGCGCGCGCGAGTCGCTCGCGTCCTTCTGCAATTGAACCTTTAGATGGATGATGGCCGTGCGGTGGTCAGCCTTCTGGATGGCTGCCTCTGCGGCCGCCAAGGAGCCCAAGTTCGCCTCTTGGCTGCAAGCAACCAAGAGCACAAGGGCGCCCAACCCTGTTGCTCGAACGGCTCGACTCAGCCGAAACATCAGGGCGCGCTTGCAATCGGCGTGAAGTGACGACAAAGACTGGTAGGGCATGAAGGAGGGAAATGAAGCCGTGCAGTGACGACGTTGCCACAGTCCGAGGAATGTAATCGACCCCTCCGCGCACGCTCTGCGCCCCACCCCCCTTTTGCGCGGTTTGGGAGGCGGATGGGTGTACTTTTTCCTGCCGGGCGTGCTTTCCCGCGCCGCCCGTTGACACGACCGACGCTCCCCGTGCCCCTGGCACCATTCAAGCCAACAGCCAAGGGCAACAAAGCCAAAAAAAAACCCCGCCGAAGCGGGGTTCTGACAGCCGCGGACGAAGTCCAGCGGCGCCGTTGTTTCTTAGGCCTGCTTGCGGGTGCGACGAGCCGCCACGCCAGCGCCGAGCAGTGCAACGCCAACCAAAGCCAGTGCGGTAGGCTCCGGAACACGTGCCGTGATGGTGGCCGACCAGGAGTTGTTCTCCAGGTTGTCGGCTTGAGCCTTGGCGATGACTTCCGCGACCGTCGTGTCCGCGTACTGGGCAGTGAACACGCCGCTCCAGCGGGTGACATCATCGACGCCGTTGTCACACACGAGATCCATGCCGGTGTCGCAGGCAAAACCCGTCACGTTCATCGAGACCGTCACGCTGTTGCCGATCTGAACCAGCGTGAAGGGCGTGCCAGGAAGCGCGCCGGGGGCCAGGTAGTGAGCCGTGAAAGCCCAGTTCGGCCGAGCCGCGAAGGTGATGAAATTGGTCAGCAGCGAGGGCACACCGATGCCGAAGGCGTTGCCGATGTCCCCAGGGATGGCGATCGGGTCGGCGATATCGCGGACCGTGCCCACGCTGCCCGTCGGCACGGTGGAGAACGAGCCCGTCTTCAGCGGGATGACCTCGAACGAGCCGACGGTGACGTTGGCACCGTTGGGCGGCGGATCGATGTTCACCGGATCGTTGTTCCAGTCGATGTAGCCCGGGCCAATCTTGACCTGACCGACAGTCAGGTTGACAGTGCCGACGATCGGGGTGGCCTGAGCAGCCCCGACCACACCGACCAGCGCAGCCGCAGCGGCAACGAGCTTGGAAATCTTGAACATAGAAAGCACTCCTTGATGGGGTTGGACAGGTTGGCTGCTTTTGGGCATCACCTCTGCACGAACAAGGTATAGCAGGTCGCGTGCCAGCTCTTGGGTCGATCGGAAAATCAGTTCCAAAACAAGCACTTGGCAATATTCATCGACTTCAAGACGCTGCCGAGGACCATCTTGAGCGCTTGGCTGTAAAGATTCTCGACACCCAGTGGCCGCCAGCCGTCAGGGTGTCAGCGCGCGAAGCGGATGCTGGCTGAGCGCCCACGGCGACAGGAAACTGCGCGCGACCTGGTCGACCGTCACCGAGGCCACATCGGCAGGTTGCCAAACAGGCGCCTGGTCCTTGTCGATTGCCAGCGCGCGGATGCCTTCAACGGTGTCGCTGTGCGCTTCTCGCCAAGCTGGCTCAAAGCACCGATGCACCAAGTCAAGTTCCAGCCGCAATTCATCAGCCAATGAAAGAGTGCGTGCTCGGCGCAATAGTTCCAGGGTTCGCGCCATGGCCAGCGGGGAATTGGCCTGCAGGGATTGCAGCGCCTCAGAGGCCCAGGTGCCAGCTTGGGTCGCCTCGGCTTCAAGGGCCTGAGTGATGTGTGCCGTCGTTGACGCGCTGAAGCAGCGATCGATTCCTGAGCGCTCATGCAACCAGCGCGGTTCTGGCGCCAACTCCGCTCGCTCCATCACCGTAGCCACGACATGTTCGGCACTCGCCTGCGGCTCCATTTGAAGTGCAGCCACCATACCCGCCCAGCCGGC
Source organism: Burkholderiales bacterium (assembly GCA_017302655.1). GTDB lineage: Bacteria > Pseudomonadota > Gammaproteobacteria > Burkholderiales > Burkholderiaceae_C > Inhella. The sequence goes on from JAFLDE010000003.1 coordinate 5,852, forward strand.
GCTGGGGACGTAAACGTCCGCCAAACCCAGGTTGATTCCATCGCCCGCACCAATGGCCTGCCCAGTCAGCGCCAGCCACTCGCCCGTGTGCCCCGGACACTGACCAAGGAACCATCCACCGCCCACATCAGGGAAAAGGCCGATATGACATTCCGGCATGGCCAGCTTGCTGTGCTCGTTCACCACCCGCAGCCGAGCCCCTTGGCTGATGCCCATGCCACCGCCCATGACGATGCCATCCATCAGCGCGATGTATGGCTTCGGGTAATGGTGGATGCGATGCACCAGGGCGTACTCCTCGGTGAAGAAGTCCCACAGGCTCTCGTCCTGGGCCAGCGCGGCTTGGTAAAAGAAACGGATGTCGCCTCCAGCGCAGAAGGCAGGCGGCTTTCCCTCGCGGTTGGCACCGAGCACCACCACTGCCTGAATGACGGGGTGCGCTTCCCAGTGCTGAAGCAAGGCGGTGAGGTCGCGGATCATCGGCAGGGTCAGGGCGTTGAGCGCCTGCGGCCGGTTGAGCGTGATCAGACCCAGACAGCCATTGACGGCGGCCTGCACATGGCCCTGGCTGATGAGCGGCGGGATGAGATTCATGGGACTGAAGTTTGCAGCGCCGCCGGACGGCGGCGCAATTCGTTGAGGACGAGGGCCACCAGCACCAGCGCAGCGCCGCTCAGCGTGCGGCTGCTCAGCGCCTCACCGGCCAGCCACCAGGCCCAGGCGGCGCCGAAGATGAGTTCCAGCAAGGCGAGCAGCGACACCTCGGTGGCGCTGAGCACACGGCTCAGGTGCACCATCAGAACGCAAGGCAACGCGAGTTGCGTGGCACCCAGCAAGGCCAGCCAGGCCATGTCGGTTGCCGACGCCTCGAAGGGCCAGGCCATGGGCAAGGTGACGAGGCAAGAAAGCAAGGCGCCCAGTGCGACGGCATGCGGCAGCGAGACTGCGCTCTGACGGGCATGGCGCTGCAGCAGCACGAAGTTGCTCGCCGCCGCCAGCGGCACGGCCAACGCCACCAATGGGCCCCAGCCCAACTGCAGGCCCTGGGCGCTGAACATCCAGGCCACGCCGGCGCCCGCCAAAGCCACCGCCAGGACCGTGCGCGGCGCCAAGCGCTGCCCGAGCAGCAGCCAAGCCAGCAAGGCCGTGAACAAGGGGCCCAGTGACATCACCACCAGCACATTGGCCACCGTGGTCATGGTCAGGGCCAGCATGAAGGCGGTAAACATGGTGGCCCAACAAACCGCCGAGCCCCAGAGCAGCGGCGAACGTTTCAGCATGGGCGCCAGCCCCGCCCTGCCCTCGCGCAGTCCCCACCAGGCCAGCAAGCTCAGCAGGGTGAACGCGCTGCGCCAGAAAGTGACCTCAAAGCCCCGCGCGCTGTCCAGTTGTCGGCTCACCACCCCGGCGGTGCTCCACAGCAGGGTGACGAGCACCATCAACCACAGCGCGCGGCCGTGGCTCATGTGCAGAGGCGCGAGCGCAGGGCCGCCCCAAGCTCGCGCGCGCCCCCCTGGGGGGGCGAGGCCGGACTGGCAAGCACGGCTTGACAGCCAGCCAAGCGGCTGAGCCTCTGGCTCAGCGCGCCCTGCAAGGGGGCGACCGCAGGGAGACTGGGGGCCGACATCAGTTCCCTGCTTCGCGCGCCATGCGCTTGCGCTCGTGCTCCACGAGGTAGCGCTTGCGCAGGCGGATGCTCTTGGGGGTGATCTCGGCCAGTTCGTCGTCCTCGATGAACTCGACCGCGTACTCCAGCGTCAGCTCGATGGGTGGCGTGACCTTGATCGCATCTTCCTTTCCGCTGACGCGGAAGTTGGTGAGCTGCTTGGTGCGCGTGGCGTTCACCACCAGATCGTTGTCGCGGTTGTGGATGCCGACGATCATGCCCTCGTACACCGGGTCACCGGCCTTCACGAACATGCGGCCGCGGTCGTCCAGCTTGCCCAGCGCGTACGTGAAGATTTCACCAGCGTCCATGCTGATGAGCACGCCGTTCTTGCGCCCGCCGATGTCGCCCTTGTGCGGCTCGTACCCGTCAAAGATATTGCTGATGAGGCCCGAGCCGCGGGTCAAGTTCAGGAACTCGTTTGAAAAGCCGATCAGGCCTCGCGCCGGAATGCGGTACTCCAGGCGGGTGCGGCCGCGGCCGTCCGGTTCCATGTTGACCAGTTCACCCTTGCGCTCGCCCAGCGCCTGCATGACGCCGCCCTGGTGGCCTTCTTCCACGTCGGCGGTCACCAACTCGATCGGCTCGCACTTCACGCCATCGATGTCCTTGAACACCACGCGCGGCTTGCCCACCGCCAGCTCGAAGCCCTCGCGGCGCATGTTTTCCACCAGGATGGTCAGGTGCAATTCGCCACGGCCGCTGACTTCGAAGATGCCGTCTTCGTCGGTCTCCTTGACGCGCAGCGCCACGTTGCTCTGCAGCTCCTTCTGCAACCGGTCCCAGATCTGGCGGCTGGTGACGAACTTGCCTTCGCGGCCTGCCAGCGGGCTGGTGTTGACACAGAAGTTCATCGTGAGCGTCGGCTCGTCGATGCTGAGCATGGGCAGCGGTTGCGGGTTGGCCGGGTCGGTGATGGTCACGCCGATGCCGATGTCCTCGATGCCGTTGATGAGCACGATGTCGCCCGGTCCGGCGCTCTCCACCATCATGCGGTCCAGGCCCTTGAACTTCAGCACTTGGTTGATGCGGCCCTTGATCTGCTTGCCGTCCGGGCCTTCCATCACCACCACGTCCATGGCGGGCTTCAGGGTGCCGGCATTGATGCGTCCAACACCAATGCGGCCGACGTAGGTCGAATAGTCCAGTGAGCTGATCTGCAGTTGCAGCGGGGCGGTCTCGTCACCCTCGTGCGGCGGCACATGCTTGAGCACGGTCTCGAAGAGCGCCGACATGTCCGGCCCCCACTGCTCACCGGGCGCGCCCTCTTCCAGCGAAGACCAGCCGTTGATGCCCGAGGCGTAGACGACCGGGAAGTCAAGCTGCTCGTCGCTGGCGCCGAGCTTGTCGAAGAGGTCGAAAGCCGCGTTCACGACCATCTGCGGGTTGGCGCCCGGCTTGTCCACCTTGTTGACGAGCACGATGGGCTTGAGGCCCAGCGCCAGTGCCTTCTTGGTGACGAAGCGGGTCTGCGGCATCGGACCTTCCTGGGCATCGATGAGCAGCACCACGCCGTCGACCATGGACAGCGCACGCTCCACCTCGCCGCCGAAGTCCGCGTGGCCCGGGGTGTCGACGATGTTGATGTGCGTGCCTTGCCAGCTCACCGCGCAGTTCTTGGCCAGGATGGTGATGCCGCGCTCCTTCTCGATGGCGTTGCTGTCCATCACGCACTCCTCGACCTGCTCGTGCGCGGCGAAGGTGCCGCTCTGGCGCAGCAGCTGGTCCACCAGAGTGGTCTTGCCGTGGTCGACGTGGGCAATGATGGCGATGTTGCGGATGGTGCGGTTGGTCATGCTTCAGACTTTCGGTTTCTTCAAAGCGGTAGGGCGCCGGCCAGCAGGGTCTGCAGTTCGACGGGGCTGAGCAGGCGCTCGGGAATCAGTTCGCCGCCCACCACGCGCGCGCTGCCCAGGAAGGCGCGCGGCTCGGGGCCGAAGGCTCTGACGCGTGCGGCGGGCGCAGCGCCGGTCCGGCGCCGCATGCCAGCCAACAGCTTGCCGGCCTCCTCGCCATCCAGGCGAATCAGCGGGCAATCGGCCAGCAGCAGGTCGGGGGATTGCAGCTGCGCCAGGCGCTGGGCGTCGTCCATGGTTTGCAATTGCTCCAGGGTCACGGCGTGTTCAAGTTGCAGCGGGCCACTGGCGGTGCGACGCAGCGCCGACAGGTGGGCGCCGCAGCCCAGGCGCTCGCCCAGGTCCTCGGCCAGGGTGCGGATGTAGGTGCCTTTGGAGCAACGCACCGCAATCTGCATGCTGTCGCCGTCTCGTGACAGCAGTTCGAGCGAGTGGATGGTCACGCGGCGAGCGGCACGCTCCACTTCCTTGCCCTTGCGAGCCAGCTCGTAGAGCGCCTGGCCGGCCACCTTGAGCGCCGAGTGCATGGGCGGCACCTGGTCAATGTCGCCGCGCAAGCTCTGCAGTGCGGCCTGCAGCCGGGCGTCATCGAAGCTCACCTCACGGCGCAGCATCACCTCGCCTTCGCGGTCGGCCGTGGTGGTGGTCTCGCCCAGTTTGAGCGTGGCGACATAGGCCTTGTCGGCGTCCAGGTTCAGTTGGCTGAACTTGGTGGCGGCGCCAAAGCAAAGCGGCAGCAGGCCGGTGGCCAGCGGGTCCAGGGTACCGGTGTGGCCGGCCTTCTCGGCGCGCAGCAGCCGGCGCACTTTCTGCAAGGCGTCGTTGCTCGACAGGCCCAGGGGCTTGTCCAGCAAGAGCACGCCGTGCAGCGCGCGCTTTGGAATGCGCGGGCGCGGATCCATCAGTCCTCGCGCCCCTCATCGGCGTCCAGCGCCCGCGTGGCATTGGCCTTGGCGATGAGGGCGTTCATTTCCGAGGCGCGCTCGGTGGTCTGGTCGAACTTGAAGTGCAGGCTCGGCACGGTGTGGATCTGCAGGCGCTTGAAGAGGCCGTTGCGCAGCCAGCCGGCGGCCTCGTTCAGCGCGTCCTCCGTGTCCTGAGGCTGGCCCACCAGCAGCGTGAAGCGCACGGTGGCGTGGGCGTAGTCAGGCGTCACGTCCACGCCGGCGATGGTGAGCATGCCGATGCGCGGGTCCTTGAGCTCGCGCACCAGCTCGGCCAGATCGCGCTGGATCTGGTCGGCGACGCGAAAGCTGCGGTTGGGCGTGGATTTCTTGTGGCGCATCGTTGAACTCCTGGATGAGACAAAGCCCCGCCGGCGGTGTTGCCGAGCGGGGCTTGGTCGGGAGGCTGCTTCGGCTTACAGCGTCCGGGCGACTTCCTTGATTTCGAAGAACTCCAGTTGGTCGCCTTCCTGGATGTCGGTGTAGTTCTTGAGCTTCACACCGCACTCGAAGCCTTCCTTGACTTCCTTGACGTCGTCCTTGAAGCGCTTGAGCGAATCCAGCTCGCCCGTGTAGATCACCACGTTCTGGCGCAGCAGGCGGAAGCGCGCGTCGCGCTTGACGATGCCGTTGGTGACCATACAGCCGGCGATGGTGCCGATCTTGGTTGCCACGATCACGTTGCGGATCTCGGCAGTACCGAGGATCTCCTCGCGCTGTTCCGGCGCCAGCATGCCGCTCATGGCCGCCTTCACATCGTCCACCGCGTCGTAGATGACGTTGTAGTAGCGAAGATCCACGCCATTGCCTTCAGCCAGCTTACGCGCGCCAGCATCGGCGCGCGTGTTGAAGCCAATGATGACCGCCTTGGAGGCGATCGCCAAGTTGACGTCGTTCTCGGTGATGCCGCCCACCGCCGCATGGACGACCTGCACGCGCACTTCCTCGGTGCTGAGCTTGAGCAGCGAGGCGGCCAGCGCTTCCTGCGAGCCTTGCACGTCCGCCTTGATGATGAGGGCCAGGGTCTGCGCCTCGCCCTTGCCCATGCTGTCGAACATGGTCTCCAGCTTGGCGGCCTGTTGCTTGGCCAGCTTGACGTCGCGGTACTTGCCGGCGCGGAAGGTGGCGATTTCGCGGGCACGGCGTTCGTCGCCCAGCACCATGAACTCGTCGCCGGCGCCCGGCACATCGGACAGGCCTTGAATTTCCACCGGGATCGACGGACCGGCCTCGGTACACGGCTTGCCGTCTTCGTCCAGCATGGCGCGCACGCGGCCGAAGGTGGAACCGGCCAGCACCACGTCGCCGCGCTTGAGCGTGCCGCTCTGCACCAGCACGGTGGCCACCGGGCCACGGCCCTTGTCCAGCTTGGCTTCGATCACCAGGCCCTTGGCAGCGGCTTCCACCGGTGCCTTGAGCTCCAGCACTTCGGCCTGCAGCAGCACCTGCTCCAGCAGCGCGTCGATGCCTTCGCCCGTCTTGGCCGATACCGGCACGAAGGGCGACTCGCCGCCGAACTCTTCGGGCACGACCTCCTCGGCCACCAACTCGGTGCGAACACGGTCCTGATTCGCGCCCGGCTTGTCGATCTTGTTGATGGCTACCACCACCGGGACTTTTGCGGCCTTAGCGTGGTGAATGGCTTCCTTGGTCTGCGGCATCACACCGTCGTCAGCAGCCACCACCAGGATCACCAGGTCGGTGGCCTTGGCACCGCGCGCACGCATGGCCGTGAAGGCCTCGTGACCCGGGGTGTCGAGGAAGGTGATGACGCCGCGCGGGGTCTCGACATGGTACGCACCGATGTGCTGAGTGATGCCCCCGGCTTCGCCCGAAGCGACGCGCGCGCTGCGAATCTTGTCCAACAGCGAGGTCTTGCCGTGGTCGACGTGACCCATCACGGTGACCACCGGCGGACGTGTCAGCGCCTCACCCTCTTGGGTTTCGCCTTCTTCTTCCAGGAACGCGTCCGGGTCATCCAGCTTGGCAGCGAACGCCTTGTGGCCCATCTCCTCGACCACGATCATGGCCGTTTCCTGGTCCAGCGGCTGGTTGATGGTGACCATCTGTCCCAGCAGCATCATCTTCTTGATGACCTCGGCGGCCTTCACGGACATCTTGTGCGCGAGGTCGGCGACCGTGATGGTTTCCGGAATGTGCACCTCTTGCACCACCGGCTCGGTCGGCGCCACGAAGTTGGAGGGACCGGACTCACGATCGCCTCGGCCACCACGGCCCTTGGGCGACTTCCATCCGGGTCCTGAGCGCGCCCCCGCAGCCGTGTCGCCACGCGTCTTCAAGCCGCGCTTCTTGGCCGCGTCATCCGCCCAGCTGGAACTGAGCTTTTCACTCTTGACCGACTTCTTGTCCCCGGACTTGGGCGCCGCCGCACCGGCAGCAGGTGCAGCGGGCGCACCAGCCTTCTTGTGCAAGGTGCCCTTGATGCCAGGCGCAGCCGCCTCAGCGGGCTTGGGCTCTTCGGGCTTCTTCGCCACCAGCACCTTTTTGGGTGCGTTCATCATGGCGCGGATGGCCGCGGCCTCGGCTTCGGCGGCCTTACGGCGGCGATCCAACTCGGCGGCCTTGGCGGCGTTCTCGGCGGCGGTATCAGCGGCCTTGACCACGCGAACCGCAGGCTTGGGCGCCGGAGCAGGCTCTGCCACAGGTTCCAGCTTGGGTTCAGGCTTGGGTTCAGACTTGCTCGCCTTGGGAGCCTCCTTCGCGGCTTCCTTGGCAGCCGCTTCGGCAGCGGCGGCCTCAGCAGCAGCAGCGGCAGCCGCAGCAGCGCGCGCTTCGGCCTCGGCGCGAGCCTTGGCCTCGGCTTCAGCACGCTCACGGGCCAGACGCTCCATTTCCGCTTGCTCGCGAGCCAGCTGCTCGGCTTGGAGGCGGGCTTGCTCTTCGCGGCGAGCCAATTCGGCGGCTTCGGCCTCGGCGGCGGCTTGAGCGGCGGCACTGTCTTCCGCCGGCCCATCCTCGCGCTTCACGAACACCCGCTTCTTGCGCACTTCCACCTGGATGGTGCGCGCCTTGCCGCTGGCATCGGCCTGCTTGATTTCGGTGGTCGACTTCTTGACCAGCGTGATCTTCTTGCGCTCGCTGCTGGCAGTGCCATGCGACTGGCGCAAGTGCTCAAGCAGACGCTCCTTGTCGGCATCGGTCAGCGCATCGTCCGAAGAGCGCTTGGGCATGCCGGCGGCCTGCAGCTGCTCAAGCAGCGTGCTGGCCGGCCGTTGCAACTCGGCGGCGAACTGTGCGACGGTGGTCACAGTCATGCGGGAAATCCTTGCTTACTTTGGGCGTTGGAGGGGGCAGGTGAGGTGCTGAATCAGGCGAACCAGTGTTCGCGCGCCTTCAGGATCAGCGCCTTCGCGGCCTCTTCCTCCAGCCCGGTCATCTCGGTCAGTTCATCAACGGCCAGATCGGCCAGTTCGTCACGGGTGTGGACACCACCCGCAGCCAGCTTGGAGATGAGTTCGGGGGTCACGCCGTCGAGATCGCGCAGATCTTGCGACACCTCTTCGACCGACTCTTCCCTGGCAATCTCCATCGTCAGCAGCGCGTTCTTGGCACGGGCGCGCAGCTCGTTGACGGTGTCTTCGTCGAAGCTCTCGATCTCCAGCATTTCGGCCAACGGCACATAGGCCACCTCCTCCAGGCTGGAGAAGCCTTCTTCGATGAGGATGTCGGCGACTTCCTCATCCACATCAAGCTTCTCGACGAAGAGCTTGCGCACGCCGCCGGTCTCCTCGGCTTTGCGCGCTGCCGCGTCCTCGGCCGACATGATGTTGATGCGCCAACCGGTCAGCTCACTGGCCAAGCGCACGTTCTGGCCACCCTTGCCGATGGCGATGGCGAGGTTGTCCTCGTCGACCACCACGTCCATGGCATGACGCTCTTCGTCCACGACGATGCTGGATACGTTCGCCGGGGCCAGGGCACCGATGACGAACTGCGCCGGGTCTTCACTCCACAACACGATGTCGACGCGCTCGCCGGCCAATTCATTAGTCACCGCCGTCACGCGCGACCCCCGCACGCCAACACAGGTGCCGATCGGGTCAACTCGGCGGTCGTGCGACACCACGGCGATCTTGGCGCGGCTGCCGGCATCACGGGCGCAGCTCTTGATCTCCAGCAGACCCTGCTCGATCTCAGGCACTTCCTGAGCGAACAACTCCTTCATGAACTCAGGGCTGGAGCGGCTGAGCATGATCTGCGGGCCGCGCGCCGTCGGGTCGATGCCCAGCAGCACGGCACGGACGCGGTCGCCGCTGCGCAGGTTCTCCTTCGGAATCATCTCGGTGCGCTTGAGGCGCCCTTCAACGCGTCCGCTCTCGATGATCATGTCGCCCTTGTCCAGGCGCTTGACGGTGCCGACGAAGATCTTCTCGCCACGCGACATGAAGTCGTTCAGCAGCTGCTCGCGCTCAGCGTCACGGATTTTCTGCAGGATGACCTGCTTGGCGGCCTGCGCGCCGATGCGACCGATGGGCACCGACTCGATGCCCTCCTCGATGTAATCGCCTTCCTCGATGGGGCCGACACGATCGATGGCGTCGCTGAGGATTTCCTCGGCATCAGGATTCTGCAGACCCGCGCTGTCGGGCACCACCAGCCAGCGGCGGAAACTCTCGTACTCGCCGCTCTCACGGTCGATGGAGACGCGAATGTCCCAATCCGTGCCAACAAACTTCTTGGTGGCCTGCGCCAGCGCCGATTCCACCGCGCCAAACACCACCTCGCGTTCAACGCTCTTCTCGCGCGAAATGGCATCCACCAGCAGCAACAACTCGCGGTTCATGGGGTCAGATCTCCGTCGGGCTTCTTGTCTTCGGTCGCGGCCGCAGGCTTCGCCTTGCGACCCTTGAAATCGATCACCGGAACGAGCCGCGCTTCGCGGATCTCGTCCAATTGAAAATTCAGCACCTGCTCCTGGCCGGGCTCGCCAAACACCAGGCCCCAGCCTGCGTTCTCACCCTCGCCTGCCACCAGGCGGCCTCGGAACTTCTTGCGGTTCTGCAGGGCCACGCGCAGGGTCACGTCAATGTCTGAGCCCAGGAAGCGCTCGAAGTGCTCGGGCGTCTTCAGCGGCCGATCCAGCCCGGGCGAACTCACTTCCAGACGGCCGTAGTCCACGTTCTCCACTTCGAGCAGATACTGCAACTGCCGCGTCACACGCTCGCAGTCGTCCACCGTCACGAAGCTGTCGGCCTCCAAGCGATCGATGTAGACGCGCAGCAGCCCGCCGGCGGAGCGCTCAAGCTCCACCAGTTCGAGCCCCAGGCCCGTGACGGTCTTTTCAATGGCTAGCTGCCAACTCATGCGCGCAGGATTCGACGTGGGGTTCGATCCAATATGGATCGGCCAAAAAAAATGGGCCGGAAGATCCGCCCACCCGTTACAACTACAGCGAAGGGCGGATTCTAGACCGAACTGGGGCGGGCTTTCCCGGGGCAGCAACGCGCGTGCCAGAATTCGCGCCCCAAATTAGAGGCATCACTCCATGGGTTTCCTGACCGGCAAGCGCTTCCTCATCAGCGGCGTGCTCTCCAACCGCTCCATCGCCTACGGCATTGCTCGGGCCTGTCGCCGCGAAGGCGCTGAACTGGCGTTCAGCTACGTCGGTGAGCGCTTCAAGGATCGCATCACCGAATTTGCCGCGGAGTTCGACTCCACACTGATCTTTGATTGCGATGTTGGCAGCGACGAACAGATCGAACGCACGTTTGCTCAGTTGGGCGAAGTCTGGCCGGAGTTTGATGGGTTTGTGCACTCGATTGGTTTTGCGCCTCGGGAAGCGATTGCCGGCAGCTTTTTGGACGGACTGTCACGCGAAAACTACCGCATCGCCCACGACATCAGCGCGTACAGCTTCCCTGCCATGGCCAAGGCAGCCGCGCCACGGCTGCGCGCGGGCGCCTCGCTTCTGACCTTGTCCTACTTGGGCGCCATGCGCTATGTGCCCAACTACAACACCATGGGTTTGGCCAAGGCGAGCCTCGAGGCAGGCGTCCGTTACCTAGCCCATGATCTGGGCGCGCGCGGCGTGCGCGTGAACGGCATCTCGGCCGGCCCCATCAAAACTTTGGCGGCCAGCGGCATCAAGGACTTCGGCAAATTGCTCAACACCTTTGCCGCCAGCGCACCCTTGCGCCGCAATGTGACGATCGATGACGTCGGCAATGCCGCAGCATTCATGCTGTCGGACTTGGCCGCTGGCATCACGGCCGAGATCCTGTACGTGGACGGCGGCTTCAGCCAGGTAGCCCTGGCCAATATCGACTGATCAGCCCTTCACGCAGTCCACGTAGTAGCGGCCACGGCCGCTGTCTTCGTCCGTCTCGTGCACCAAGCCGTGCACATCGGTGGCGAAGCCCGGGAAACGAGCGTTGAAACTGCGCGTGAACTTGAGGTAGTCGCAGATCTTCTTGTTGAAGCGCTCGCCAGGGATCAGCAAGGGAATGCCCGGCGGGTAGGGGGTGAGCATCGAGGTCGTAATACGCCCTTCAAGCGCATCGATGTCCACCCGTTCGGTCTTGCGTTGCGCAATGCAGGCATAGGCGTCGGTGGGCGTCATGGCCGGCTGCAGGTTGGACTGGTACATCTCGGTGGTCAGCCGGGCGATGTCGCCCTCCGCGTACGCCTGATGAATGGCCTGACAGAGATCCCGCAAGCCCATACGCTCGTACTTGGGGAACTTGGCCACGAACTCCGGCAGGATGCGCCATAGGGGCGCATTGCGGTCGTAGTCGTCTTTGAATTGCTGCAAGGCCGTCAGCAAGGTGTTCCAGCGGCCCTTGGTGATGCCGATGGTGAACATGATGAAGAAGGAGTAGAGCCCCGTCTTCTCGACCACCACGCCGTGCTCGACGAGGAACTTCGTCACCACCGAAGCCGGGATGCCGTTCGCAGCAAAGCGCCCCTGCATGTCCAAGCCCGGCGTGATGATGGTGGACTTGATCGGGTCCAGCATGTTGAAGCCCTCGGCGATGGCGCCAAAGCCATGCCAGTCTTCGTCCGCATGCAGCATCCAGTCGGCGGCCACCGGCTCACTGCCCTCCTCGGCGCGCAGGAAGTCCGGCCCCCAGACCTTGAACCACCAATCGTCGCCGTAGTCCTCGTCGACCTTGCGCATGGCGCGCCGGAAGTCGAGGCTTTCACGAATGCTCTCTTCCACCAGCGCAGTGCCCCCGGGCGGCTCCATCATGGCCGCCGCAACGTCGCAACTGGCAATGATGGAGTACTGAGGACTGGTGCTGGTGTGCATCAGGTAGGCCTCGTTGAAGAGGTGCTTGTCCAGCTTGACCGTCTGCGAGTCCTGCACCAGCACTTGAGAAGCCTGCGAGATGCCGGCGAGCAGCTTGTGTGTGCTCTGCGTGGCATAGACCATGGCCTCCGTCGGGCGCGGGCGGTTCTTGCCCATGGCGTGGAACTGGCCATAGAAGTCGTGGAACGCCGCGTGCGGCAGCCAAGCTTCGTCGAAGTGAAGCGTAGGCACGTAGCCATCCAACTTCTTCTTGATGGTCTCTGTGTTGTACAGCACACCGTCATAGGTGCTCTGCGTCAGCGTGAGGATGGCCGGCTTCACGCTTGCAGGATCCACATGCGCGAGCAACGGATTGGCGGCGATCTTTGCGCGAATGGCTTCGGGGCTGAACTCGCTCTCGGGGATCGGGCCGATGATCCCGTAGTGGTTGCGCGTCGGGGTCAGAAAGACCGGGATTGCGCCGCACATGATGATGGCGTGCAGATTGCTCTTGTGGCAGTTACGGTCGATGACCACGACATCGCCCGGCGCCACCGTGTGGTGCCAGACCATCTTGTTGGAGGTCGACGTACCGTTGGTCACGAAGAAGCAGTGATCGGCATTGAAGATGCGCGCCGCGTTCTTCTCTGAAGCCGCCACCGGCCCGGTGTGGTCCAGCAACTGGCCGAGTTCCTCGACCGCATTGCAGACGTCCGCCCGCAGCATGTTCTCGCCAAAGAACTGGTGGAACATCTGACCGACCGGGCTCTTCAGGAAGGCCACGCCACCGCTGTGACCCGGACAGTGCCAGCTGTACGAGCCGTCCTGGGCATAGTCCATCAAGGCCTTGAAGAAGGGCGGCGCCAATCCGTCCAGGTAGCTCTTCGCCTCGCGAATGATGTGACGCGCCACGAACTCCGGCGTGTCCTCGAACATGTGGATGAAGCCGTGCAGTTCGCGCAACACATCGTTCGGCAAGTGCTGGCTGGTGCGCGTCTCACCGTAGACGTAGATCGGGATGTCCGGATTGCGGAAGCGGATCTCCTCGATGAACTTGCGCAGGTTGAGCACCGCCGGATCGAGGTCGGGCCCCGGTGTGAACTCTTCGTCATCGATCGACAGGATGAAGGCCGAAGCCCGGCTTTGCTGCTGGGCGAACTGGCTCAGGTCACCGTAGGAGGTGACGCCCAGCACATCCATGCCCTCCTTCTTGATCGCATCCGCCAATGCTCGAATGCCCAGGCCTGAGGCGTTTTCGGAGCGGTAGTCCTCGTCAATGATGACGATGGGAAAGTGAAAACGCAGCATCGGGCGGCTCCTGTGGCGGGCCAGAAAAAGGGGCGCGCAGTTTAGGGTTGCCAGTGCGCCCGTGGGCAGAGATGCAAACCTAAACTGAGCAGACTCGATAGACACCAAAGGAGGTGCTGTGATGGAAGACTCCACCCTGTGGTGGGTGCTGGCTGGGGTGCTGGTGGCTGCTGAACTGAGTACTGGCACTTTCTACTTGCTGGTGTTGGCCCTGTCGGCTGCTGCTGCGGCGCTCGGCGCGCATGCCGGCCTGAGCTTCACCAATCAACTCGTTGTCGCTTCGGTGACGGCGCTGCTCGGTACCAGCGTTTGGTACCAATACCGCCGTCGGACGCGGGCTGAACGCGTGCCGGTCCAGGCAGATCGCAACGTCAATCTGGATGTTGGCGAAACCGTGCAGGTGCAGGCCTGGGACGCCCAAGGGCATTGCCAGGTGCAGTACCGTGGTGCTCAGTGGAGGGCGCGGTACGCCGGTGAAGGACAACCGCAGCCTGGTCTGTTCCGCATCCAGGCCTTGAACGGCAATCAACTCGAACTCGTCTCCCAGGGATAAAGACATGGAAATCGCCCTCGTCCTCGCCGTCATCGCCGTCTTCTTCGTTTCGCGCGCCATCCGCATCGTGCCCCAGCAGCACGCCTTCGTGGTCGAGCGCCTGGGCAAGTACGACCGCACAATGAGCCCAGGCCTGCACCTATTGGTCCCCTTCATCGACCGACTCGCCTACAAGCACTCGCTGAAGGAAATTCCCCTGGACGTGCCCAGCCAGGTTTGCATCACCAAAGACAACACGCAGCTTGCCGTCGACGGGATCCTGTACTTCCAGGTCACTGATCCAATGCGTGCCTCCTATGGGAGCAGCAACTACATCGTTGCGATCACCCAGCTTGCGCAAACCACCTTGCGCTCGGTGATCGGCCGCATGGAGCTTGACAGAACCTTTGAGGAGCGCGACTCGATCAACATCGCTGTCGTGCAGGCCCTCGACGAAGCAGCGCTGAATTGGGGCGTGAAGGTGCTGCGCTACGAGATCAAGGATCTCACGCCTCCGGCGGAAATCCTGCGCTCGATGCAAGCCCAAATCACCGCGGAGCGCGAGAAGAGAGCTTTGATCGCCGCCTCCGAAGGCCGTCGCCAGGAGCAGATCAACATCGCCACTGGTGAACGCGAAGCGGCCATCGCGCGATCAGAAGGGGAAAAGCAGGCCGAGATCAACAAGGCCCAGGGCGAGGCCGCAGCCATTCTTTCGGTGGCCGAGGCCAGCGCTGACGCCATCCGCAAGATCGCCGAGGCCATTCAGCAACCCGGAGGCGATCAGGCGGTACAGCTCAAGGTTGCCGAGAAGGCCGTGGACGCGTATGCGCAGCTTGCCCAAAAGAACAACACGATGATCGTGCCCGGCAACATGACCGAAGTCAGTGGGCTGATCGGCACCGCCATGGCGCTGCTGAAGGCCGGCAAGACTTGACCGGCTAGAATGGCCGGCTTCGGAGAGGTGGATGAGCGGTTTAAGTCGCACGCCTGGAAAGCGTGTGTGGGTTAACAGCCCACCGCGGGTTCGAATCCCGCCCTCTCCGCCAGCATGTCGCTGACCCGGCCGTTGGTGCCGCCGTGGCGCCAGAGGCGCTTCGCGGACGCGGAGCCAGCCGGCATCGTGTCCCGCTGAAGCCCAGGACCTTCGCCCAGCAGGATCACTGCTCGCGCCATAGTTCAATGGATAGAACGGGCCCCTCCTAAGGGTCAGATGCAGGTTCGATTCCTGCTGGCGCGGCCACCGCTTGGCGCTGAGTCAGCGCAAGCGCATGGCGCGCCACAGCAGCAGCACCGGCAGCAATCCCACCAGCACGATGGCCAGGGCCGGCAAGGCAGCCTCCGCCAGCCGCTCGTCCCGCGCCAGTTGGTAGGCGCTCACGGCCAGGGTGTCGCTGTCGAAAGGCCGCAGCACCAGCGTCGCCGGCAACTCCTTCATCACGTCCACGAAAACCAGCAAAGCCGCTGCAAGGGCCGAGCGCTGCAGCAACGGCCGGTGCACGCTCCACCAAAGGCGTCCACCCGTCAGGCCGAGCAAGCGTGCGCTGTCGTCCAACGTCAACGGAACGCGTGCGTAGCCCGACTGCACCGTTTGAAGGGCTACACCGCTGAATCGAACCATGTAGGCCATCAGCAGACCGGCCACCGTGCCCGTGATCCACACCGTCAGGCCGGGCCAAAAGTCTCTCAGCCAGACGAGCGGCAACAGCAGGCCAATCGCGATGACGGCGCCGGGCACCGCATAGCCAAGGCCGACGAGCGCGTTGGCTGCCGCCACCGCTCGCTGGCGCACGCCGCCTCGCCCAGGGCTGAGCCGCTGAGCGGCTGACAGCAAAAGGGCGACGAGCAAGGTGAGCAGCGCGCCCAGCAGCGCCAACTGGAGGCTGTTGCCCGCAGCATCAAAGAAGCGCACCCAAGGCTGCTCCAATTCCCCGTACTTCGCCTCCAGCCAAACCATGCGGAGCAACACCAGCACGGGCAGCACAAAACCCAGCAGCAGGGGCACAGCCAGCAGCAGGTGGGCAAGCAAGGCGAATGCGCCATGCAAGGGCTGGCGCCCGCCCCCAGGTGCGGCTGCACGCACCTGAGCGAACCGCAAGCGCGCCTGCGCGCGCCGCTCGGCCACCAGACAAAGCACCACCACTGCCAGCAGCACGGAAGCCAACTGTGCGGCAGCGAAGCGATCGTTCTGAACCAGCCACGCCTTGTAAATGCCGGTGCTCAAGGTGCTCAGGCCGAAATAGCTTCCCACTCCGTAATCAGCCAGCGTTTCCATCAGCGCCAGCATCACACCTGCAGCCAAAGCGGGGCGGGCCAGGGGCATGGCCACTTCCAGAACGCGGCGCGGCAGCGATGCACCGAGCAGACGCGCGGCTTCCATCAAAGGCGCTGCACGCTCGGCCAGCGCGGTGCGCGTCAGCAGGTACACATAGGGGTAGAGGCAGGCCACAAAGAGGACAACGGCGCCCGGCAGGCTCCGCACGTCGCCCCAAAGTGCGCCTTGCCAGCCATAGGTCTCTCGCAAGGCCGTCTGCAGCGGGCCAGAAAACTGCAAGGCGTCGGTGTATGCGTAGGCAGCCACGTAGGCTGGCATGGCCATGGGCAGCAGCAGCGCCACGTCCCAGAAACGGCGACCGCGAAACTCAAACAACGAGACCAGTGCGGCGCTGGCGCCTCCCACCACCAGGGTGCCCAAGCCCACACCCAAGGCCAACAAGGCAGTCTGTGCCGCATAGCCAGGCAGCACGGTGTCCAGCAGGTGCTGCCACTGCGCCCAGGCCGTCGCATCCAGCGCCAGCCAGGCACCCAGCACGGACAACACCGGCAATGCCAAGGCCAGAGCAAAAAAAAAGAGGAGCCAGATTGCCATGCGTCAAAAGGTCGGCCAGCCTGCGCCGAGGCACCCATGCCTCGCCTTGATCCAGCTAAAATGCGAATAAGGTGCATTTGCACCCCGCCGATATCATAGGCACATGGACTTGCGACTCGAAGGAGTGGGACTGCGCTACCCGCAGCGGGGCGGCGGCGTGTTGGCGGTGCGTGACGCCCATTTGCTGCTGCGACAGGGCGAAATCGGCGTGCTCATCGGGCCATCGGGCTGCGGAAAGACCTCGCTATTGCGCGCCATCGCTGGCCTGGAGCGCATCGACAGCGGGTGCATTCAACTCGGAGAGCGCCTCCTCAGCGGCCCGGGCGTGCACCTGCCTCCCGAGGAGCGCCAAGTCGGACTGGTGTTTCAGGACTTCGCCTTGTTTCCGCACCTTTCCGTGCAGGAGAACGTGGGCTTCGGCCTTCGCCGCCACCCCACCGCTCAGCAGCGTGAACGGGTGGAACGCATGCTGCAACTGGTCGGCTTGGACCATGCGGCCAAGCGTTTGCCCCACCAGCTTTCTGGCGGTCAGCAGCAACGCGTGGCCTTGGCGCGAGCGCTGGCACCCGCGCCTGCCCTGCTGCTGCTCGATGAGCCTTTCTCGAGCTTGGACGTGGACCTACGTGAGGCACTCAGCCAGGAGTTGCGAGGCATCCTCAAGCAGGAAGGCAGCACGGCGCTCTTCGTTACCCACGACCAGGCCGAAGCCTTCGCGATTGGCGACCGGGTCGGCGTCATGCAACAAGGTCGGTTGGATCAATGGGACGACGCCTACACGGTGTACCACCGCCCGGCGACTCGTTTCGTGGCCGGCTTCATCGGCCATGGCGTGTTCGCAACGGCGCACCTGGAAGGGCGGCAACTGCGCACGCCGTTGGGACTACTGGAGCATGCCACCGACTGCCCGCTGCCGCAGGGCGATGGGACGGTCGACGTGCTGCTGCGCGCGGACGATGTGGTGCACGATGACGCGGCGCCGGTGAAAGCCTGCATCGAGGCCAAGGTGTTTCGCGGGGCCGAGTTCCTCTACCGCCTGCGGCTGGCCGACGGCACCCTTCTCGTGGCCAGCGTGCCCTCGCACCATGACCATGCAGTCGGTGAGTGGATCGGCATCCGAGCCCAGGTCGACCATGTGGTGACCTTCGCCACGCCACGGCCTGCCGTGGCAAGCTGAGGACGGCTGACAAATGGGGCCGCTCCCTATACTGGCCCGCAGCGGTTCATCAGAGGACGAAGGGCATCATGGGCGCGAAATGGAAGGCAGTCGGCTGGATCAGCGTGGGAGCCTTGGCCGGGGCATTGACGACTCTGCAGTTCAGCGCCGTGGCGCGCACTGGGCAAGCGCCCTTGCCGCTGGAAGAAATGCAGCAGCTCGCCGCCGTATTCGGACTGCTCAAGGCGGAATATGTCGAACCGGTGGACGACAAGGCGCTCATCAATGACGCCATCAAGGGTATGGTGGCCGGCCTCGATCCGCATTCGGTCTATCTGGACAAGAAGCACTTCGGCGAATTCCGCGAGAGCAACACCGGCAAGTTCGTCGGCGTGGGTATCGAGATCGGTCAAGAGGACGGCCTCGTGAGGATCGTTTCGCCCATTGAAGGATCTCCGGCATTCCGCGCCGGGCTTCGCACGAACGACCTCATCACACGCATTGATGACACCGCCGTGCGCGGACTCACGCTGGACCAAGCCGTCAAGCGCATGCGCGGCGAACCTGCCACCAAGGTCGTGCTGACCATCTTCCGCCGCAGCGAGAACCGCACCTTCCCGGTGACCATCGTGCGCGAGGAAATCAAGGTGCAGTCGGTCCGCGCCAAGATGATCGAGCCTGGCTATGCTTGGCTGCGCATCTCGCAGTTCCAGGAGCGCACGGTCGAGGACTTTGCACGCAAGCTGGAGGAGCTTTACAAGCAGGATCCTCAACTGAAGGGTTTGGTGCTGGATCTGCGCAACGATCCGGGCGGCGTGCTCGAAGGCGGCATCGCCGTGGCCGCCGCCTTCCTTCCGGCGGGTGTGGAGGTGGTTTCCACCAAGGGTCAACTGGTGAGTTCGCAGGCCAGTTTCCGCGCGAGCCCCGAGCACTACGCTCGGCGTGGCCAGGGCGATCCGCTGCGCCGCCTGCCTGCGGCGCTGAAGTCTGTGCCCCTGGTGGTGCTGGTCAACGAAGGCTCGGCTTCGGCCAGCGAAATCGTGGCTGGTGCGCTGCAGGATCACCAGCGCGCCACCTTGATGGGTGCGCAGACTTTCGGCAAGGGGTCCGTGCAGACCATTCGCCAGCTCAGTGCGGAGACGGCGGTCAAGCTCACCACGGCGCGCTTCTACACGCCCAAGGGCACCTCCATTCAAGCTCGCGGCATCGTGCCCGATGTGATGCTGGACGAGACCGAGGAGGGCAACCTGATCGGCGCCCTGCGCACGCGTGAGGCCGACTTGGCCAAGCACCTGACCGGCAACGAGAAGGAAGACGAAGAAACCAAGGCACGGGAGGCCGAGCGCAAGCGCTTGGAGGAGAACCTTCGCGCCAAGGGCGACAACATCAAGCCCCTCCCCGACTTCGGCAGCGCCGAGGACTGGCCACTGCGGCAGGCACTGAACCAGCTGCAGGGCAAGCCTGTGATGGCGTCCAAGACTGTCGTGGAGCGCAAGGCCGCCGCGAAGTGAACGACCGGCAGCTGCAGCGCTACGCGCGCCATCTGCTGCTGGATGGATTCGACGAAGTGGCGCAACAGCGCTTGCTGGATGCGACGGTGCTTGTGGTCGGTGCAGGTGGGCTGGGCAGTCCGGCGCTGCTTTACCTTGCTGCCGCAGGTGTCGGTCACCTGATGGTGGCCGATGCGGACTCCGTTGACCTGACCAACCTGCAGCGGCAGGTGCTGCACACCGAATCGCGCATCGGAGAGGCCAAGGTGACATCGGCCGCGGAAGCCCTTTCCGCCCTCAACCCTGAAGTGCGGGTGACGCCGCTGATGCAGCGCGCCGATGCCAGCACCCTGCCCGGATGGCTGGAACAAGCAGACCTGGTGCTCGACTGCAGCGATAACTACGCCACGCGGCATGCCGTCAACGCGGCTTGCGTGAAAGCAAAGAGGCCGTTGGCCTGGGCTGCAGCCGTTGGCTGGGAAGCACAAGCCAGCCTATATGACCCTTGCCAGGCGGACAGCCCCTGCTATGCCTGCCTGTTTCCCCCGTCCGCTGTCGTGGCGGATGCGCCCTGCGCTCTGCTCGGCGTGTTCGCACCGCTTGTCGGACAGGCGGGTGTGCTACAGGCCGGCGAAGCCCTCAAGCACCTGGCCGGGTTGGGCAGTGCCCTGGCGCGGCAGCTTTGGCTGTTTGATGGTCGTAGCCTCGAGTCCCAGCACCTGCAAGTGCGACGCGACGCTCAATGCCCCGTGTGCGGCCACCTGCCCTGAAATCATTCACGCCCCTGCCAGGAAGGCAACAAGGAGACCTGGATGTCCCCACACAAGCACCTCCGCGAACGCAATTTCCCCTCGGCGTTGGAGGAACTGCGCCGACCACCGCCTGCCAGCGATCTAGCCGGAGAACCGTCGTACCGCCTAGCCTTCGCTGACGAGGACTTCCTGGTTCGAGACGAGCTGCGCCCAGTACGCATGCAACTGGAACTGCTCAAGCCCGAGTTGCTTCAGCAGGAAGCGGGCATCGAAGCCACTCTGGTCATCTTCGGCAGCGCCCGAATTCCAGAGCCGGCACGCGCTCGCGAAGAACTGGCCGACGCGCAAGCCCGAGGCGACACGGTGGCCGAGCGGCGCGCGACCCAGCAACTCGGCATGAGTGCCTATTACGAAGAGGCGCGCCGCCTGGCCGAGATCGTGACCCGTGAGACGCAAGCCTGTGGCACACCCATCTATGTCGTCACTGGCGGCGGCCCCGGCATCATGGAAGCGGGCAACCGAGGGGCGTACGAGGCCGGCGGAAAGAGCATTGGCCTGAACATCGTGCTGCCTCACGAGCAGTATCCAAACCCCTACATCACCCCCGAGCTGTGCTTTCGCTTCCACTACTTTGCGATGCGCAAGCTGCACTTCCTGATGCGATCCGTGGCGTTGGTCGCCTTCCCGGGTGGCTACGGCACGCTGGACGAGTTGTTCGAGGCCCTTTGCCTGATTCAGACGGGCAAGTGCCGCGCCCGCCCCATCCTCATGTTCGGCCGCGAGTTCTGGTCTCGCTTGATCAACTTCGACTACCTCGTGGAGAGCGGCATGATCAGCCCAGGCGACGAAAAGTTGTTCCGATTCGTCGATTCCGCCGAGGAAGCCTGGCAATTGCTGGAGCACGAATACGATCTGAAAAACAACGCTCATTGCACCCTATGAATGCTTCCCCAGTCAGCCTGATTGGCGCTCCCACCGATATCGGCGCCGGGGCGCGCGGCGCCTCGATGGGCCCCGAGGCCCTTCGCGTGGCTGGGCTCGCAGAAGCCTTGCGCGCGCGCGGCGTCGATGTGGAGGACCGTGGCAACCTCATCGGCCCCACGAACCCTTGGCAGCCCCCGCTAGATGGCTATCGCCATTTGCCGGAAGTCGTGGCCTGGAACCAAGCGGTGCACGAAGCGGTGTACGGCGTGCTCAAGGGCGGGCGCATGCCCATCCTGTTGGGCGGTGATCATTGTTTGGCCATCGGGTCCATCAGTGCCGTGGCGCGCCACTGCCGCGAGACCGGTAAGAAACTGCGTGTGCTGTGGTTGGACGCCCATGCCGACTTCAACACCAGCGAACTCACGCCCAGCGGCAACATCCACGGCATGCCGGTCGCCACGCTGTGTGGCTTCGGCCCGCGCGAA
This sequence comes from Burkholderiales bacterium, assembly GCA_017302655.1. Lineage (GTDB taxonomy): Bacteria > Pseudomonadota > Gammaproteobacteria > Burkholderiales > Burkholderiaceae_C > Inhella. Next base: position 27,077 of record JAFLDE010000003.1, read on the forward strand.
CTCGTGGAAATTGGGGGCACGGTTCCCGCCATCTCGCCCAAGGTGGTGCGCCAGATCGGCATCCGCAGCGTCGACCCTGGGGAGAAACGTTTCGTGCACGAGCAGGATCTGGAGGTGTTCGACATGCGCTACATCGACGAGGTGGGCATGCGACACACCATGGAACTGGCCCTTGCCACTTTGGATGCCAACACTCACCTGCATGTCAGCTTCGATGTCGACTTCCTCGACCCGGTGATGGCCCCTGGCGTGGGCACCACCGTACCCGGCGGCCCCACCTACCGGGAAGCCCATCTGTGCATGGAGATGATCGCCGACACGGGCCGCATGGCCTCGCTTGACGTGATGGAACTCAATCCGGCGCTGGACGAGAAGAACCGCACCGCGCAGGTTGCGGTGGATCTCATCGAGTCCCTTTTTGGCAAGTCCACCCTGATGCGCAAGTAGGGCCTGGACACGCCACAAAGACAAACGGCTCCAATCAAGGAGCCGTTTTCATTTCCAGGCAAGCTTGCAAGCAGCAAGCGAAGCACTGGCGGAGTCGGAGTCCTTCCGTGAGCAATCCGAGCGCGTCCAACAGAGTCCCAAAAGACTTACGCATCAATGGCTTGAGAGAATTTCTTCGTCCTATGGATTCCGACGAAATCCCATCCAATCCGACTATAGTTTGATAGTCGCGTTGATAGTCAAAAAGTGTCGGATTCGAACTCATGCCAAGGCAACTGAACAAGCTCTCTGCGCTGCAAGTGAGCAAGATCACAAAGCCCGGCCTCTATGGGGATGGCGGGGGCCTTACCTTGCAGGTGACGAAGGCTGGCGTCAAGAGCTGGCTGTTCCGATACATGAAGGAAGGCAAGGCCTACGGCATGGGCCTTGGGCCCACACACACCGTGAGCTTGGCAGAGGCCAGGCAAAAGGCGCTGGAGGCTCGGCGAGTCCTGCTGGAAGGTAACAACCCCCTCCTCCTCAAGAAGCAGCAGCGAGAGACCATGGCGCTTGAACGCGCTCGGGCGATGACCTTCGATCAATGTGCAAAGGCCTACATCCAGGCCCACAAGGCTGGCTGGAGGAACGCGAAGCACATCGATCAATGGACCAACACGCTGGCCACCTACGCAAGCCCGGTGTTCGGTCACTTGCCGGTCGCTGAGATCGACACGGCATTGGTCGTTCGCTGCCTTGCCCCGATCTGGGACGCCAAAACTGAGACGGCCACTCGCTTGCGAGGCCGCATCGAGTCCGTGCTCGGTTGGGCAACCACGAGCGGGTTGCGAACCGGCGACAACCCGGCTCGATGGCGCGGGCATTTGGAGAACCTGCTCGCCACCATCAGCAAGACCACTAGGACGAAGAACCACCCTTCGCTTCCCTGGCAACAGTTGCCAGCGTTCATGAGGGCGCTAAGAGCACGGGAAGGAACGTCGGCTCGAGCGCTGGAGTTCGCGATCCTGACAGCCTGTCGATCGGGCGAAGTGCGCGGCGCTCGTTGGTCAGAGTTCGATCTGGAAGCGAAGGTCTGGACGATCCCGGCAGAGCGCATGAAGGCCGGACGGGAGCATCAGGTTCCGCTGTCCCAACAAGTGCTGGACCTTTTGGCATCAGCTCGCGATCTGCAGGAGTCGCTTTCAACAAATGAAGACAACGACAAAGCCAAAACGGCAGCATCGGTTGTCTTTCCAGGCACGAAGGGCCAGCCGCTGTCCGACATGTCGCTGACGGCAGTGATTCGCCGGATGAATGAGCTGGAGAAGAGTCCCCTGTGGCTTGACCCTAATGGCATGGCCGCCACAGCTCACGGTTTCCGCGCCACGTTCAGGATGTGGGCCGCCGAGGAGACGATGTTCCCCCGAGAGGTGGCAGAGCATGCGCTAGCCCATCAGTTGCCCGATGCCGTCGAGCGCGCCTATCAACGCGGAACGCAGTTCGCCAAGCGCCAGGCTCTGATGCGGGACTGGGCAGCCTTCTGCAGCTCGAAGTGAACTTGCAAAGGTGAACACTAATCAAGGGCAGTCAGCATGACCGGCCTACAGTCGGTCAGATGCACTCCAGAACGGCATCTGGTTCGCTGTTGCCTGCACGGTGCGGCAACACCCCCGTCAGCTGCAACGGCGCTTTGACTTGGGATCGGAAAGAAGACTCATGGCCAGTCGCGTCATTCGCCTCAAGGAACTCATCAAGCACACAGGCCTGTCTCGGTCTGCGATCTACGACCGGATGGACGCCAAGTCGCCGAGGCACGACCCGAGCTTTCCTCGATCGTTCTCCCTCGGCGGGGCTGCCGTCGGTTGGTATCTTGAGGAGGTCGATCGATGGCTACAGGGTTGCGCGACCCCAGGTTCGCAGCAGCCGCCCACCCGAAACGCTGCCCAGACGGCTCCAGTGCTGCCGCGCGTAACAAGATCGGCCTTGGCGTCCAGTGGCGCGTTAGCCGGCAGCCCAGACGTCCAGCCCGCTGTCACCAATTTGGCCGAAGCGCTCCTCGTGGGCGGCCAGCTCAATTCAAGGCTGATGGGCTACATGCGCATGACGACTTGGTCGTCCGCAATGGCTGCGCTGATCGTGTCCGGCGTTGAACCACCACCGCACTGTGACGGCATTCCCGATGGCGGGACCGGTCTCGACGGCAAGCACCTGCACCCGAGTGACGGCCGACTCCACGATGCACGCAGGATCCTCAGAGCATGGAACGCAGTTGATGCAGATGAGGGCGAAGCCGCCAGGTCGTCAACTGTCACTCCAGCTGAGTTTCTTGAGTGGTGCGTCGAGGAACCCAGGACCCACGGCGACTGGCTCCGCTACCTGCTGGAGCTCGCCGGCTTCAAGGACTCAGGCACCCCGGACTTCGCGGCGGCGCGTCTGGAAGACGCACTGAGAAAGGTCAGGTTCTGAAGAGGGCGTCGTTGCCTTCAAGTTTGATCGTTTCTTGGAGCGCACCAGCGACCGGCTTGCAGCGTCGCCACCAAGATCGACAGCGCGTCACAGCGAGCCACCGACTCATGCCTATCGACTGCCTCAGGCACTTCGGAGCCGACAGGCGTACGCCCAGCCGGCCACCGCGCAATCAATGCGTAGCGCAGAGGGTGACCATGCGGGCTACACGCCCGGAGCCAGTGGCTGAACACTGCGGCTCAGCAGCCGATTGGGGATGAGCGAGTGCTTGTCCGCCTCCTCCTGGATCAGCATTTCGATCACCGCCGTCTGTGGGACACCATACTTCCGCGCCAACCCTTTGAGCTTGACCACGGTCCTCTCGTCAAGGACGAAGTTGCACTGTCGCTTATTGGCGTTCGTCGCTCGCCGCACCTGCTGTAGGAAGTCTCGCTTGGCCTTGATATTCAAAAGCTCAAGCTCTGCAGGATGGATCTGGAGATAGCTGAGCAGATTCAGAAGTGCGCCGTGATTTTTAGGTACGGCCAACTGACTTTGGATCAAAGGAAGGCTGGCCTTCAGCCTCTCCAAAAACCACGCCCGCCGATCCTCAGCGTCTTCACTGTCCAGCCAGGCGAGTCTTTGATCGGCCTTTACCTGCCGAAGCCAGTCGGCCCTCAGCTGGTTGACTGCTAGACGCCTTTGGTTCAGGTCACCGGGTATGCACGAAGACCAGTAGTCCACCAGTGCAACGCTTCGGTCAGCGCCATCCAAATGAACTGGAATCCGCTCCTCCATCAGGACATAAACGATCCGTTCCGGCGGGGCGATGGCTTTGGCGGCCTGCATTGCCCTGGCGATGTATAGCTGAACCCATCCGCACTGCCGTACATCGTCAGTCAGCCAACTCAAGTCGCCATCTGGGATCCAATTGGTTTGCACTGCATACCGGATTTGAGACAGCACAAGTTGCTGTGCATTCAAATACCCCCAGCAGTGGCGATCTGGGAGTGTTGTCGAGTCCAAAAAGTCTGCAGTGGGGGACATCTGAGCCAGATAGACCCAGACGAAGTTCTCGACACGCGTGGACCGCTCGGGGAGGCCAATCAGGCCACACATGTCGAACCCATCATTGACAGCCATAGACAAGCCTCCAGCAGGTAGAAGTCGTAGCAGTTCAGTCGGGAGCGTCGCCTCTGCTCGTCTGGCTTCTAGAAGTCATCAAGATGCCATCCAGATGCCTTCTAGATGTACTCAAGCCTTCTTCATGAAGTTTTCAAGACGCATTCAAGCCCTTCTCATGAGGCTTGCAAGACGCTTTATAGCCTTCTTCCAGAAGCAATGTTGATGCTTCGCCGATTGTGCAGCACTACTGATCTTCAGCATGCACGCCCAGTCGTTGCGATCATACGGCGCGCCCGCCCGTCGAGTCGACGATGCCGGATCTTCGAATGGTGATGTGACGCATGCGTCATCCCCGTGAGCTGGCAGCTAGGCTGCGTTCGCGCTACGCAGCCTTGCACCCGAAGGAAAAAACTGTGCAGTGAGCTAATGGAGTGGCGGCACCCGTTCGCCCATCCCACCAGACACGCGCACGAGCAGACAACCTGCCTACGCTGGGCGTTTTGGGCCAGCACTGAACCGTGTGCTCGGCCATCAGTGGTGGGGTCCCCAGAAGACAGTAAATGGTGACCTCGCATGATCCTGCGTTCGGGCGGGAAACATGCGCCAGTCTTCCTTATGCCTAAATTTCCAGAGTAGATTTTTGGCATATCTTGTTGAGTTCACAGACAGCCAATTCAATTAACCCAGTCAAATCGCCAAATCCCCTTTGCAACCAGTACTCGGTATTGGTAGTATTTAATTAATACAATATCTCATTGACTGAGCCAACCAAATAACAAATAGACGATCGCATTGAAACGAGCAAATCGAAATCAAAACCCGCCGCACGGGGAATCAAATGAAACTCAGTAGCCAAACAACAAGCAGGAACCATCACCTGCATTCAAGTCCGCTATTCAATGGGCTACCGATCATGATCGAGTACCTGCCCATGATCACGGAGATGCTGGAATCTCTCTACGACGTCACCAGCTGCGCAGTGACTCAGTACTCCAGAGTCTTCGCATTCCGTGTCGACCTCCGACTCCCTACATGGATTGACGCCGAGGCCGATGGCTTTACCAACATCACGATTTCGAAGTTCTTTGAGTCACTGAAGGCAAAGATCCGGCACAACCGTGCACGCGCCTCAGAGATGGCTGCCTATGCACACGACACGAAGGTGAGGTACTTCTGGGCGAGAGAGGTTGGGGACTGGGGAAGAGTCCACTACCACTGCACGATCCTGCTGAACGCCAACGCCTACAACTGGCTTGGCAACTTCCGGTCTGCGGGGGAGAACATGGCAACCAGGGTCTTCGCAGCATGGGCAAGCGCACTGGGCGTGCCAGTCGACCAGGCCAAGGAGTTGGTGCACTTTCCGGAGAACCCGGCGTTCCTGCTTCGTCGCGAGGACCCAGGTTCAATAGCAGAGTTCTTTCACCGCGCCAGCTACATGTGCAAAGCCGCCACGAAGCACAGCGGCTACGGCCACCATGGCTACAGCTCCAGTCGCGGATAACGCGACGACGATCAGCACACTGCAAACGAACGCAGAGAGCTCCTAGATCCCCCAACCGCCTACTGCGCGCCGTCTTCCTTGTCAGAGCTCACAGGCAGGATCATTCGACCAGTGATCTTTGATAGTGAACCGAGGGGCTGGTAGCCGTGGACGTGGCGCAAGTGCCTGGCGAACTTCTTGGAACCGACGGACGCGTTGCAGTCGGGGCATTTGTAGACGTCTGAGGCGTCCCGCCCGGAATTGCCACCCTGCAGAGCCTTGGCCGGCACAGGAACCACGTGCGAATGAATCAAGGTCTTTGTCAGACTTGTCCCTCGCTCCGCCGAGACCTCAGAGACGAACACCATCCCGTCCCAGACGTACCAGCAGTTGGCCACCGTGTCGTAGTCCAAGATTGACACCTCATACCTGCCAGTGCCTGCTTTGCGGACTCGCACGATCTCGGCCATGACGATCTCATGCGCTCTGAAGTACGCGCTGAACTCATGCCCTGCGTGACGACCACTGAGCCTAAAGACGTCCCCTGCTCTGCCCGGTTGCTCTATCGTGGTGGCGGTGACGGACTCCCACCTGCGCAGCTGCCAAGAAGGCCCTGCAGCGTTGGCAGCGGCTGAGCGCTCCCCGGAAGTACACGGGTGTTTCGGCCAAGGCGGACCTAAGCTGTCAAAGAACACACGACCGCCGTACGGCGACTCGTAGTAGTAAACCGAGGCATTGCAAACAGGACACCGCGAGTTCGGAACAGTGAAGCCGCCGGCCAACAAAGAGCTGGTGCCGCGCTGCTGCCCGAGCTTTCTGGGCCTTGGCTCACGCCGGAAAAGCCAATCCGATTCGGTGTTGCTGTGGCCATACCAAACACCGCCCCAGCCACACGGGCAACCAGGCGGATGGTTGTGAGCGTTGCACATGGACGGTCGCTGAGGCAGACCCTCAGGTCACTGCCTGAGCCCGATCCACCAAACCAGCCACATCCTTGAGCTTCTCGTAGATCACCGGAGCGTCTTCAGTCGACAGGGCTTCGAAGTGCGCCTTGCCGCACTCGATCTTGGCGACTTCCTCAGGCCGAAGTGCCAAGCCGAACAGATTGCTCTTCGTCTCCACCACGAAGTACAGCCTGTCCCCAGTCGGTGTGCTCACCAACACCGCCCAGTCCGGGTTGTAGGTCCCGAGCGGCGTCGGCACCTTGAACCATCCCGGGAGCTTGGCGTAGACCTTGATGGCGTCGTTCTTCTCCAGCTGGTCCGCGAAATCGCGCTCCACCTCGGAGTCGTAGATCACGTGCTGATAGACCGACCGCTCGGTGTTCAGGAGCATGTTCTTCAGGTAGCCGGTCAGCTCCTCCCGCTCGAACAGCTCCTGCGCATAGAACTCGTCATTGCCCAGCCGCTGGTAGCGGATCCCCTCGACCAGGACCGTTCGCTTGCATCGGTTGATCGCTTCGGCCGCCGTCTGGATGAACTGCTGCGGATTGCGCTTGAAGTCGTTCAACCGTGAGCCGCTGTCCACCAGTATCTTGGCGATGCTGCGCCGCGTCAGCTGGGTGCGGTTCTGCAGCTCGGTCAGCACATCAGGCAGCTCAATGTCGTCCTCGCTCAGCGTGACCTGATCCGACCCGCGCTTCTCGTGGGCCAGCACCCCTGCCTGGCCAATTTCCATATCCGCCTTGCGCCACTGCAGCCGGGTCCGACTCACAGGCGGCATCTCCTGCAGCGCCTTGGTGCAATCGGCAATCAGCTTGTCGTTGTCGAAGTTGACACGGTAGGTCGTCTTGAACTTGATGCGATCCCAAAGCGCTTTGAACTCCTCGCTGTCCAACACGGCGCGTCGCACCGGCACGGCTTTGCGCTCGTCAGCGTTCTTGATCTCCAAGCGCCCCGCCACCTTCTTGAGCAGCGTCAGCACCTGAGCACGGTGCGGCTCCAAAGCGGGCGGCAAGGGCAGCGATCCGTCCTTGATGAGCGGCTTAAGCGCATCTTGCACACGGCCCTTGGCATCGATCAGCTTGGCCGCCCTCAAGTGCTCTGCAAGCGCTTTGGAAGCCTCAAAACCCAAAGGCTGTTGGCTGCCATCTGCCTGCGCTACGGCAATGCCTGCAAACAGATGGTCCGGCACCACGCCGAACTGGTAGCCGTCGGCCTCGATCTCCTTCTGCAGGCTGTCGGCGAACTGCTCGTAGCTCTCGTTGGCGATCACCGTCAGCGTGTTCACCTCGAAGCCGCGCACGCGCTCACCGTTCTGGTTCACACAAAGGCGCAGGCCACGGCCGATGGTTTGACGGCGCCAGCGCTCCGTCTCCCGCGTGCTGAAGTTGCAGATCTGGAAGACGTTGGGGTTGTCCCAGCCTTCCTTCAGCGCCGAGTGGCTGAAGATGAATTTCAAGGGCGACGCAAAGCTGAGCAGCGTCTCCTTGTCGCGCATGATCAAGTTGTAGGTGTCGTCGTCAGCGGCCGTGCTGCCACTGGTGTCTTTGAGCACCTCGACCACCTTGCCAGCCACCTTCTTCTTGTCGATCGAAAAGTAGCCGTTGTGCACCTCGTGCACTGCTGCACTCAGGTCCACCTCGCCGAACAAGCTCTGGTAGTCCGGGTGACGCGCCCAGCGCTGGTACTCCTCTTCGAAGATTTGCGCGTACACGCCCTTTTGAGCGTTGCCTTGCTCGTCGTAGATGCGGTACTTGCTGACCTCGTCGATGAAAAAAAGACTGAGCACCTTGATCTTCATGGGACGAAGGCGCTTCTCCTTGTCCAGGTGTTCCTTGATGGTGCGGCGAATCATTTCCCGCTGCACAGCCAAAGGCTCCACACCGCCCCAAACATCGCCTACCTGCAGGAACTCCTGACCTCCCGGCACGTGCAGCTCCATCAGCGCTTCGGCTTTGGGGCTCTTGGTGGCCACACGCAGCGCGCCAATGCGCAGGTTCCCGTAGATGTCGCGGCCAGTCTCCTGCTCAAGGTCAAAGCCGTCCTGTACCTGGCGCTCCTCGCGCTTGATTGCACCGGTGCGCGTCATCACGTCCAACTCAACCGTGGCCGTGATCGTGCCCCGGGTGCTCTTCACGGCCAACAGCTTCACGTAGGGCTTGTTAAAGCCTTGCTCTACTGTGGCAGCCGCTACCTCGATCTGCTTGACCAACTTCTGCTCGTAGGCATCCACCGCGTCCAGGCGATAGACCATGTTGTGCTTGTCGACGTGGGTGGCCGAGTAGCGCAAGGTGCACAGCGGATTCATCAACGCCAAGGCCTTCTTGCCCTGACCGTCCTTGCCACCATCAACGCTCTGCGGTTCGTCAACGATCAGGATCGGTCGGGTTGCCCGCACCAGGTCGATCGGCTTCTCTCCGCCCGTTTTCTCGCTCGGGCGGTACATCACGTTCTTGCTCTTCTCTCGGCGCCGCAATTCGTCTGCCTCTTCCGCCGCAGCCTCCTGCTCATCGCCAAACTTCACGATCGCGCCCACCGTGATAACCATGATCTGCACGTTCGGACTGGTCGCGAAGTTGCGCACCTGCCCCAGCTTGCCGGAGTCGTACTGGAAGAACTCGTAGCCCTTGGCGCCGGGGTACAGCGTCTCGAAGTGCTCGCGCGTGATCTGCAGCGTCTTGTTCACGCCTTCCTTGATGGCCACCGAGGGCACCACGATGACGAACTTCGTAAATCCGTAGCTTCGGTTCAGCTCAAAGATGGTCTTCAGGTAAACGTAGGTCTTCCCCGTGCCCGTCTCCATCTCCACGGTGAAGTCGGGAGACAGCTGCGCCGTGGGCGGCAGGCCATTGCGCAACTGAACCGCTCGCAGATTGGTCTCGATCTCCTCGTCCAGCAGCGTGAGCCGGTTGCCAATGCCACCTTGGTCGGTCGCCTGCATGCCCTCCAGCATCCCTTGCAGGGGCGTCGTGGCGTCGCTTGCGGCGCGCATGGTCACCGTGAACTCGGTGCGGCAAACCTCTTGACCATTGAAAAGGTCCAAGACCGCTTTGACGGCCTCGGACTGGTAGGTCAGGTCGGATTCGAAGTGCAGCTTCAAGCGCTCGCTCCTGCGGGAATCGGGGCAATCCAGCCTTTGTTGGCCAGAACATCCAAGGCGATCCGAACCTGTCGCGGCGTGAACTGCTTCTTCCGGTCACTCCAGGCATAGATGCGGGACGTCACCACCTCGGCATTCGCCGGCGGATCCCCTTGGGTCGCCGTCCAGTGCACGGTGGACAGCAACTCCAGCCCAAACGGGGTCTCAAAGCCCTCCACGAGCTCGCCCACGCGGTCGAAGCGCGCTCGGGTGTCGTCATGCGCCGCCAGGAACGCACTGGCCTCTTCCACCGCGCCGGGCACCAGGCTCAAAGGCTTGTCGGGCGCGTCACCGCCATCGGCATAGCCAGCCACCATGTGGCCTTCGATGGTGCGCAGCACATGCCGTAGGTTCTCGGCATAGGGGCCGTAAGGCGCCTTGACGTAGTTCAGCTTCAGCGGCTCGCCAGCGGCTTGCATGAAGTACATCAGCTTGTGCACCTCCAGCAGGCTGATCGTCGGGTCCAGCAGCCCCCGCGCGTACCGATTCATCAGCTCCACCAAGGCGGCCCGGCCGGCCGTCATCGGCGGCACGTTCCGGCTGTGCTGCATCTTGTCCGACTCCGGCGCCCCCTTGGGCTCGTAGATGCGAACTCGCACGTCTGCCAGGTCAGCAAGAGCCGCTTCGATGACCGGCCGCACGTCAGTCCATTCCAGCCCCCCCAAGCCGCTGCCCAAGGGCGGGATCGCGATGGAGCGAATGCCCCGCGCCTGAATCTGCTTCACCAGGTCCTGCAGGCCGGACTCGATGTCTTCCATGCGACTCTTGCCCTTCCAGTGGCGCTTGGTCGGGAAGTTAATGATGAAACGTGGGGAGGTCAGCTGCCCCACTTCGTAGATGAACATTCGGCCCGGCTGCACCTCATCGCGCTTGCAAGCGGCCGCATAGGCATCGAAGTTCTTCGGCCAGGCGTTCTTGAATTGCAAGGCAATGCCTCGGCCCATCACGCCCACGCAGTTAACGGTGTTGACGATCGCGTCCGAGTCGTCTTTGAGGATGTCGCCGCTGGTCAGCTCAATCATGGTGAGCTCCTTGTTCGGTTCTCGTGTTCGTCGTCATTCAGTAGTACCAATCAGCCCGCACTTCCACCGCCGGTCGGTGCCCTTGGGGCGGCAGAGTGTGGGCAACCTGGGCATGCACAGCCGTGCTCGCCACGCCAATCCGCTCGACCAGGTGCCAAGGGAAGTGCTCCTCCAGCAGGAACTCAGCTTGCTTGCCTTCCTTGTCCGACTGCCACTGGCGTGCCTGCACCGCGTCCCAGTTGATCTCGTTCAGCTGCGCCAGGTCGGCCCGGTCTTCGAAATAACGCGCCCCCGCATTGGACAGCGTGAACGCCCAGCGCTTGGGCTGCGCGTTGGCCCAGGCCACCGTGGCATGCAGATCAGCCTCCAAGTGGACGATGGCGTCCTGACCACCTTGGTAGGAAAGTTCTGAGTTGCGCTTGTGGATCAGGAAAAGCATCACCGAGCGCGGGCAGAAGTAGAAGGGCACACACTGCCCCACAAAGAGCGCCGGATGGCTGCTCAGCCTCAGCTCGTTCAGGCGCCGCTGTTTGATGTGGTTCATCCCAATCACGGTGCCCGGCAACGCCCGCTGGGCAAGCTCCGCATCCGACAGCAAGCCGCCGCTGGCCACGATGGACGGCAGCCGGTCCACATGGCAGATGTGATAAATCTTGGGCTGCGCAGGCTGCGGCATGCTTACAGGCTCCGCACCTTGGCGATGCCGTGCTGTTCCAGGAGGGCGGCCAGGTTGGTCTTGGCCACATCGTTCTCGAACGCACTGTCGCGGAACACGCAGGTCACATCACCAGCCGTTTGCAGCTCGCGATGCCAGGCCACGATACCGAGCGCCAGGCCCTCTGCTTCAGCGGCCTTGATCGACTGGTCCAAGCAGGCCAGGAGAACGCCACCGCCGATGCTTTGCACGGTCTTGCCCGCCACGACCTTTGACTCGATTGGCACGCATAGGTCTAGCCCAAGCTTAAGTAGAAGCTCGTAGAGCACGTCATCTGCGCTTCGGCCTGAAACTACGTGATCCAAGTGATCGAGAAGCGACTGACCTAGGTCGCCGCGCTTTGGTGCCCAAGCTCTGATGTTCGACGAGTCCAAGCGAAATGCGCGAAACCCCGTGTCGATCTGAGCTGGTTGCGCCGATGCTTTGATTCTTTGTCCGGCACGCCGCAAGCGTTCCTTGGTGAGCTCTGAGACAAGTGCTGGTCGCCCCAAGTTCAAACAGTAGTCACGCGAGATCTTGGTGTCCGATGAATCCCCGATTGGCTCCGGAAGCTGAACAAGTATGAAGCGACGCTGGCCGCCGTCTGCTGCGTTGAGCAACATGACGGCCTCGCCCATGCTTCCAGAGCCCGCAAAGAAGTCCACGCAGATGTCGTTACGCCCACTTCCAAGGTGTGCGATCAGCCGAAGAAGTTCGGTTGGCTTGGGCGTATCGAAGACGGACTTTTGTCCAAAGAGCACTTCCAACTCTCTGGCCGCATGCTGATTCAGCGGCATGTCTGGGAGGATGGAGGGGGTCGTCATACCCTGCTTTGCTTCGCTCAAGAAGAGCTTGCGCATTGGGGTCGTGGCTGTTCCATTGACCCCCCAATAGAGCCTTCCGTCTGCCTGGAGCCGATCCATTTCCTCCTTTGAATGCCGCCAGCAAGTCCCATCACGCGGATAGCAGAGCTCGCCCGTGGTGGGATTCCGAACACCGAAGTGGAGTGACGCGACATCGCGACCTCCTTTGGCGTTGGCAGTGGTGTCGATCTTGCGGAACTTGCCTCTTGGATCTGGTCCCCCTGGTTCTTTGAACACCTGGTACTCGGCATCTGCTTTTTCCGTCCGAGGCATCAGGTTGAGGCGCTCCTCTGCCAGAGTCCTAGTCGAACCACCCGCCAGGGCTTTGCCATACACAAGCAGGTGTTCATGGACGGAGCCAATGTTTCGATCATTGGGGGCTCCGTCTCGCTTCTTCCAGATCAGATCGATAACGAAGCACTCCTCGCCGAAGACCTCATCGAGCACAAGGCGCAGATTGGCAACTTCGGTTGAGTCAATCGACACAAAGAGGACACCGTCGTCGCGGAGCAAGTTCTTTGCTAAGCGGATCCGTGGGTAGAGCATGGAAAGCCAGTCGGTATGGAATCGCCCACTGGCCTCCGTGTTGGTGCTTATCGGCCGTCCGCCTTCCACTTGACCAGTGAGCTCCAAATAGTTCTGGATGCTGTCTCGGAAGTTGTCCGGGTACACGAAGTCTTTACCCGTGTTGTAGGGCGGATCGATGTAGATCAGCTTGACCTTGCCGGCATAGCTTTTCTGCAGGAGCTTGAGCACCTCCAGGTTGTCGCCTTCGATCATCAAGTTCTGCGTGGTGTCCCAGTCCACGCTGTCTTCCCGGCAAGGCCGCAGCGTGCCCGTGCTGGGCGTCAGCGCCAGCTGGCGGGCGGCGCGCTTGCCGTGCCAGTTCAGGCCGTACTTCTCATCCGCATCGGTCACAGTGGCATCGCCCACCAGGGCCTTGAGCACGTCCAGGTTGATGGCAGCACCTTGCGCGCCTTCGGTCACCAGCTCCGGGAACAGCGCCTTCAGCCGCGCGATGTTGTCGGCGGTGAGGTTGGCGCTCTGCGTCTCCGGCGCTCCGGGCTGAATAGGTTCAATGGCCATGGGGAAAGCTTCTTCTAAAGGTTCAAACTGGGTCGTTGGATGCCAAAGCGCTGCTGCTTGCGCCAGCGGGCGGCTCCGTAGTGGGCATGGGCGGCGGCAGATCAGCGCTGAAGCTAGCCTGCAACTGGCTCACTGCGTGAACCAGTGGCTGACGCCCAGCCAAGATGGCCAGCATCATGACAGCCATCAGCATCAGGCCATTGCCGTTGCGTAAGGCAGCAATCAGTAGCGGCACGGGGTAGCCAGATCGGCTGCGCGTCAGGGCGTGGATGCCGCCGTGCACAAACGAGTTCAGAGCTGGCGCGTTGTTGTCCTTGAAGGCCCGCAGCGCTATCAGCGGCACCGTCGCTTGCGGCTTGTCGTCCAGCTGCTTGAGCATGTCAGCCATCATGGGCAGCCTGTTGGCCGCCGCTTCGGCGTCCTTGCTCAGCGGGGCGGTGAGCTTGCTGATGGCCAGGTCGCTGGCGGCGTAGAGCAGCCACACGGCGCGGACCAGGGCCTCGTGCTGCACTCGAAGCAGGCTCAGCGCGGCGGTCAGCATGCCCTCGGCCACCAAGACGCGCATGGCCCGGCCATGTTCGATGGCGAGAGACGCTGCCGCCACACTGGTGGAGATGCGGTCGGATTGGTCGAAAGGGCGGTAGTTCTCGGCGTCAAGGGCCTGCATCAGGGCTTGGTCCAGCAAATCGGCCCGCTGCAGGGCGCGCTCCAGGACGGCCAAGTCCGTGTCAGGTTGGGCTTCAGTCATGGTTCGCCTCTCCGAGCATGCGGGCGGTGTGGTGCTGGATCTCAGCCTGCAGGCGCTTGATCTCTGCGTTCAAGGCCACTTGCCTCGGCAGTTGCTTCTCCTTGCCTGCCTCCGCGCGCCGCTGAGCCAGTTGCTGCTTCAATTCCCGCACGCGGTTGGCGGCTTCGTGGCGCTGGGCAGCTTGTTCAGGCGAGTCACTCAGCCGAAAGTGACCAATCTCGCGCGCAATGCCGAAGGCTTGCAGGGTGTGGATCCAGCTTTCGTACAAGGACCGCAGATCGTCCCGGCGCTGCCGGCTGAGCGAGAGCGCCTCCAGTGGAGCCGCCGCATTCGCTTCAAGATCGAGCGCCACGCTGTGCACGGCGCCATCGAGCACCACCTTGTCGCGCTCGTTCTGGGCAGCACGCAAATGGGCCAGCGAAAGGCTCAAGCCAGCGTCGGACTGGGTGATGAGCAGCATCGGGTACGGGACCGCCCGGTGCAGCAGTTCCACCAGGCGAGCCGCCTTGGCGCCGGATTTCAGGACGAGCGAGAGCACCGCTATCTCCAGGTACTCACGATGCTCGTCCTTGAACACCGGCACCCCGACCAGGTGCGGCTTCAGGGACGCCAACCACTGGATCTCGGCGACGCCATCCTGAATCTGGCGCTTGTCGGCGGCCGTGGCCGCTGCCTGCTCCGTCAGTAGCTTCTTCGGAACCCGCTGATCGACTCGCGTGGGCGCTGGTAGCTCCAGCGCCGCAACGACCCTGTCCACGCTCATGCCGTGGCCGGCTCGGCTGCCGGGCTGATCGGTACGGTGCTGTTGCCTGGCAGGACCACCAAGAAGGCTTGCACCTCGAAGTCGTTCATGCCGGCGAATTCGCCTTTCATGGCGTGTGTGCCACCCGGCGAGAACAAGCTGGCGACCGCGCGCTCTTCGCCCTTGCCCACGACCGAGGCCACGGCAGCGGCCAGCAGGTCTTGCGCGTAGCGCATGTCCTGCCCCTGCCGGGTCTGCTTGCCAAATCGGGCCACGCAGCCGGCGTCCGGCAGCTCCCGGCCTACGCTCAGACGCTTGAAGCGATCCAGCGTGTTCTTGGCTTGGGAGTACGGCAACAGCACTGCCCCGTTGTCACCCACATGCACCAGGTAGATCGGTGCCAAGGGGTAGCTCGGATCGATGGACTTCTGCGCCGCCTCCCCCACTCCTCGCAGGCAGAACAGGATGCCCGGTGGGATGTCGGCGTCTTGCGTGGACGTGACGGCCATGGCGCCCAAAGGCATGGCTTCCAGCTTGCCGGGGTGGGCGGCGACATAGCGCGCCAGATCGATGCGGAAGTCGGTGAGCGTGAGGTCGGTGATGGAGACGCCGCTGGAAAGGTCTTCCAGGTCGATGACCGAGTCCTGCAGCTTGAGCAACTGCTTGCGGCGGTACTCCAGGTCGTTCATCGGGTCGCCAGACTGCTGCTCAATGATGTTCTCTTCGCCGGTGGCGGAGATGTCGAGCAAGACCATGCGGCCACTGACGCGCTGCTCCAGGCCGATGTACTCCTCCAGTTCCATGTTGGGCCAGAAGTTGACAAGCTGGATGCTGGTGTTCTGCGAGCCGATGCGATCGATCCGGCCGAAGCGCTGAATGATCCGCACCGGGTTCCAGTGGATGTCGTAGTTGACGAGCCAGTCGCAGTCCTGAAGGTTCTGGCCCTCGCTGATGCAGTCGGTAGCGATCAAGAGGTCCAGCTCGCCTTCTTCAGCCAGCGCTGCAGGGCGCTCTTTGGAACGGGGCGAGAACGAGGTCAGGATCGAGGAGAGGTCCTTGCGCAAGCCACCCAAGGTCGTCCGGTTCGAGCCTGCCCCCGTCACCAGGGCCGACTCGATGCCCAACTCACTACGCGCCCAGTGGTGCAGGTGCTCGTACAGGTAGCTGGCCGTGTCCGCGAAGGCGGTGAACACGATGATCTTGCGGTTGCCTGCGTTGATCGGGTTGCGCACCTTCTCAGCGATCAGCGCCCGCAGCTTGCAGAGCTTGTCATCGCGTTCGGCGCCAACTTGGTTGGCAGCAGCGTGCAAGGTGGCCAGGCGGTTCCGATCCTCGGTGAGGTCTTGCCGCCAGCGAGCCAGGTCCATGTCGCTGAGCAGCACCTTCACCTTGCGGCCCACGAGCAAAGGCTCGAAGGCGGGATCGTCGATGTCCACGTCGGCGATGTCGATCTCGTCGAACTCATCCTCCACGCCGTGGCTGCCGGCTTTGTAGGACTGCACGCGAGCCAGGGTCGCTTCCACATCCTTGAGCTGGCGGCCTACCGTCAAGCCGAAGGAAGACACCGAGCTTTCCATGCGCTTGAGGAGGTTCACCCGCATGAGGTGAATCAGGCTCTCCTCGCGGTCCACCTGCCGGAAGATGCTCTCGCCGCCTCGGATGGCGGTGCTGTACTTCTCGTCGTAGGCCGCCAGGCGGCTCTCTTTGACGTAGCGCAGAGGCGCGTAGCTGGCGAGCTTCAGCCGACGGATCTCCAGGTTGATCTCTTTGATCGACTGGAACTCGCCCGCTGTATCGACATCGGCCTTGATGTTGATCGGCGGCAAGCGGCTCGGGAACCGGCCGGTCTCGCTGGTGCCGTAGTACTTCTCGATGTGCCGACGGGAACGGGCAATAGTGAGGTGATCCAGCAGGCTGAAGTAGTCGAAGCCCAGCATCTCGACCAGCAGCTGTGGGGTTCGCTCTTCTTCAGCAAGGTCCAGCCACCGGTTGAAGGCCTTTTGCGCCCGGCGCGTGGTGCTGTCGATGCTGGCGATGCCGTGCTCACTCAGCGCGGTGTCGTCCCCCTCGGTGACGAAGGCAATCTGGTTGCGTAGGTCGGCCAGGCGGTTGTTGACTGGCGTTGCCGAGAGCATGAGAACGCGGGTCTTCACCCCCTCTCGAATGATGCGGCGCATCAGCCGGTCGTAGCGCGTCTCCGCGCCTTGCTTGGGAGCCTTCTTGTTCCGGAAGTTGTGCGACTCGTCGATCACCACCAGGTCGTAATTGCCCCAGTTCACGTTCGCCAAATCGATGTCGCCCGACAGGCCGCCGTCACGGGATAGATCCGTGTGGTTCAGAACGTCGTAATTGAGGCGGTCTGCAGCCAGCACGTTGCGCTGGTCGTTGGCCTTGTAGAGCGTCCAGTTCTCGCGCAGTCGCTTGGGACAAAGAACCAACACGCGGTCGTTTCGCAGCTCGTGGTACTTGATGACGGCCAGTGCCTCAAACGTCTTCCCCAGGCCCACGCTGTCGGCAATGATGCAGCCGCCGAAGCGCTCCAGCTTGTCGATGGCGCCGACCACACCATCGCGCTGGAACTTGTAGAGCTTCTTCCAGACCGTGGTGTTGCGGATGCCCGTGGCGGATTTGACGATCCGCTCCTCGTCCATATCTTGCTCTTCCGACTGGAAGAGGTTGAAAAGCACGGCGGCGTAAATGCTCATCGGGTCGCGTGCTTGGGCCAGCGCCTCCAAGCTGGCGAGGATCGCGGCTTTGCCTTCGGACTGCGCGCCCAGCCCTGACCACTGCGCATCGAACCACTGCGCGAGCATTTCGGCTTCAGCGGGTGTCTCCGAGGCTTGGATGAAGCTCAAGGGGTTGCCAGGCGTGATGCCAAGCCCATCGGTCGACAAGCCGAACGAGCCGTGGACGGCTTGCAAGGGCTGGCCCCCGGTTCCACGAAGCACTGCCAGCCCCTGCGGAACCGCACCAGGTGCACAGCGCAGTTCGACCTTGTCACGGAGCCAGTCCGCGAACTTGCGGGCCAGATGCGGAGCGATCAGGCGGTTGCGAGCGGGTCGATCGGCGTCATTGCCAAGCAGGGTCAGCTGCGCAGGATCGGCCGGCACGATGACCCGAGCCTGCTGCGTGCCAATCACGCGGTCTTGCAGCTCCTCGAATGCAAACAACGAGCTTGCCCCGGTCAGCAAATCCAATTGACCCCCCGTCACCAGCGACGGCTTGATCAGATCAACGACACGGTCAGTTCCAGCATTGCGAATCAGCTTCATTGGCACCCTACTCCCTGTAACCAATTTACCTGAGGTGCACTGGCAGTAAGGCGGGAGGTTTCGCGCGGTTGGACTGTTCAAGAATGGTCCATCACAACGCTGGAGATTGCTTTGACGGACCGGAGCCCAACGACATCGGAAGGTGAGCCCTATTGGTGGGGCAACGACCCCTACTGGACCGAAGCCCTCGATGCGCTCGCCAAAGCCAAAGAGGCTGGCGCAGGCCAGATCACCATTGACCTGAATCGGCTTGACGAGTCCCTGTACTCGGGTGATGGACCGGCCTACAAGCTGCTTGACGCGATGCGGTCTGTGATCGATCAAGAGGGATACGACGGGTTCCGTGGCGCTCCCAGGCTGGTGCTGGCGCTTCTATGGCGGCTGCAGAACCCCGACGACATGGGTACGCTGACTCCGAGCAGCAAACGCACGCCGACTCTCGATCAATGATTTGACCGAGGGACGCTGGCAGGAAGGCGCGAGGCTTCGCCCGGTCGGAGTGATCGAGTACGGCTCACTCAAGCCGCCAGTGCAGACGCTGATTGGGGTCGCCGAAAAGAAAAAGGCCCCGCAGAGCGGGGCCTCAAAGCCTAGGTGCAATCAGCACACCAGGCCCTGCTCAGGGAGGAAAAGCAGGGTCGCCTGACGGCAACGCGTTTGAGCTTAGCGCAAGGCGACCTGGACCGACTACGGCGCCCCGGAGCCAGCCATCACCGCTGGCACCTTCTCCTTCGCATCTGCAACCAACGCCTTTGCTTTTAAGCGAGCGGAAAGGCTCCCCTGCTCTTCAGGGAGCGAGTCACCTTCGCCGTCCACCTTCAACGGGAAGAACTCCTCGACCAACTGGGCGCCCTCTTCAGCTGACTCCTCAAAGGCTCCTTGCGCAAAGCCGCTTCGGGCTGCCTCATCAAGCAAAGACTGATCGAAGCCCGCCGCTTTCCGCTCCTGTGCCTCTTGGACAGCCTTTGAAATCGCCTCGGACATGGTCAACCCGGTCCGGATGGTCAGGTCGACGTAGTAGATCGGCGCACGGTGCGACTGGGTCGTCGACTTGCCCCGAAGCCGGAGCTCCAATGGGATCGTTGCGAGATGACCTCCAGAGACTGCCTCGAAGTACTTCAGGCGGGTCGCCAAGGTACGGATGCTGTTGAAGCCCGTGGTTCGGAACACAAAGCTGCCCAGCTCATCCTCATCCCCGATGCGTACGTTCAGCCGACCAAACGGCTTGCAGCCCTTCTCGGCATATGCGCATCCGTCCGGCGTTGGACATGGCAACGTTTCGATCCCGTTGGCAGTCGCTCGCTTGCAGCTCTCACCGTCGCCGACGCAATGCGGGCGACCGGTCGCGCGATCAAACAAGGTGTAGTTGGCTCGAAGGTTGAGGTCTGCGGAGTCGAACAGCAATCGCACAGGGATCGCGCGCAGCTTGGCATTGGGCGCCTGCGCACGCAGCGCCTCATTCAACGGGTGAAGCACCCAGGTGCCCTTGTGCTGGACCTGGCTGGTGACAGTGAACTCGTCATCCTTCTCAGGCAATCGCTTGCCCGCCTTCTCGATGACTTTGCCGATCGAGATCCGACCGACGATGGGCGGCGTAAGCGCCAAACCTTTGAGCATGATCTTCCTTTCGTGGGTGATGGATGCCAGGAAGGGCGGCTGCCCTTTGGCGCTCTACGTGGTGGTGGGTTGGACAAGGAATCGCCGAGAACCGGGCTTGCTGATGGCGTACTGACGAAGCATCTCGGGCCACTCCTTTTGAAGGCGTTCCAAGTCCAACGTGCTGCTGTCCTTGCTGCGCTTCCAGCTGACCTCGCCCGTTTCGAACAAGGCCCTTGAGGCATCGCCCATGCGCTGCTGGATGCGCTGCTTGAGCTGGGCTTCCAGTTGCTGTTCACGCTCAAGGTTCTGGCGAACTGCGAGCAAGTCGGAGTACACGCCAGACATCACCAGATCGCCGGAAAGGTCGACGACATCTCCGGTGTCTCTGGCGTACAGGCAGCGCAGAGCCAGATCAGCCGACTCGCTGCCGTCTGCAGCAGGCTGCTCGTCCCGCACAACGAGATCCCAGAACTGCCGCTCCAACTCGACGAGATTGGCGATCAGCGCTTCGTCGCGCTCGATGCGATGGATCTGCAGCTCTTGCCCGCCCAACAGCACAGCAACGTCAGCCGCCTGCTTCCCAGTGACGGCCAGCTGGTGCATGACCTGCAACTGGACGTACTCAGGCACCCCATCACGCCACAACCGCGCGCCATTGATGCCCGCGGTCTTGCACTCAAGGATCTGGACATCGCCCGCTCCAAAAATTTCGCGATCGAGATTTGCGATCATCCAACTGTGCTCGGGATGTTGGAGAACCGCGTTAACGCGGCGAACGCGACGACCGGTTCGACGGGTGTAGTGCGCGGCGACGATGGGCTCAAGCAGTGATCCCCAGTACATGGGGCTGCTCTCGTCATTTGGATCGACCTGCGGCAGGAGATTGGATCGTCCCGTCTTAACCATCCAGAGCTCAAGCTGCGACTGATACGGGTTGAGGCCAACGGCCGCCGCTGCATCGGAACTACCGATGCCTTGCTTTCGGACATCAAGCCACTCGTCACGGCTCATGCCAATGGTCCGCACCAGCTTGAGCGCCGGTCGCTGCCGTGGTGTGGCGTTCGATTTGAGATTGAGGCCCATAAGCCCTCCTGTTGGTACAGATCCAGCTGGATCAAATTGATGGATCCGCAATGGAAAAGGCTCCGACCTGCCGCAGCAGATCGGAGCCCTTTGTTTGCGGTTGGCCTGGAGGCCTGTTGTGGTGATGGTTTTCAGTCGACCAGTTGAAGTGCCTGGTCGAGCGCGCGTTGCTTCAGGTCGTAGCCAGGCCCGAACCACGCGCTTTCCAAACGGTTTGCGGCATTGCGTGCCCGACGCTCGTGATCAACGAACTCGGTAACCGCACAGAGCAGGCCCCAAGCCGTTCCCTTGGCTGCTTGCAGCTCTGCACCTCGGCCTTGTCCGTCGTACATCGCCTGCACCTTTCTGAGCGCCCGCTCGTTCGTCAGTCCGGCCTTTGCGTCGGTGTTCACATCCGTCTGGCAGAGAATCCGCAGGAAGTAGTTCATCGCCTCATGGCTCTTAACCTTGCGCTCGGACAGCGTCTTCATCCGGTACATGAAGGTGTCCCACTGTGAGACCGCGATGCCCAACTGGCGCTTCACGGATACGGCATCAAAACTGCTGCGATGCGGCACCTTGATCGCACTGCTCGCATTGCCCAACGCAATCTGCAGGGTGTTATTGCAGACGACGCGGATCGTCGTGGGCGTAACCGTAGTGGCGAGGGATCCGTCACAGGACGTGGCCAACAGCAAGTACCCGTTGACCTGGTCATTGCCCTTCAGGACGGTCTGCCTTCCGGTCCGTGCCAAGGCCCAGAACTTCCTGCCCTCCTTGAGGACGCCGGCGGTCTCCAGTTCGAAGCCGGAAACCTCAGTCAGGTCGCGGTAAAACTCCAGCACCTGGCGCGGCTGCACAACTTGGTAACGGTCGCTGACCACCGACAACGGAGCCTTGGTATCACTGCGGTACAGAACACGCTGGTCGCTGAAGGACATGATCGATCCCAACGATCCGACTTGCTCGGTCATGTAGCGGACCGGGGTAGAGCAGATCTCCCAGTCCATGCCGGCCTTCTCCGCCCACACTTCGATGGGCTGCTTGGGCGGCAGTTGATTGCCGATGTGGTGCCACGGCACGTCACCGACGTACGCCATTTGCTGCACAAGATGTGCCATGTCGATCTCCTGATTTCGTGAATAGAAAGCAGAGCGGCCACCCCGATGGAGTGGCCGCTTGCTGTTGTGTTGTGAAGTGGGCGCTGTGCGCTGAACGATGGATCTGATCTGCGATGACTGCCCGTTAGCTCGGAGCGTCAAGACTGAAGACGTGGTCGCAGTGCAAGCAGTGGTAGTTGTCGAGCACATGCTCATCGACAACCTCTCCAACAGCGGCGCCAGCGATGCCCCCCGAGGCACCGCCGATCAATGCACCGAGCAGCGCACCGGTCAGGCTGCCCAGCGCAACGCCAGGAGGCCCTGCTACGACGCCAAGCGTGCCGCCGATCCGCGCACCAGAGAGCGCTCCGACGGCACCGCTGGCACTGCCGCCGACAACGCCGATCATTGCGCCTACCTTTTTTCCACGGTCGAGTGTTTCGATGTTCTGGGACTTGCACTTCGGGCATTGCGGTCGCATTCGGGCTCCTAACCTTGTAAGTCTGTGAATTGGTCAGCGACGAGGTCCTGACCGGATCGAAGACCTTGGGGAGAGAGGACGGAGCCTGGCTCGATGAGCTACCTCAGCAGGTAGGTTCGGAACACCGATTGCATGCCTTGCGTGTCGATCGATCAGCTCAGCCAATGGCAACCAAGTGCGCCTGTCACCGTCATCGAAACGGCATCTCTTTGCTCACACCTCTCCCCCAATGTCAGGTTAGATATGTGTGACTGAAATTTCTCAGGAAGGGGACCGCCGGCAACGCACGGACCGCTCTGCGAATGGCTTGCCTTCGATCCATCTGCCGATTACAGGCTCGCCGTTTGGCGGTGTTCAACTTGCTGCTGCTGCTTTCACGTTCGGCCCGGCCGACCCCTTGCCTTGTTTACTCTGCGCTGCACCCAGAAGCTGCTGGCCCGAATTGACCTCGATCCCGTGGCTGACAACCCACCGGCCACGACCGTGCTCGGCGACTGGTACGCCAACTTGGTCCGCGCGGGCAGAACCCAGGTCATCCTGGCGGTCAGCGAGCGCACGCTGCTACCAGTGGTCATCGCGGCGCGAGAGGCGCGAAACATGGCGCAGCGACTCACCGACGCCTTGGAGCCGATGCTTCTGTGCTTGGGAGTTCCCGCTGAAAGCGTCGCCGCCGAGCGTCAGGCCATGAGGGATTGCGCGTTTGCGAGGACCGTCGACAGGCGCATCCTGGGCTCCCTGAAGGAGCTTGCGTTCCAGCTGGAAGTCGGCCTGCTCGAATGGCCAGAGCGACCACTACTCACCCAGTCGTTGTGGCTGGCCGGTACTCCAATGAAGGTGATCGACCACGGCCCGCCAGAAGCAGCGGCAGTCGCTGCCTTTGCTGCGCGACGAGCGATCGAAGGAGCTCGCGATGCGCGAACGAGCCGGAATGAACCTTCGAGCGAACAGTAACCGATCTGATGCACTCCGATTCACTACAAACCTTTGCCCGTCGACACGGCCTTCTAGAGCCTGATGTGCGCAGCGATGCTGACGGCACGCATGTTTTCGTCTACTCGGCGGACATGTGTCGCAGGTATGCCTACTCCCTAACGTGGTCAGATGACGAGCAGCACTTGCTGTGGATCATGCTCAACCCCGGGACGGGAGAGACAGAAGGCAGGAGGAGAAACACCTTCGAGCGTTGCAAGGCCTGGACTCGCTCGATGGGTTTCGGGGGCATGCTCTTCGGCAATGTCTCCGCTTACCGATCTCGGTCAGCCGTCGAACTGCTGCAGCAGGCGCAGCCGCCTGATCCCTTGAACGACGAGGCGCTGGAGCACCTTTCAAGGCTTGCAGGGAAGACCGTCGTGGCCTGGGGCAATCACGGTGCACGAGCAGTTCACGTGGCCTCTCTTCGCCAGCACTTACTCGCCCCGCAATGCTTTGGCTTGACCAAAGTCGGCCAGCCGCGACATCCCCTGTATGTCCCCGCGACTACGCCCCTGATCCCTTGGTGAGTCGCTCAAGAGGCTGATGGCAGTTCTGCCGATCAATTCGGCAGCCTTGTCGAGTGCACAGCCGATGCTGTGCTCTGGATTTTTTCTTTGTGTGTCGCCCATCGGCTGGGGAGTACCCCTGCTCGCTCCGCACCAGCTACTCACAAAGGATCAAGAAATGCACATGGCCTTTTCGACCTACGACAACCAGCTTTACTCAGCTCACCAGTTCGCAAGTTTGGAGGGCGTCCATCGCGGACATCTTCGGCACAACCTGCAGTGCCCTGAATGCCAGGCAACGGCCTTCTTTAGGAATGGGTCGTACACGGGACGTCAACCGTGCTTCGGCGCGCGCCCTCACAACCTGGGATGCAGCCTGGCGAGCTTGGACTTCACTGCGCAAGGCGAACGTCCAGCAGCGGCAGACGAGTTCATCTGGGGTGCGAGCCAGCGTGTCGTACTGAACCTATCAACTGATCAACATGCGTTCGCCGGGAGCCGTCCCAATGGCCACGAGCACGATGATCAAGTTGAGGCAATGAGCTGTGGAGGGAGACCTACCCAAGGACAGCGGCCCTCGCGACGAAAGCTAAGCACAGTGCTGCGTGCTCTTCTGTCGATGGATGATTTCCAGCAGTCGCAGCAGCTCGTAGAGGTGCCCGGCTACGCGCCCATGCTCGCGAGAGACTTCTTCGTGCCGTTCAGGCACGCGAATCCCGGTCTTGCCGGGCGGGGAGCTCGCGGCTGGTGGGGTTCGCTATCCAACGCTACGGCATCCGCAACTGACGGGCAGCTCTGGCTCAACAGCGGAGGACACGGAGCGCTGAACTTCGTTGTTCCGACCAGCGTTGCATATGAGGTGCTGAGCAGGCACCGCATCGGCTGGAACGATGTAGAGGCCTTGGCAGGTGCTTGGGCGCTTGTCGTCGGCGATATGTGGATCTCAAAGAGCGGCGAGATGCGATGCGTCGTTCAGTCGCCGGAACATGTTGCGCTAAGCCTCGCCTGATCCGCGTGGCGGTGCTGAACTCGTCATGCCGTTCAGGCTCGCCCCGACACAGCCCGTCTGGTTGCGAGCGCCCTACTTATAGGCGAGGCGAGAGAGCCAATTGATGGGCTGAGTTCAGGCAACCTCCAACCAACCCAAACCAGCCTGTCGATCTCGGCGAAGTTCCAACTCGGACGCCAATGGGCGCGATGGACACGCGCCAGATTCGTTAGTTCGCCGCTGATCTCACAGCGTTGCATCGTTCCGGACAGGTTGATCAACACGGAAGGGACCGAGCGATCGCGTGAGCGAAAAACGGATGACTCGTAAGCCTCGCAGTCAGATCGATCAGCGCCGCCACGCGAAAGGCCTTTGATAACCTGCAAGTAACAAAATCAAATTGTCGGGGGAGGAGCGATGGACGGTCGTTATGACGTGGGCGATTTGCTCACCAAGCTGCCGCTCGAAGGTGTGGTGCAACGCCTGGGCATCGAGACCGAGAGGCGGGGCACGACCACACGAGCTCTTTGTCCGTTTCACCAAGACACTCGACCGTCGCTGAACTTGTATCCCGGGGACGGTGCCACTCCTGCGCACTACCACTGCTTTGCCTGTGGCGCCCACGGCAACGCCATCGAGCTGGTTAAGAAGGTTCAGGGCCTGGAGTTCTGGCCGGCAATGCAATGGCTAGCTCAGCAGTTCGGAATCAAGGCGCCGGGTCGCCAATCCAAGCATCGCTCAGCCATTGCCGCGACCAGCGAATCAGCGTTGAAGTTTGCCCTGCGTATCTTCGACGAGCAGCACGATGACCAACGTTTCACTTCTTGGTGTGCAGAGCGCGACTTCGACCGGAGCTTTTTGTACGAGCAAGGCATGCGTTGCATTACACGCGGTGTCTTGGTGGAGGCGCTGCAATCCAAGAGCCTGGGGGAGCGTGCAGAGCTGAACGATGGACTGCAGACCTTAGGCTTGGTCAAGCGATTGCATCAGCGATCTGCTCCAGTGCAGGGAAAGCTGAATCTGCACGACCAGTTTCAAGACTGTTTTCATGACGGCCGTGTAGTCATCCCCATCCGAGGTGGCACGCTCAAGCAGCCAGCGTTGCTTGGCTTTGCGGGCCGCGCCTTGCAGAGTGTGCCGCCCGAGGGCGTGGCGAAATACTTGCTCACGTCGGGCTTCGAAAAGTCCAAAGTCTTGTTCAATGAGCCAGCAGCCTTCGATGCCGTACAGCGAGCACTAAAAGCACAGCTACCGACCACGCTCTACCTGGTTGAGGGCTTTCTTGACGCTCTTCGCCTGCAGTCCCTTGGCTTGCCTGCGGTTGCATTGATGGGCACGAGCCTGGGCAAAGAACCCATGGAGCGGCTGAAGTCTTTGGCAGAGAGCACAGAGTCCAACTCTGAGCTGGCCTACAGCTTATTTCTTGACAACGACTCGGCCGGTTTCGCGGGCACAGATCAGCTGGTGCGCCGGTTGCTGGATCTACGCGGCGTGAACCTGCGTTGGGTGGGCATGCCCTGGCGCAGCAAGCCCGCCTTGGGCAAGGATCCCGACACCTGCTTGCGCGATCTGCACATGACCCAGCAAGCAATTGCTCGGCTGCAGCCATTCGACCTGCCAGCTGAGGCGGTTTTATTGGTTCAGGCGCTGGGTGGGAAGGATGCCTCAGATCTGCAGCCAGAACGATTCGGCCACTTGACGCCGACAGTGCGGGAGCGTGCCTTGTTCCGGGTTGTCGTGGCGCTCAGGCGCTTGTACGGACACCGCCCTCCTGAAGTAGTGGCAGCCCGCTTAAAGGCCTGCGACTCTAGTTGGGCTCAGCAACTGCATGCCCAGTTAGCCGACACAGAAGCTAGTCGGCGCGCACTCCCGACCCGTGGCCTCTACCTCGAAGAGATGCTCCCTCGTGTGGCGCTTGCCCGCAGCCTGGCCTACCACGGCGCGCGCCGAGGCGAATTGCCTTGCGATGAGGAGGCCTGGCAGACCTTGGGCGGCAATGCTCGCCTGTTTGACCAAATTGCATTGGATCGTCTCCAGGCCATGATGGCCGGTGACCGCTCTTGGATACAGGCCGCACCATTCGACGCGGTGCAACTGCCGCGCAAGCTGACGGCGGATCCAAAGGTGTTGGACGACCCTCGCCGCAAGGTAATGCCACATCCTGCCGACTTGCTAGTGCAGCAGATTGTGCTCAACGAACTGCTTAGCCAGCGTCATGACCGTCCGAGCGCGGCGGGCCGGACTTTTTCGGAAGCTATCCCAGCCGTGCGCTGGTATGCCTCACGTCGAGAAGTGGTGGTGACAGGCTTGAGTGAGCCGCTCAACGAGCTTGACGAGGAGTTAGGTCTTCCCAAGGCTCTGAGCTTTGGCTACCAGATCGACATGGACGTTCTGGAGGGCGACCAGACTCCATCTGACCAGGGGATGTTTCGCCCATTCGGGCAATGTTGGCGCGAGTTCATGGCTAGCCTCGCCAAGCAGTGTCATGCCATCGGGCCCCGAGTTCACGTGGTTCGACTGGATGCCAAGCGCTACTACGACTCGATTCAGCGATTCGTCGTACGGGATGCGCTGTTAACACCGCTGAACGAAGCCTTGGCCATGCATGGCGTGCCCGAGGGCATTGAGCGCATGCTCGGAATTCCTGTAGCCAGCGCGGCCTCTTGGGATGCCGCCTTGGAGGCCAGACTGGAGCGCCTGCTGGTCGGTCTGATCTTTCACCACGAGTACCGTGATCCCAACGCTGAAGGCAGAACTCAGCGCAGCAGCGAACTCGTGGGCATTCCACAAGGGCCTGTGCTGTCGGCTTACATCGGCACGATTGCCCTGTTTCCGGTGGACGAGGCGGCGCGCGGCTTCATCCACCGCACAGCAGAAAAGGGACCGGACAACGCCTGGCGCCCGCGCGCAGGCTATGCACGCTATGTGGACGACATAGTGCTGTTTGCCGACAGCGAAGACTTACTCAGACAACTGCGTGAACTGCTTCAGGCCAAGGCTGCTGAGCGCTCCATTGACCTGATTCACAAAGGTGAACGTGTGCGCGCCGGCTCGCCCAAGCATGTGATGCGCCAGCTCAACGACGGGCGTGGCCTGGCACCGTCTGTGCCGGCCTGGGATCCACCCCTTGTGGGCGACGGCGAAACCGACTACGGCCTGGGCGGCGAATTGCCTGAAGTTGATCGCCAGTGCGCCTTGCAAATGTTGCGGCGGGCTGCTCTGTTGCACGAACCCAGAGAGATCGCTTCACAGGTCAAGGCAGTCTTAGAAGCGCCCGATCTACGGGCAGGAGACCTTGGCCTGTGCGCTCGCTGGCTGTGGTGGCAGTTAGCCGCTATGCCTGACTTGGCTGGCAGCGCGGCTACGCCAGATCGCCTGTGGGAGCGCTATTGGGACTTATGGAACACCGTCTGCAGTGGCCACTCATGGAGCAGCGCGTTTGCTCAACGTGGCTACCACTGGCTTTTTGCCGTGGAGGGCTTGGACAAGTTGTTGGACAAGAGTCCGTGGCAGGAGAACGGCAAGTTCCTGACGGAACTTGACGAGGATCGCAAGCTACGCCTAGCGCTGGCCCACCAAGTCTGTCAGCCAGCATTCTTAGACCGCGTGACCCCAGCGACAAATCGCGATCATGTGCGGCGACGCGCCTGGCTGGTGGTGCGAAAAGCGCACCGTCTGCTGGGCGCCCCGGGCGCAGCTTTGTCTCTGCCACCTCAGCAAGGCGGCTCATTGACAGCCATCGAGTGGCTGTGTCTGGCCGGCACCAATCTAGCGCAAAAACGGCCGGCCGATCATCCCTTGAACCCGCTGTCGAAACGACGACCACATAGGTCAAGTGATGACGGACTAGCGCACGCACATGAGGTCATTGATCAACTGACGCCGTCGTCAGTTGAGGGCGATGCTGCACGGCCGAATGGCGCCGCCTCAGCGATCGGCGCTGCGATTGATTTCGTACTCAACAGTTCGCCACCGATGTGCGGGCTTTCTACGCTATCGGACTGGTTTCCGCATCTGCTCTCCAAGTCAGGCGCTGATATGCGGCTGATCCCTCACCTGCCGACGGTCAGCGAGATCGCGGCCTCGCTATATGCGATTGAAACCCAGCCTCATGCTGATGGGCGGGCGCTCTATCGGTACTCATTCCGGGAATCAGATTCCTCGTCATCGGCACGAGAGATCGAGCGGCGATTTGCCCAGGTAGTCATGGCCGGCGAGCCGCCCTACCCAGCTGATGAAGTGACCATGCGTTTCAAAGAGGTGCCGGCATTGGAAGCCCAACGCCTCGTTGTGGAGAGGAGTACCGAGCTGCGACCATGGACTGAACTGGCCTCACCCGCAAACGGCACGCAGCAACACCAAACACCTGTTACTCGCAGGGCGGTGCACCTCTTCCATGCTTTGCTGGCGATGCACCAGAATGAGGTGGATGGTGATAGCAGTTTTGCCTACGTACCCTTCCGACCGCAACTGTTCCGGCAAGGGCAAGGTGACGAGCTAACGCTCTACTTGGTGGCCGAGGGAGTTAAGCGCGATCAACTCGGCGTCAACGCCTGGTTCCACGACCGAGATCAACGAGTGCAATCAGTGACGGTTCCCTTCGCCGGAGCCGAGCTGTGGCGTGTTGGGTGGGCTGTCGCTGATGTGCTGGGCGTTGCGGCCGACATGGCGGGGGAGACCGGTGAGCGAGACGAGCAGCTTGATGAGCTAAAGGCACTTGGCGACGAAGCAGACTTCGCAGAAATCAATAGTGCCCGGGCCATGGGAGAGCTTGAGGGCTACGTATTGCGCCAGCAACTGCGGAAGTTGCAGGGTAGCTACCTTTCATCGGCCCAGATTGATTCAATGGGTGGGAGTGATACCCGTCTGCCACGCACGGTGGCACGGGCGTTGTCCCTGCTCAGGGACTTTCCGGCGCGCCAGGATTTAGCCTCCCAGGTTAGGCACCTGCTCGCAGTAGAGGCCGAGGGTCGCGCTATGGCACTGCGCCTTGAGCACGGCAGCGGCGATGACATGCGCCACGTGTTGCACAGGGTGTATCCAGAGGCTTTGAACAGGTTGCCTCTGTGGGTTCTGCAATGCCTGCCGCTGCAGCCTGCCGCTGACCAGGTCGAGCACCTACGTCCTGAGCTACGTTTGATGCTGGCGCTGTACCGGGCGCTGTACGCTGCCCCGGACGCAGTCCCCGACGGCAGCGTTACGCCCTTGCGCATGGCCCTGGCGCTAACCACCATCGGCGTTGGGCTGCGGGGCAGCGTTGCCGCGCTAATGGGCTACTCACAAGCGATGGGCGCGGCTCGCATGCCCGAGCACCTGAACTTGCCTGCGCATTGGGCAACGGCCGACATGGAGCGCCAGGACCCTCAGGGCGACTACAGCACTATTCGAAAGCGCCTGTTAGATGGCGATTGGCCCGCGCTGTGCAAGGCCAGCCCGTGGCATTGGATGCTGGCGTTGGTTGGTTTGCTGGATGTCGCTTTGCCACAGGCCTTTGACCTCACTGATTTGATATCGGTGTATCAAGTCTTGGCACAGTGGCAGACCGCGCCAGCCGATGGGATCCATGGCGAAGACCTTGCTGAGGAACAACAGACGATTTGGCCTTTTGACGCCTTGCCTACCGTCCCATTGCAGCGCTTCGGCCAAGCGATTGCAGCCTTGCCTAGGGCGCTAAGTGCGCTCGACACGTTGCGTGGCATGCAGGTGGTGATCGTGCAGAGTCAGAAATTTGGGCGCCATCCGCATACAGACGAGTTCGTAGACGCCAGTGGTGCGAGCTGGCAACTTGGCAAGTCGCAGTTCACGAGCTTGTTTGCGAATACCTTACCGCAACGGCTGGTTGGCCGGCGCAAGCTGACGATTTGGTCAGAGACACGCAGCAGCGTTGACGGTGAGCTCCTAGCTGTGCACACGCTGGACCACAAGCTTGGACGGTGGTTTAGCTTTGAAGGCCATGAACCCGAGGTGCCGAAGGCAGCGCCAGGACTACGCGACATGCCTTCGCAGCGGGACACAGCGATTGAGCTAGACGATGCGACATCTGCGATTCCTTTGCAGGTCAAAGTGGGTGCGCAAAGGCAGCTCGACCAAGCTACAAAGCACTCTTTGCCCTCCCCTCTAGAGAGCTCTGCTGTCACTGACTCGGTACGGGTTGAACGATTGGAGGAGTGGCAGCTGGACTCTTGGAGCAAGCGATTCGGGGTTGTCCGAAACAGCGACGACGAGGACCTGAGTGCCCATGGCCAGCTACGTGTTGCGCTGTTCCAGTGGCGGGCAGATGACAGTTACAGCCACCCTATTGCCGAGGTTGGTCTGAGCGGTCTTCCGTTGGCGCCGGCAGCACAGAAGGCCCTGCAATCGCATCTGAACGGCGACTTCAAGTTCGTGAACAAGGCAGCCAAGCGAGGTGCGGAATTCCATTGGCAAGACGACAGGAAGGTCTTCTCGTGGCCCGAGCACCGGCGCCGTGTCCTTCTCAGGCAGGCCCTCCGCGCCTGCCGCGAACTAAACGTTCAGCTCCTGGTGCTGCCCGAGGTGTCTGTTCGACCGGACACGGTGAAGTGGTTGAAGGATGAGCTGATGCACCATCCAGGCTTGGCTGTGTTGGCAGGAACCTTCCGTCAGTTCGAGGCGTCGAGTAGCCACCCAGAACACCTGAAAGAGAAGTTGACCTTGCTCTGGCAGCCAGGCAGCGCCGAGTCCCAGGACCTCGGTTTGACAGGCGATGCCCTGGTCTTGCAGTTTCAGCGTGACAAGAAGTACCGCGCCGTGGCAGCGCATGAGCTATTTCGCCCAGGCACTAAAGACCTTGCGCCCCTGTACCGGGAACAGGAGGTGTTGGAGCAGCTACGCGGCACACCAGCGAGGACATGGACAGCTGATCAGCTCCAGGCGCTAATGAAGGCCCTCATCCACGGCCCGCAAAATCTTCGCTACTGCATGGAGCTGATCTGCTCCGAGTTGTTCCTACTCACCAGTCCAGCAAACCGACGGCCGCTACTTCAAGACTTGGCCAAGGTGTTGCAGCAGTTTGGCTCTGATGCAACTGATGCCAAGACTCAGATCGACCGTGACACCCATGCGTTGGGTGAGTGGTTGACCGTCACCCAAGCCAACCGTGAACGGCGTTCGGTCCTGTTGGTGCCGGCTTGCACAAGTCGCAGCAACGACTACTGGCATGCTGGTCAAGCTAGCGTGCTTGCCTCGGGCACCGCTACCGTGTTCTGCAACACCGTCAACAAGGGGCTGAGCGCGGGGGGCAGCTGCTTCATTGGCATCGACTCGGTGCAGAAGTCGAAGAATGCACCAGGGGTCGTACGCTTGCTCACGCCGTACCACGGCTGGCATCACGGCATCCTTCAGCCGTCGGGCACGGGGGCTTTGTCTGACACGGACCAAGCCCTGGTGGTGGTGGATTTGGATCCGGTTCATGTGGTGAGTGGTAAGCCCCGGCCACAGTTGCTGCCCGAGCCCATGTCTATGGTGGCCTACTTGCCCATCGTGGAAGTACTTCGCATTGAAGAAAACGCGCGGGCTCTCGCTGCTGACCTGAACGATCAACTCAAAGGTGAACAGGGACGCCAGGCCTTGGAGCAGGTGCTCACCGCGGATAGGTTTCCAACCCCGTGCGACAAACTGCACAGCCGTGAACATTTTGAAGCGGCCCTGGGCAACCTGCTCAGGGCCAAG
Organism: Burkholderiales bacterium; assembly: GCA_017302655.1. Lineage (GTDB taxonomy): Bacteria > Pseudomonadota > Gammaproteobacteria > Burkholderiales > Burkholderiaceae_C > Inhella. The sequence continues at coordinate 59,454 of JAFLDE010000003.1, forward strand.
CGGGATTGCAGTTTGAACGCTGAGTTCGGTGGCCCGGAGCTGGAAGCGTTTGTCGATTTCTTCAGTGACCCCGCGGCCGTCCGTCAGCGCATCTTGGCTTCCTTGCAGGACCACCACCAACAACCCGCGCCATTGACTAAAGCCGACGGTCAGGTACTGGCGCCCGCGTGGTTGGATTACTTGGTTGCCGATCTGACTTGGAAGCAAGCGGGTGACAAGCGGCTCGATGGTGACCAAGCTCGCAAGAATCAGCCTGCGATCCGGGTTCCACCCTGGCAGCATGCGCCGGCTCATCCCACTGGAGATGTTGAAGGTGCGAGCCCAGGAAATCCAACCGCAGTCTGAGCTGGCGCTCAGACCTACGGAGCAACAGCCGGTCCGGAGGATCTTCTGTAGCGATTGCAGTCGGTCGCCCTGTCGATCTGCTCTGGTCGTTCGCGGTGAGTAACGTAAGCGTCCGGCCAACCCGTCTTGACGCCGGGCGACTCGCTCAGGCCGAGTCGTCCAGCGGCCGCCAGCGATGCGGCAGCAGCTCTTCGATCCGGCTGGCCGGGTGCATTGGCAGCCTCGCCAGCACGTCCTTGAGGAAACGTAGGGGTCGTGTCCGTTGAGCTTAGCCGAGTGCGCCAGGCTCATCACAGCCACCGCCCGCTGAAGCGAAGCAGAAAGAACAGGTCCTCCTCGAGGCTTGACTCGAAGGGAACGTGATCCGGCGTGACGCCGGTGACCTTGACGGGGCTGGCTCCGAACTTGCGGGAGACCATGGCAGCACGCGCCTATGCCAGCCGGAGGCGCGTGTGACCTTGAGCTCGAAGAGTGTGTCGAGCTGACGTACTCAGCTTGCCGCCACTGCCTTCGGACTCAGCTTCGAAGCCAAGATCTCAAGGGTGTCTCCCCCAAGGTAGTCGCCAGGATCAACTGCTTCATCAGTGCTGGTGTTGCGGTAGAGCTCACGGGCCGTGTTGACGACGTCCTTGAACTGGAACACCTCGCCGAACTGCTTCTCGACGTTCTTGAAGTCATAGAACACCATCTTCCCGGTGAACCGGTTCTGGCTGCCATAGACAGGGTTGTCCTCTGACGTCTCAAGGTAAGCCACCGAAGCCGAAACATAGGACCTGGCCGCAGATACAAGATCCTCGTTGCCGTTGAGCACTTGCTCAATCCACTTCTTGTCGTTCGCTTCGAGGTTGCCCGTGACCTTGATCTCGCCGTCTTTTACGGTGAAATCCCAATCCTTGGCCTTGATGTCAGGGCGGGTCAGGTTAATCGCCTTCTGAATCTTGCCGAGTTGCTCTTCGATGGTCTTGAGTGCCGCATTGGCCTGCACCATCGGAAGATGCCGGTGATTCATGTACACGCGCTCGCCGAACTCCGTTTCGGCCTTGAACGCTTCCATTGAGCGGACGTGGAAAGATGGCTCGGTAGAGGCTGCTCGGGAATTGGCCCCGGCTTGTGCGCCGCCAAGAGTCGTCGCTTCCGTGGGGGTAGAGCGCGGGGTCGCCGCAGAAATTCGTCCAATGTCCATCGCAGCCTCCTTGAGTTGGTCTAGTAGTAGCCGAGGTAGGTCTCGCTGCAGATTCTGGTGAAGATCAGCGACCCCGTGGCAGAGGCCGAAAGTATCGGCATCGCGCCCAGAAGCTTGATGGTGCCCCTGCCGTTCTGTGCGGTTGACCTGCTCCCCTCCTGCCGTACTAGCCTGAACGAGAGAAGTCCACAAGCGTCCGGCCAACCCGTCTTGACGACGGGCGTCGTGTTCAGGCTAGGTGCCCAGCGGCCGCCAGCGATGCGGCAGCAGCTCTTCGATCCGGCTGGCCGGGTGCATTGGCAGCCTCGCCAGCACGTCCTTGAGGTAGCCGTACGGGTCATGCCCGTTGAGCTTGGCCGACTGCACCAGACTCATCACTGCCGCGGCACGTTTGCCCGCGCGCAAGCTCCCAGCGAACAGCCAGTTCTGCCGCCCAAGCGCGATCGGCCGGATGCGGTTCTCCACCCAGTTGTTGTCGATTGGCAGTTCACCGTCGTCGATGTAGCGCGTGAGCGCTGACCAGCGCTTGAGGCTGTAGTCGATGGCGCGGGCAGTGGCTGAGCCGTCCGGTACCTTTTTCCGCTGCTGGCGCAACCACTGGTGCAGCGCATCGGCGACTTGGCGTGACCATCGTCGGCGGCCCTCCAACCGACCTGCGCTGTCCAGGCCCGCCACCTCGCGCTCCACCTCGTAGAGCTCACCGAAGAACTTCAGCGCCTGCTCGCCCACGACGCTCTGGTGGTTGGCCCACAGCTCGTGGAACTTGCGGCGCGCATGGGCCATGCAACCGGCCTCGGTGACACCCAGCTCGAACAGCGCCTTGTAGCCACTGAAGTCGTCGGTCACCAGGCTGCCCTGCCAGCCGGGCTTGCCGGTCGTGCCGGGCAGCCCCAGGAACTCGCGCACATGCTGCCCGCCGCGCGACTCGGCGAAGTCGAACACCACCGCCCGCACGCTGCTGGTCTGCGTCGTGCAGTAGCTCCACAGGTAGGCGCGGTGCGTCTTGCCGTGGCCGGGCTTGAGCATCGCCACCGGCGTCTCGTCAGCGTGCAGCACCTGCTCCCGCAGCAGCTCCTGCGCCAACGCATCGACGAGCGGCTGCAGCTGCACGCCGCACTCGCCCACCCACTGCGCCAGCGTGGAGCGCGCGATGGCGTGCCCCGCTCGCGCAAAGATCGCTTCCTGGCGGTACAGCGGCAAGTGGTCCAGGAACTTGGCCACCAGCACCTGGGCAAGCAGGCCGGTGGTGGGCAGGCCCTTGTCGATGACGTGGGCTTCGACGGGTGCCTGGATCAAGTTCTCGCAGCAGCGGCACACCCACTTGCCGCGGATGTGGCGCTCCACGGTAAACACCCCGGGCTGGTAGTCGAGCTTCTCGCTGATGTCTTCGCCGATGCGCTGCATGGGACTGCCGCAGAGGCAGTTGGTGCTGTCCGGCTCGTGGCGCACATCGCGGCGCGGCAGGTGCGCGGGCAGCGCCTGACGCTTGGCTTGCTCCTTGTCGCCGCCGGTCTTGGGCTGGGGCTGCAGCTGCTCGATCTCTGCGGCCACGGCCGCCAGATCGGTATCAAGCGTCTCGTCCAGCAAGGTGCGCTGCTCTGCGTTGAACGCCTCGGACTTGGCCGCGAACTTCAGGCGCTTGAGGATCGCGTTCTCGTGCGTGATCTTGTCGATGACGGCCTGCTTGAACGCGATGGCCTGACGCGCGCTGCGAAGCTGCTGGCGCAGTTGCTGTTCATCGAGGGCGTCGAGGTCGTCGGCGATCACGGGGCGTGATGCTGCCGCCGCGCACCGCTTCGCGCCATTGGCGCAAGCCTCGATGGACGCGCTGAGCTACAGCAGCGTGATGACGCCGGCCTCGCCGATGCGCTCCCAGGGCAGGCCCAGCACGAGTGCGTCGAGCTGGGCGCGCGACAGACTCAGCGTGCCGCCTTGATGCTGAGGCCAGGCGAACCTACCCTGGTGCAACCGGCGCGCCGCCAGCCACACGCCGATGCCGTCATGTACCAACACCTTGAGGCGATTGGCGCGGGCATTGGCGAACAGGTAGGCGTGGTGCGGCCGCGCCTGGCCAAAGACATTGACGACGCGGGCCAGTGCGGTCTCGGTGCCGGCGCGCATGTCCAGGGGTTCGACGGCCAGCCAGATGGCATCGACGCGGATCAACGCAGCAGCTCGCGGGTCCAGGCGGCCAGTTCCTGCGCTGCACTGGTCGGCCACGTGATGCGCAATGCAAGCGGGCCGCGCTGCAGCTCGATGCGGATGTCGGCTGATGGTGCTGGAGCCGCGGACGTGCACGGAGCCGTCAGCGCGGGAAGCGGCAGTGCGATGAACTCAGACCGCTGGACCGTGGCACTGGGTGTGCCCTCGCGGGCGAGTTGGCGCCAACGGTGCACGACGTTGGCATTGACGCCGTGGGCCAGCGCCACCTTGGCAACTGAGGCACCCGGCTGCGCGCATTCGGCGAGCACCTGCGCCTTCTCCATCTCGCTGTACCGCCGCCTCGTAAACGCTTTGTCGCTTGCCATCGTGTCCACCTAAGTTACGTGGACACGATCCTTGCCGGCGAGCGCCGCTGCTTCAAGGTGAGTTGGCCGGACGCTTACTGAGTAACGGCCTTGGGCAGACCCTAAACGGTAGACGGATACGTCTTGCGCAAGGCGAGTACTCCACAACTCGGCGGGCGCTCGGGAGGGATTAAGTGCTTCTTCCGTTCTGTCAGCCGAACATGGCCTTCAGATCAGCGGCGAAGGCGACAACTCCTGTGATGAACGTGCACGCACCGACTAGCCAGACCCACAAGCTATGCCGGATCGTCCAGAGCAGCGCAGAAGGCTTCCACTGCCACCCCAGCGCGTCCCGCATGTGCCTTGCATGCACGATGCCCTGACGCAGGCGCAGATGTTCAAGGTATTGCGCCGGGGTCGCATCCCTGCCGTTGCTTGCCTTCATATCCGCTCCGCTGACTTTGGCCATGCCAGCATTTGGCCCTAGCTAGGAAGGAACCACGCTGCGGCCGAATTTCTCTCTCTGCCGGTTGGCCGGAACTGGGTGATTTAACCTATCACAGCGCGCGCAGCCGGGAGACCACATCGGCGTAGTGCTGAGCGAGCGCTGTTCCGCCCGTGAAGCACCCAACTATGCGGCGTGCCGCTGCACCCACAGGCGAAGGTTAGGGAACTGGACAACAGTGGCAGACATTGCGAGCAGAGAGATCGCCTTCGACATCTCGGGATCGTCGGGCGCGATTTCCAGCACGACCACACGCGCACCGGTCTCAGCACCGGCGTTCTTGAGGTCCGTCATCTTGCCGAAGCCCGAATAGACGTTGTTCCAATTCACCCGGTCATCTTCAGCGGCAACAGGCTGCAAGTAGATCAACTCGGTCTTGCTCTGAATCGCAAACGGTAGCTCCAACTGGTGACCACTGGCTCCAGTCACCTGCACGTCACGAAGCAGCCTCTCACCCAACTCTGCTTCAAGGATGTCGGCGACAACCTTGGTGAACGATTCGGCGCGCACGCGCGGCACCCAAGCAGTCTCGAAGTGCCCGACTGCAAGCGCTGCGTTCAGCACAGCTACGACGCCCTCATGAACCTGGGAGTCGTTCACCGTGGTGGAGATGACGCCGCCGCGCGAAACGCTCACGTCCGACGCAGCACGGCGCACAGCGTCAATGCGCCTGTCTGTGATCTTGATTCCCATGGCCGATGCATGCATCAGCGCCTCGGCGTTGTCCGTAACGTGCACGCGATTGCCGCGCTTCTCAACATAAACGCCGACATGCTCACCGTCACTGCCGTAGGAAAACGGCGACCAGATGCGCAACGTTTCAGCGTCGAGGCTCATGCACTCGAAACCAATGTCGGAGAGTAGGGACTGGCAGTTCATAAGCCCAACTCTTGCTGTCCGTCGTTGATGGCTTTGTCAGGGTGCACAAATGGAGCGTCGGCGATACCGGCGCGGGTGAGGAACGCCATCCACGCCGTCGACCCATCGATCAGCTCCAGCGTAAAAGGTTCTGCGTAACCATACCCCTCTTCCGACCACGTGTGCTCGTGGTTACCGCGGACGCGCTGTCGGTGGAAGGGTCGACCCTTGCCAGCCTCGTTTGTGTGGTGCGTGAGCGGCTGTACATCGATGGCATAGATACGCCTCCCGCCGTACAGCAAGCCGAAGGTCCAGTTCTCCGGTTTCGGCCCGTCTTTGCGCTTCCACTGGCATACGACCATCAATCCTTCTGGCGTTTCGGTCAGGTCGTCCACGAACTCAAGCGCCGAGCGGTACTCGTACCAAACCGGCTCCGTATGGTTGAGCTTCTTTACCCAGCCCATCGGTCCGACCAGCTGCTTCTTTCGTGCGATGACCTTCTGGGCGTTTGCGACTGTGATCAAGCGCGAGGAGCCTCCCGTTCAAATCGTATCGCGCCCTCGTGCTGCCGCTACGCGCCTGGTGCGCGATGCAGACGAAGCACCTACTTCGCACGCCGAGAACCGAAAGCGCTTTTGGCGTAACCGCTGGAGCGGAGCGTGGCCTCCGACGCGGCCCTGCGATGGGCCATTCGATGGTCAACTCGATAGTCGCGTCGCCAGGCAAGAAAAAAGCCCAAGTGAATCAATCACTTGGGCTTGAAGTTGGCGGAGTCGGAGGGATTCGAACCCTCGATGCAGGTTTTGCCCGCATACTCCCTTAGCAGGGGAGCACCTTCGGCCTCTCGGTCACGACTCCAGCGAAGCCCCGCATTATGGCAGAACTTAGGCCGCTTCCTGGTCCAGCTCGAAGGCCTTGTGCAAGGCACGGACTGCGAGTTCCATGTACTTCTCGTCGATCACCACCGAAGTCTTGATTTCGGAAGTCGAGATCATCTGGATGTTGATGCCTTCTTCGCTGAGCGCACGGAACATCTTGGCTGCCACGCCCACATGGCTCTTCATGCCGATGCCGACGATGCTGACCTTGCAGATCTTGGCATCGCCCAACACTTGCGCGGCTTGCACCGCAGGCCCCACCACGCTCTTGAGCAGGTCCAGGCAGCGGGCGTAATCGCTGCGATGCACGGTGAAGCTGAAGTCGGTCTTCCCGTCCTGGCTGACGTTCTGGATGATGACGTCGATGTCGATGTTGGCCTCAGCAACCGGCCCCAGGATCTGGAAGGCGATGCCGGGCTTGTCGGGCACGCCGAGCAGGGTGACCTTGGCCTCGTCGCGGTTGAAGGCAATGCCGGAGACGACGGCTTGTTCCATCTTTTCGTCCTCTTCAAAAGTGATCAGGGTGCCGGACTTGGCTTCCTTGTCGATGTCGATGTCCCAGGGCGTGAAGCTGGACAACACGCGCAAGGGCACGCGGTACTTGCCGGCGAATTCCACGGAGCGGATCTGCAGTACCTTGCTGCCCAGGCTGGCCATCTCCAGCATCTCTTCGAAGCTGATGGTGTGCAGGCGGCGCGCCTCGGGCACGATGCGCGGATCGGTGGTGTACACCCCGTCCACGTCGGTGTAGATCAAGCACTCGTCAGCCTTCATGGCCGCTGCCACGGCCACGGCCGAAGTGTCAGAACCACCACGCCCCAACGTGGTGATGTTCATGTCCTCGTCGACCCCCTGGAAGCCGGTGATGACGACGACCCGTCCAGCGGCGAGATCGGCACGCACCTTGGCGTCATCGATGCTCTGAATGCGCGCCTTCGTGTAGCTGCTGTCGGTGCGAATCGGCACCTGCCAGCCGCTGTAGCTGACCGCTTCCATGCCTTCTTGCTGCAGCGCAATGGAAAGCAATCCCACCGACACCTGCTCACCAGTGGCGGCAATCATGTCCAGTTCGCGCTGGATGGTCGGGGTCACCACTTCAGGGCTCAGTTCCTTGGCCAGGCCAAGAAGCCGGTTGGTTTCACCCGACATGGCCGATGGAACGACCACCAACTGATGGCCAGCACGCACCCATTTGGCAACCCGCTTGGCCACGTTTCGGATGCGCTCGGTCGACCCCATCGAGGTGCCGCCGTACTTGTGAACGATAAGAGCCATGATGTAACGCAGTTACCAGGTGCAAGGAATCCCGGGCTCGGATTCTGGCAGGCTCCGAGGGAAAACCCGTTGCAGCGTTACTTCGTGGCCGACGAAAGCTCTGCCGACAAGCCACCCTTACGGGCGCAGATCCACCCTCCCGGCGCCTGCCAGCGCGCGCCTTGGCCATGCCATTCCTTTGCCAGGCGCTCCAGCAAAGCCACCGGCACACCATGCGAAAGCACGCTGGCAAGCCAAGCGCGCAGCACGTTGTGGCGCCTTGCCGGCGGCAAGGTGGACCAAGCGCGGAAGAGCAATCGCCCATGCCCGTCTAGGCAGCGCGGCAAATCTTCAGCAGCGATCTCGTCGGCCAGCAGGCGAGCCTGTGCAGCATGGCGCGCCACGTCGCCCAGCACGGTCACCGCCTGCGGAAAAGCGGACTGCAGTACCGGCATGACGTGCGTCCGCAAGCGACTACGGGCAAAGCGGGGGTCGGCATTGCTCGGATCCTCCACCCATGGCAGTTGAGAAGCCTCCAGCACGGCTCGCACTGCATCGCGTGGCCTGGTCAGCCAAGGGCGGGCCCAAGAGAGCCCGCCGGTCTGCCAGTGGGCCGGCATGGCTGCCAAACCCGCAGGACCTCCGCCGCGCAGCGCCTGCAGCAAAACCGACTCGGCCTGATCCTCAGCATGCTGAGCCAGCAGCACCAGTTCCGCGCCGGCGCTTCGTGCCAGCTCGGTCAGCGCCTCGTATCGGTGGTGTCGCGCCCAGGCTTCGATGCTGTCACCAGGCGCTGGCGAACCTTGCAGGCATCGGCTGTAAAGCGGTACGTCCAAACGGCGACAAACTGCCTGCGCATGGGCGAGCCATCCATCGGCCTCGGCCATCAGACCATGGTGAACGTGCAGCGCCACCACGCGCAACCCAGCCTCTCGCGCCTGGCGCCAAGTGGCCCAGAGCAAGGCCGTCGAATCGGCGCCGCCGCTGAAGGCGACGCCGACGCAGGGCTCAGCGGTCTTTGGTGTCGCTGAATCGACCATAGGCCAGCACGCGCTGCTGGCGACGCTCCAACAGCTCGGCCGTGCGCAAATCGGCGAGCTGGCGCAGCGACTCACTTAGCGCTCGCTTGAGCGCGGCGGCCATCGCCTTGGCGTCCCGGTGCGCACCGCCCACCGGCTCGTTGACGATCTTGTCGATGAGGCCCAGCGCCTTCAAGCGGTGGGCGGTGATGCCCAGCGCCTCGGCTGCTTCGCTGGCCCGCGCAGCGCTCTTCCACAGAATGGACGCGCAACCTTCCGGCGAGATCACCGAATAGGCGCTGTACTGCAGCATGAGCACCTGATCCGCCACGCCGATGGCCAGGGCACCGCCCGAACCGCCTTCGCCGATCACCGTGGCGATGAGCGGCACTTCGAGCTGGGCAAACTCAAAGATGTTTCGGCCGATGGCCTCGCTCTGCCCACGCTCCTCGGCCCCGATGCCGGGGTAGGCGCCCATGGTGTCGATGAAGCAAAAGACCGGCAGACGGAACTTCTCGGCCAGCTTGGCCAGACGCAAGGCCTTGCGATAGCCCTCGGGGCGGGGCATGCCGAAATTGCGAAGAGCCCGCTCCTTGGCGTCGGCACCGCGCTGGTGGCCGATGACCATGCAAGCCTGACCGTTGAAGCGCGCCAGGCCTCCGACGATGGCCAGGTCGTCGGCAAAGTGACGGTCGCCATGCAGCTCGACGAAGTCGGTGAACACCTCGGCGCAGTAATCCAGGGTCTGCGGACGCTGCGGGTGGCGGGCAATCTGGTAGACCTGCCATGGCGCGAGACCGGCGTAGATGTCCTTGGTGAGCTGTTGACTCTTCTTGGACAGGCGATCGATCTCTTCAGAGATGTCCACGGCCGACTCGCTCTGCACGTAGCGCAGCTCTTCGATCTTGCTTTCCAGCTCGGCGATGGGCTGCTCGAACTCCAGGAAGTGTCGTTTGCTCATGCGTGCATTGTCCTTGCTTCAGTATTCAACCGGCAGCGGGTCCAGCGAGCGCCATAGGTACCACGTGGCCACCGAACGGAACGGCGCCCAGTTCTCGCCGACTTCACGGGCCTCAGCGCGGCTGACGGGCTCGCCGCTGAAGTAGTTCAGGCTGATGCCCTTGATCAGCCCGATATCGTCAAGCGGCAGCACATCCGGCCGCATCAGGTAGAAGATGAGAAACATTTCGGCGGTCCAGCGGCCGATGCCGCGGATGGCCACCAACTCTTCAATGATGGCCTCATCCGCCATCTGCGCCCATTGCTTCACATGCACCTGGCCGGAACCGAAGTGAGCGGCCAAGTCGCGGAGGTATTCGGCCTTGCGCTGGGACAGACCCGCCGAGCGCAGTTGCGGTACTTCCAGCGCCAGCACCGATGCCGGTGCCAGCTTGTGGCTAGGTCCTCCGACCAGAGCCGCGAAGCGCTCCCACACCGATTGCGCGGCCTTCACGGAGATTTGCTGCCCGGTGATGGAGCGCGCCAAGGTGGTGAAGGGATCGCCCTTGCTCTGCAAGCGTGCTTCGCCGAACTGCGGGATGAGCTTCTTCATCACCCGGTCGCGCCGCGACAGGTGCTTGCAGGCCTCGTCCCAGTAGTCCGGCGTGACGCCGGAGGCCGCCTTGTTCATCCGCGCACCCATTGGGTGCCGCCGGCACCGTCCTTCAGCGTGATGCCCTTCGCTGCCAGTTCGGCGCGAATGGCGTCGGCCCCGGCGAAGTCCCGTGCCGCCTTGGCGGCCGCTCGCGCCGCGATGCGCTCGGCGATCCAGGCTTCCTCCTCGACCGCCACGCCGCGCTGCAAGTAGGCGCGCGGCTCCCCCTGCAGCACGCCCAGCACCGCACCCAAGGCCTTGAGCAAACCCGCCTTGGCACCAGAACGGGTTCGATTGACCTCGGCGGCGAGTTCGAACAACACCGCCAGCGCCTGCGGCGTGTTGAAGTCCTCGTCCATGCCCTGCTTGAAGGCCGCGGCATGGGCATCCTGCCAATCCACCTGGACATCATCTGGCGGCACCGCATCGAGTGCGGTGTAGAGCCGCGTCAGTGCGGTCTGCGCGTCCTCGAGGTGGGCGTCGCTGAAATTGAACGGCCGGCGGTAGTGCGTGCGCAGCATGAAAAAGCGCAGGGTCTCGCCGTCGAACTTCTGCAGCACGTCGCGAATGGTGAAGAAGTTGCCGAGCGACTTCGACATCTTCTCGCCATCCACGTTCAGAAAGCCGTTGTGCAACCAGTAGCGCGCGAAGGGCATGCCTGCGCCTTCGCTCTGGGCGATCTCGTTCTCGTGGTGAGGGAACTGCAGATCGGCGCCGCCGCCGTGGATGTCAAAGGTCTCGCCCAGCACCGCGCAACTCATGGCCGAGCACTCGATGTGCCAACCAGGTCGCCCCGCGCCGTAGCGGCCACCGTCGAACTTGGCATCAATCGGCTCCTCGGGCTTGGCCGCCTTCCAGAGCACGAAGTCCAACGGGTCGCGCTTGCTGTCATCCACCGCGATGCGCTCACCTGCGCGCAGGTCATCGAGGCTCTTGCCACTGAGCTTGCCGTAGCCGGGGAACGAACGCACCGCGTAGTTCACGTCGCCGTCGCTCGCCTGATAGGCGAGGCCTCGCTGCTCCAGCTTTTCGATCAGACCGATCATCTGGCCCACGTACTCGGTGGCCCGAGGCTCCGCGGTCGGGCGTTCCACCCCCACCGCGCCCAGGTCGGCGTGCATGGCGGCGATCATCTCGTCCGTCAGTTCACGAATGCCGACACCGCGCTCCACGGCGCGCTTGATGATCTTGTCATCGATGTCGGTGATGTTGCGCACATAGGTGACGTCATTGCCCGAAGCGCGCAGCCAGCGGTACACCACGTCGAAGGCCATCATCATGCGCAGATGGCCCATGTGGCACAGGTCGTAGATCGTCATGCCGCACACGTACATGCCGACCTTGCCGGGAACCAAGGGCTTGAATTCTTCGAGCGCTCGGCTGAGCGAGTTGTAGATGCGCAAGGCCATGAAGTCGTCTGGGAGTCGAGCCGCCGGTGCACCCATCGGGTCGCACAGGGCGGCAAAGGGTAGCGCCGGGGCCTGCGTGTGCAGGTGCGGGGCATCCCTAGAATGGCGTTTCAGTATATCGACCGCCCCCGCTGGTTTGTCTCGCGCGGCGGCGGCACCACCTCCCCCCATGCGCGCTGCTTTGCTGTTGATCTGCTGCTTTCTGCTGCCTTTTGCCGGCAAGGCTCAGGCACTGGAGCAGGCGCACGCACACTGGTATGCAGGCCGTCAGTCTCAGGCAATCGAAACCCTGGACCTGGCGCTGCGCGACAACCCCCAACAGGCCCGCTGGCGCTTTACCTTAGCCTGGATGCTCCAGGAGCGAGGTGAATTGGGGCGCGCAGAAGGTCTGCTGCGCGCACTGATCGAGGACTTCCCGGACCTAGCCGAGGCGCACAACAACCTGGCCGTTCTGCTCGCCGGTCGCGGTGACCTGGACGCCGCGTTGGTGGCGCTGCAGCGCGCAGTCCAACTGCAGCCCGACCACGTGCAAGCGCAGGAGAACCTGGGCGATGTGCTGATGCGCATGGCGCAGCGTGCCTACTTGAAAGCGACCCAGACCGCACCGCCTCGCGCCGCGCTCAGTTTGAAGCTGCGGCGGCTGTCCGACTGGTTGAACACCACCCCCGAGTGACCATGAGCCCCTTTCTCTCCAAACTGCTCGCTGCGGCGCTTGTGCTGCTTCCTCTGGCCGATGCTCAAGCGCAAACGGTGCGCTTGAAGACCTCCATGGGCGATGTCCGCATCCAATTGCAGGCGGAGAAGGCACCCAAGTCGGTAGCCAACTTTCTTGCCTACGTGAAGGCTGGGCACTACGACGGCACCATCTTCCATCGCGTCATCGCCGACTTCATGATTCAAGGCGGCGGATTCACACAGCATATGGTGCAGAAACCAGTCAAGGCACCCATCCCGCTGGAGGCCAGCAATGGCCTCAGCAACACCCGCGGAACGGTGGCCATGGCGCGCACGCCCGACCCCAACTCGGCCACCGCGCAGTTCTTCGTGAACGTCGTGGACAACGTGTTCCTGGACGCCGCCAACGCGCGCGATGGGCATGGCTATGCGGTGTTCGGTCAGGTCATCGAAGGCATGGAGGTGATCGATCAGATCCGCGCCGTGCCCGTGGAAAACAAGGGCATGCACGCGAACGTGCCCGTCCAACCGGTCCTCATCCTGAAGGCCAGCATCGAAAAGGAAAGCAAGCCATGAGCAAAGTCGAACTGCATACCAACCAAGGCCTGATCACCATCGAACTGGACGCCGCCAAGGCACCCCAGTCGGTGGAGAACTTCCTGGGCTACGTCCGCCGTGGCCACTTCGATGGCACGGTGTTTCATCGCGTCATCAAGGGTTTCATGATCCAAGGCGGTGGCATGGACGCCGACATGAAGCAAAAGCCCACTGAGGCGCCGATCCAGAACGAAGCCAACAACGGCCTCAAGAACCTCAAGTACACGCTGGCCATGGCGCGCACCAATGCGCCGCACTCGGCCACCGCGCAGTTCTTCATCAACACCACCGACAACGGCTTCCTCGACTTCAAGAGCGAGTCGCCCTCGGGCTGGGGCTACGCCGTGTTCGGCAAGGTCGTCTCTGGCACCGAGGTGGTGGACGCCATCGAGAAGGTGCGCACCGGTCGCAGCGGCTTCCATGATGACGTGCCGTTGGAGGCCATCGTCATCGAAAAGGCCGTCGAGGTTTGACCCTCATCGACCGGATCGTGGCGCCGCCCTCGTGGCGGCGTCTTGCTTTTGTCTCCGACCTGCATCTGGGGCCGGAGACAGCGGCAACGCAACAGGCCTTCGAGGACTGGATCGCCGGGCTGGATGCCGACGCCCTGTTCATCCTCGGCGATCTGTTCGAAGCCTGGGTCGGCGACGACGCCATCCACCTGCCCTACGCACGGCGTTTTGCCGATGCGATGCAGGCCCAGTCGCGACCGATTTACTTCCTGCACGGCAACCGCGACTTCCTGCTCGGTCCCGCCATGGCCGCGGCCTGCCGCATGCAGTTGCTCGACGAGCGCTGTGTGCTCGAAGCCTTCGGGGAAAGGCTGCTGCTCACCCATGGCGACGCGCAATGCCTGGACGATGCGGCCTACCAAGCCTTCCGTGCCCAGGTCCGGCAGCCGGACTGGCAGCAGGGCTTTCTCGCCCGGCCCTTGCCGGAACGCCTTCACATCGCAGCGCAGATGCGCGACGCCAGCCAGCGCAGCCAGGGCGCGCAAAAGGCCATGGGCCTGCCGTTTGCTGACCCCGACGCCGCACTGTGCCGCCAGCAATTGCAATCTGCAGGCTGCACCCTGATGCTGCACGGCCACACACACCGGCCGGGCCGCTACGAGCTCGGCGACGGCCTGGCGCGCTTGGTGCTGTCCGACTGGGACTGCGAGAGCGAGCCACGACGCGGCGATGCACTGATCGGATCGCTCCAAGGTTGGGAGCGCCAGCAACCGTGGGCTTGATCGCCCGCTGGCGGGCCTGGCGGGAACGCCGGCTCATCGAGCGCCATCCCATCCCCGACGCGCTCTGGGCTCAAACCCTGGCCCGCTACCCCTTCCTGCCGGACAGCCCGCGCCTTCGAGCCATCAGTTCGCTGTTCCTGGCTCGCAAGGAATTCCACGGAGCGGGTGGCTTGGTGCTGACCGACGCCATGGCCGTGGCCGTTGCCGCGCAGGCCTGCCTGCCGGTGCTGGAACTGGGTTTGGCTCTTTACGACGCGACGACGACCATCGTTTTGCACCCTGCCGAAGTCGAGGCGCCGCGACGCGACCACGACGAGGGCGGTTTGGTCCACGAATGGAGCGAAGAATTGGCGGGCGAAGCCATGGAGGGAGGCCCGCTGATGCTGGCTTGGAGCGCCGTCGACGCCGCCGCCACGCAGTCCGAGGATGCCCCCGTTTTCAACGTCGTCATCCACGAGTTCGTCCACCTCATCGACATGGCCAATGGCGAAGCCGATGGCCTGCCGCCCCTGCCCTCAGCTGCCGAGGGCAAGCGCTGGATCGAGACCCTGACCCTTGCCTGGGACCGCTTCGCCGATCGCGTCGCGCACCGCGAGCCCAGTTGCATCGACCCCTATGGCAGCGCGGAGCTGGACGAATTCTTCGCCGTCGCCTCCGAGGCCTTCTTCGTCCAGCCGGCCCGGCTCGCCGCAGAAGACCCGCAGCTTTTTTCACTGCTGGCCGGTTACTTCAGGCCCGGCCAAACCCTCGACTTGCCCCCGAGCCTGGCCCATGACCCGGGCGGCCTGCGCACCCAGCGCGTGGCCAAGCCCGCAATCCCATCTTGAAGACTTGCGATGAAGACGATGCAGACCTTGATGACGTCGAAAGGCCTTGGGCGGATGCTGCGACTCCTGGCGCTGTGCCTCGGTGGCGCAGCAGGCATGAGCCAAGCCCAGGGCTTGCAGGATGGCCCCTATGTCTTGCACGAGCCCCAGCACAGCGAGGCCGTCTGGGTCTGCGATGGCCAAATGCGCCCGCAACGATTGGCCACCGGCAAGCCCTTGGTGGCGCCCTGCGGCGAGGTGGGCGGATTCGCACTGAACGCGAGCAACCCTGTGGCTCCCGATGCCCTCCCACAGCCCCGGCGTTGGGCGGCGGTGTCGGACATCCACGGCCAGTCCAGTTTGTTCATGCAATTGCTCAAGGCCCATGCCGTGGTGGACGGTGCCGGGCACTGGCAGTTCGGCGACGGCGTGCTTGTCATCAATGGCGATGTGTTCGACCGTGGTCCCGAGCAGACCGAAGCGCTATGGGCCATCTACCGCCTGCAGCAGGAGGCGGGCCGACAGGGTGGCAGCGTGCAGATGGTGCTCGGCAACCACGAGACCCTGGTGCTGCGTGGCGATCTGCGCTACCTGCACCCCAAGTACCACGGCGTCGCGACCCTGCTGCAGCGCCGGTTTCAGGACTTGTACGGCCCGGACACCGAGCTCGGTCAATGGCTGCGTAGCCGCGCCACCCTGTTGAAGCTGGGCGACACCCTCTTCCTGCATGGCGGGGTGAGCGCCGAATTGCCGCATCTGAGCCCCGAGCTTGCCGGGCTCAACGCCAAGGTGCGCAGCCATCTGGGCGAGAGCCGGGCCAGCCTGAAGCAGGATCCGGTCGCCGATTGGCTCTACGCCAGCATGGGGCCGCTCTGGTACCGCGGCTACTTCAACCAGCCCCGCATGCCCGCGAAGGATGTGGATGCCGTCTTGCGCCACTTCGGGGTTCAGCGCCTGGTGGTCGGGCACACCACGATGCCGCAGATCCGCTCGCTCTACGGCGGCCGGGTGATCGGCATCGATTCCGATCTCAAGGGCGGCAAGAACGGCGAGTTGCTGCTGTGGGAAGGTGGGCAGTTGCTTCGCGGCCTGCTGGATGGCTCTCGGCATCCACTGCTGCCCGGCGACGACGACGGCAGCAAGGCCATTCCGCCGGCCACAGGCGACTGACCCAGCCCGGACCCTCGGCCCGGTGCCTGGCAGGCTTTGCACGGAACTACAGCGCTTCCAGGGTCTGGTCGAGCATCACCCGGTTGCGCCCTGACCGCTTGGCACGGTACAGCGCGGTGTCCGCAGCGCCCAATGCATCGCCGTCGGCGGCCACAGCCGCCACGCCGATGCTCAGCGTGACGCGCAATCCAGGTGCCAGCTCATTCCAGGGTTGCCCCTGCACCTCTCGACGCAGCCGCTCGGCCACTTCCACCGCCACCGCTGGTTGCGTGTCGGGCATGAGCAGCAGCATTTCCTCGCCTCCCCATCGCGCCGCCAGATCGCTGACGCGCGTGCTGTGCAGGAGCAGCAAGCCAATCTGACGGAGCACCTGGTCGCCGACGCGATGGCCGTAGCTGTCGTTCACGGTCTTGAAGTGATCGGCGTCGCACAGCAAAGCCATCAGTGGCTTGCCTCGCTCCACGGCTCGCCGCTGCAACAGCGGCAGTTGTTCGTCGACGAAGCGGCGGTTGTACAGGCCCGTCAGGGCATCCTCGTGGGCCTGGCGTCGCAACTGCTCGGCCCGCAGGCGCTGCATCTCCGCTTCCAATGCAGCGCGGCGCGACTTCAGTTCCGCCATTTCGAGCGCATGCTGGCGACGTTGCACCTCCAGATGCAACTGCGACCGGATCCGAACCTCTTCCACGGCCAGTTCGTGGTAGCGGCGAAAGCTGTTGAGCGCCGTCTCATGGCGTCCGAGCGCCTCTTCCACGTCAGCCTGGGCACGCTGCAGCGCCAAGGTTCCCCAGCGATCGGCTTCCTGACGCAAAGGTGCCGCTTCAGCGAGCCAGGCGGCTGCCCGGTCGGCATCCCCCAGCGCCAGGCTGCACAGGGCCGCCTCGATGCGGCTGTGCATGCGCACCTGGTTGAGTGCATGCGCGTCGCCCAGACGCATGCCGTGCTGCGCAGCTTGCAAACCCTCCGCAGGCACTCCGGTCTCGCGCAGCGCCCAAGCCAAATTGGTCTGGCAGATGGCCTGCGAACAGGCGTTGCCGGTGCGTTCCGCCAGCGACCAGGCCTGGTTCAAGCTGCGCAAGGCCGCTTCGGGTTCCAGCGCTCGTCGCTGCGCGCCACAAGCCAGCGAACGCCAGTTCAACTGCGAGCCCAAATTGTTGAGCGCCGCAAACTCAGCCGGCAGGTCACCCGCTTCGCGAGCCAGCTCCGCGGCCTGCTGGAGCAATTGATGGCCGCGCTGATCCTCACCGAGGTCGCGGTGCACGCTGCCCAGTCGGTTCAAGGCCCAGGACTTCAGGACGGGATCGTTGCTCTGCTCCGCCAGACGCACCGCCAGGTCGGCATGGCTCAATGCATCCGGGAAGTGGCCGCTTTGTTCACAGGCCAGGACCAGCACGCACAGCAGCCGCACCCGCAGGTCACGTGCGCCCAGGGCTTCCAGTTGCGGCAGCGTATGCGCGCCCTGGCGTAGGCAACGCTCCAAGTCACCCAGTCGCAGGGCGTGCAAGGCGATCCAATACCCGGCCTCGCAAGCCTCCAGCGAGCTGGGTGCGGCTCGTGCCTGCGCCTTTTCTGCCAGGATCAAGCCCTGGGCATGCCGCCCCTCACGTCCGCTGCGAGCACAGGCCTCCAGCGCCTCCCGCGACTCCGGGTCGTGGTGGGGGGCCTCCACCACTCAGCCTGCGGCGGCAGGTTCGGGGGCGTTGCGATCGGCCTTGCCCTTGCCCTTGCTGGGCGGCAAGGGCTGGATGTCGAGCGTCGGCTTGCCTTCGGCATCCACATCCACGCTGACGCGCCCGCCGTCCACGAGGCGGCCGAAGAGCAGCTCGTCAGCCAGCGCGCGGCGCAAGGTGTCCTGGATGAGTCGCTGCATGGGCCGCGCCCCCATCAGCGGGTCGAATCCCTTGGCGGCCAGCATCTTGCGCAGCCCGTCACTGAACGAGGCCTCGACTTTCTTCTCGGCCAGCTGCGTTTCCAGCTGCAGCAGGAACTTGTCGACGACGCGCAGGATGATGGACTCGTCCAGCGACTTGAAGCCGATGATGCCGTCCAGGCGGTTGCGGAACTCTGGCGTGAACAGGCGCTTGATGTCGCCCATCTCGTCGCCCGCCTGGCGCTCGTTGGTGAAACCGATGGTGGCCTTCTGCAGGGTCTCGGCGCCCGCGTTCGTCGTCATGATGAGGATGACGTTGCGGAAGTCGGCCTTGCGCCCGTTGTTGTCGGTCAGCGTGCCGTGATCCATGACCTGAAGCAGCACATTGAACACGTCGGGGTGCGCCTTCTCGATTTCGTCGAGCAGCAGCACGGCGTGCGGCTTCTTGGTGATGGCCTCGGTGAGCAGGCCGCCCTGGTCGAAGCCCACGTAGCCCGGGGGCGCGCCGATCAGGCGACTCACCGTGTGGCGCTCCATGTACTCGCTCATGTCAAAGCGGATCAACTCGATACCGAGCGTGAAGGCCAGTTGCTTGGCCACTTCGGTCTTGCCCACGCCCGTAGGGCCGCTGAACAGGAAGGCGCCGATCGGCTTGTCGGGCTTGCCCAGGCCCGAGCGCGCCATCTTGATCGCTGACGCCAGCGCCTCGATGGCCGGATCCTGGCCGAACACGACATTCTTCAGGTCGCGGTCGAGCGTCTTGAGCTTGCCGCGGTCGTCGTTGCTGACACTGGCCGGGGGAATGCGCGCGATCTTGCTGACGATGTCCTCGACCTCGTTGCGCGTGATGGTCTTCTTGCGCTTGCCTGCCGGCAGGATGCGCTGCGCCGCACCGGCCTCATCAATGACGTCGATGGCCTTGTCAGGTAGGAAGCGGTCGTTGATGAACTTGTGCGCCAGTTCCGCCGCCGCCTCGAGCGCGGTGTTGGCGTACTTCACCGCGTGGTGCTCCTCGAAGCGAGACTTGAGGCCCTTCAGAATCTCGATGGTCTGACTCACCGTGGGCTCGACCACGTCGACCTTCTGGAATCGGCGCGAGAGCGCGGCGTCCTTCTCGAAGATGCCGCGGTACTCGGTGAAGGTGGTCGCGCCAATGCACTTGAGCTGGCCGCTGGATAGCGCCGGCTTGAGCAGGTTGGACGCATCCAGGGTGCCACCGCTGGCCGCGCCAGCCCCGATCAAGGTGTGAATCTCGTCAATGAAAAGCACGGCGCCGGGTTCGCTCTTGAGCTGCTTCAGCACGGCCTTGAGGCGTTGCTCGAAGTCGCCGCGGTACTTGGTGCCAGCCAGCAGGGCGCCCATGTCGAGCGCGTAGACCGTGCTGGCCTCCAGCACCTCGGGCACCTGGCCCTCGGTGATGCGCCACGCCAGGCCCTCGGCGATCGCCGTCTTGCCCACGCCCGCCTCGCCCACCAGCAGGGGGTTGTTCTTGCGGCGGCGGCACAGCACCTGGATGACGCGCTCCACCTCGCTCTCGCGGCCGATCAAGGGGTCGATGCGCCCCTCGCGCGCAGCGGCATTGAGGTTCTGCGTGTACTGCTCCAGCGGCGAGGCCTTGGGGGCGCCGCCTCCCTGGCCTTCGCCATCTTCCTGAGGTGCCTGCTCGCCCTCCGGCTTGCCCTCATTCTTCGGCGGCTCGGGCGGCTCGCTCTTGCGGATGCCGTGCGCGATGAAGTTCACCACGTCCAGGCGCGTCACACCCTGCTGGTGCAGGTAGTAAACCGCGTGCGAATCCTTCTCGCCGAAGATGGCCACCAGCACATTGGCGCCCGTCACTTCCTTCTTGCCGTTGCCCGTGCTTTGCACATGCATGATGGCGCGCTGGATGACCCGCTGGAAACCGAGCGTGGGCTGGGTGTCCACCTCTTCGGTGCCTCCAACGGTGGGTGTGTTGTCCTTGATGAACTGCGACAAGGCCTTGCGCAGGTCCTCGATGCTGGCCGCACAGGCGCGCAGCACTTCCGACGCCGACGGGTTGTCGAGCAGCGCCATCAGCAGGTGCTCGACGGTGATGAACTCGTGGCGCTGCTGACGGGCGTCCACAAACGCCATGTGCAGACTGACTTCCAACTCCTGGGCAATCATGCGGCCTCCATCGTGCATTGCAGCGGGTGGCCGGCGCGCTGGGCGGCGGACAGCACCAATTCAACTTTCGTGGCCGCCACGTCCTTGGTGAACACCCCGCAGACGCCGCGACCCTCGTGGTGGATCTTCAGCATGATGAGCGTGGCGGTGTCCAGATCGTGGCGGAAAAACTCCTGCAGCACCATGACGACGAACTCCATCGGCGTGAAATCGTCGTTCAGCAACAGCACTTGGTAGAGGCGCGGCGGCTGCGTGCGCTGGAGTTGGCGTTCGGCGACGGTGGCGTCGGACTCTTCAGGCCCTGGCAAAGGGCCGGGCGTGGGGCTGCCGGTGGCCGCCTGGAGATCCCAGGCGGTGCGGACAGCGGCAAGGCGGAAAGACATGCGTTTGATTCTAGGGAGCGCGCAGAGGCCGCCTCGGCCCGACGTGCATTGCCGCCTCAAGCCGCACCGCATCCGGGGCAACCCGATCCGGACTGGCCCTGAATTGACGCCCGTTTGACAGGGATTTGAGAATTCATGGTGGTGTTCGGCAAACGCACGCAGTTCGCGAAGGCTAGGCACCCTGCCCCGGCGCGACGTCGCCGGTGCACTCACGGTCCCTCATTCGCAACTCACGCAACTAACGGAGATCCGCATGCCGCTCGGAACAGTGAAATGGTTCAACGACGCCAAAGGCTTCGGCTTCATTGAACCGGAGACCGGCGGCGGAGACGTGTTTGCCCACTTCAGTGCCATCCAGATGGAAGGCTTCCGCACCCTTCGCGAAGGCAGCCGGGTCAGCTTCGAAGTGGTGGAAGGCCCCAAGGGCGCGCTGGCGCAGAACATCCAGCCGGTGGATCAAGCCGTCGCCTGATCCGCTCTCTTCGAGGAAAGGCCCGCCTGCTGCGGGCCTTTTTTCATGCCAGCGCCAGCTCCGAGCGTGGGGCGGGCAAGGCCAGGGGCTCCCGCAAGGTCCAATCGATGATGAAGAGCCGGCCGTCCTCGGCTTCAGCGAGGGCCGTCAGGCTCTCCACCCAATCACCGTCGTTGGCGTAAAGGATGCCGTCGATCTCGCGCAGCTCGGCATGGTGGATGTGGCCGCACACCACGCCGTCCAGGCCACGCGCCTTGGCCTCGCGCGCCACCGCGCGCTCGAAGTCGTCGATGAAGCTGACCGCACGCTTGACCTTCAGCTTCAGGTAGCGCGACAGGCTCCAGTACGGCAGCCCGAGTCGGGCGCGCGCCGAATTGAACCAGTGGTTGAGCTCCAAGGCGCGCATGTAGGCCCAGTCGCCCAGATGGGCCAGCCATTTGGCGGCCTGGATCACGCCGTCGAAGCGGTCGCCATGCACCACCCAGAGCCGGCGCCCGTCGGCGGTGGTGTGGATGGCCTCATCCATCACCTCGATGCCACCAAAGCTGTGCCCCAGGTACTTGCGCGCGAACTCGTCGTGGTTGCCGGCCACGAAGACCACGCGGCAACCCTTGCGCACCTTGCGCAGAAGCTTCTGCACCACGTCGTTGTGCGTCTGCGGCCAGTACCACTGCCGGCGCAGCTGCCAGCCGTCGATGATGTCGCCCACGAGGTACAGGGTCTCGCACTCCACGGTGCGCAGGAACTGCAGCAGCGCCTCCGCCTTGCAGCCCGGCGTCCCCAGGTGCAGGTCGGAAATCCAGACCGTGCGCAGGCGCAGGGCCCCTTCTTCATCGTCGGCAGCCACGGGCGGCAGCAGCGCTGCCAGGTCGGGGAGGTCGCGTTGCATGGGCTGCCATGCTGGCGCCGCTTCAAGTCCCCTTGATGACATCGCGCACCAAGCGCTCGCCCATGCGCAGGCGCTGACCGCTCTGTACGCAGGGCTCGAAACCAGGCGGCAGCAGCAGCACCAGGGTTGAACCATGCTCGAACCAACCCAATTCCTGGCCGCGGCGCACCTGCACGTCGCAAGGCAGTTCGGTGGCACCGCGGCGGCGCGGGTAGGGCTCGCTGCCCAGGAAGTGGAAACGGATGCTGGCCACCAGGATGGCCGCGACCGGCACGATGAAGAAGGGCCGACCATCGGGCAAGCGCAGGCGGATCGGCGCGCGCTCATTGCGGCAGAACAGGCGCTCCACGCGGGCCAGCGCGATCGGATTCACGTTCCAGGTGTCGCCACTGAGATAGCGCACATGCTCGATGCGGGCGTCCAGCGGCGCGTGGAAGCGGTGGTACATCGCCGAGCTCAGGCGCAGTGTGAGAAAGCTGCCGCCTTCCATAAGGGCCGCGTCCTGCGCGCTGCCCAGCAACTCGGCCGTTCGGTAGGGCATGCCCTTGGCCTGCAGCACGCTGCCCGCCTCGATGCGCCCCATGGCCCCGACGATGCAGTCCACCGGACTGGCCAGGACGGCCGGATCGGCGTCGATGGTCCGGGCGCCGGGCTTGAGCTCTCTCACGAAGCAGTCATGCAGGCTGTCGAAACGCTGCTGCTTGGCGTCGCTCAGATCCAGTTCGGTGAACTGGCGCCAGACCCAGATCGAGGCGCGCGTCAGCCAGGGCGAGCGCAGCTTGGAGTACCAACCGATGAGCTGGGTCAGCCAGCGCCGCGGCACGCGATTGGTGAGCAGGAAATTGAGGTCTTCGTTCAGCAGGAGCTTGTCGCGCCAACGGGCTTCAGGGTTCATGACGGTGTCAAGACAGAGGGCTACACCCTCGTTTGTGTTCGATGCCCATGAAATCTCGATGACGACCGAACTTCTGGCCCTGGGCGGTGCCGCCGCTGGGGTTGCCACCGCAGCGGCCCTCCTCGTGCCCCGCGCCTGGCGGCGCGCGCAGCTTTCGATGGCCAAGCAACCCGGGCTGGCCGGCCATTCGCGCATGGCGCTGCGGCTGGCGCGCTGGCTGCCGGGCTACGACCACGGCGAATCCCATTTCTTCGGCGCCGACGACGCGCCGGAGGCGGTTCAGCAGCGCCGGCGTGCGGGCCTGCGCCGGCTGGCAGCCGGCTTCGCGAACCGGCACCCGAAAACGCTGGAGCTGACCCAGGCGGCCCGCGAGTTGGTCAGCGACCTGCAGTTCACCGGCCGCTACCGCGTGCCCTTCCCATTCAGCCGCTACCTGCGCGAGCAGTTCGGCGTGGGTGCCTTTCTGGAAATGGCCGAAGGCAACCAGGTGCGAGACCTTGACGGCCAGCGCTACCTCGACCTCACCGGCAGCTACGGTGTCAACGTCTTCGGCCATGCCTTCTACCAGCGCAGCATGGCCGAGGGCGCCCGCCGCGCCTTGCCCTTGGGCGTGGTGCTGGGCAGCTACCACCCGGCCGTGCTCGACGTGGCCCGCCGCCTGACCCGGCTGAGCGGCCAGGACGAAGTCAGCTTTCACATGTCCGGCACCGAGGCCGTGATGCAAGCGGTCCGCCTGGCCCGCTACCACACGGGGCGGCGCCAGATCGTGCGCTTCTGCGGCGCGTACCACGGCTGGTGGGGCGAGGTGCAGCCCGGCCCCGGCAACCCGCTGCCGGCCGAACACACCTTCACCCTGCGCGACATGGACGCACGCTCCCTGCGCGTGCTGCGCACCCGCCGCGACATCGCCTGCGTGCTCATCAACCCGCTGCAGGCCCTGCATCCGAACCGGCCCGCACCCGGCGACAGCGCGCTGCTCGGGTCGCGCCCAATCGCACCGGTGGACCTGGAGGCTTATGGGCGCTGGCTCAGGCAGCTGCGCGAGGTGTGCAGCGAGCGCGGCATCGCGCTCATCTTCGACGAGGTCTTCGTCGGTTTCCGCCTCGCGCCGGGCGGCGCGCAGCAGCTGTTCGGCGTGCAAGCCGACCTCGTCACCTACGGCAAGACCCTGGGCGGCGGCCTGCCCGTGGGCGTGGTGTGCGGCAAGGCGACCTGGATGCGCCGCTTCCGTGACGACAAGCCGGCTGACATCTGCTTCGCCCGCGGCACCTTCAACGCCCACCCGCAGGTGATCTGCGCCATGCAGGTGTTTCTGGAAGCCTTGGACAGCCCGGCCATCCAAGACCTATACGCCGGCCAGGCCCAGCGCTGGGACGCGCGCGTGGCGCGCTTCAATGCCGCGCTGCAGGAGGCCGGCCACCCGGTGCAGGTGCGCCATCTGCAGTCCATCTGGACCCTGGCCTTCCCGACACCGGGCCGCTACCACTGGATGCTGCAGTTCTACTTGCGCGAGCAAGGCCTGCTGCTGTCATGGGTGGGATCAGGTCGAATCGTCTTCAGCCTGGACTTCAGCGAAGCCGACATGGACGAGGTGCTGCGCCGCTTCCTGGCCGCCTGCGCGCAGATGCGCGCCGACGGCTGGTGGGACGGCGCACCGAGCAGCAAGCAGCTCAAGCGCCAGCTGCTGCTGGAGACCTGGCGCGCCTGGAGGGCATGACCCACCCCCTACCGGCTTCGCCGGCCCCTCAAGGGGGCCGAGAGTGGACTTGGACAGTCCTGGGGACTGTCCAAGCCTCACGAGGGCCAAGGGCTCTGCACCTTGGCGCCGCCAGTGGCCCGGCAAAGCCGGTTCCACGGCGGCCGCTTGATCAGTGCCGGTGCTGCGCGTGCTGCAAGTCGATCAGCTCGCCCTTGAGCAAGGCCAGCGGGGCACGCCAGTAAAGCAGCACGTCATGGAAGGGGTCGGTGATGATCTTCGTCGCCCATACGAGGCCGGTGCTCACGTCGTACAGATGGAAGAGGTGCAGGGTGCGCATCAGCAGCCCGGTCACGCCCAGGGCCAGCCAGGCCAGGCCCACGTCGTTCCAATAGCCGCGCAGATCGGTGGCCGGCTCGATGAGACCGAACACCGAGGGCTGCAGCCACAGCAGCACCGGGATGGCCGCCCAGGCGGCCATCAGCACCACCTTGCGGCGCAGGTTGTAGCCCACCTTGATCGCTTCCTTGTGCTCATGCGTGGCCTGGTTCACGTGGTCGTAACCCTTGGGCTCGAACAAGAAGTGGCCGGCCTGGCGCGAGGTCATCGAAACCCCCCAGGCCAGCAGCGCGGCCAATGCAGGATCGACAAACAGCAGGCCGTAGGCGCACAGGAAGCTCAGCGCGCTGAGCAGGTGCAGGCTCTGGTTGATGCGACTGTGGTGGTAGTAGCGGTGGTCGTCCCAGCGCTGCGTACGAAGTTGGTCCAGGAAGCTGGCGCTCATCGAGCGGTCTCCGAGTGGTTGCGGAGCGCGCATCGTGCGCAGGGCCGATGAATCGCTCATGACCGTTTCGTGTCCGGACTGTCATCAGCCTGTTGCACGAGCGCACGAAGCTGCCGGCTCATGCACAGCATCTCACCCCGACCGGACCGCCTCGACTTCGAATGTGAGGCATCGCTGCACCGCTGGTTGCGCGTCGCCGTGGTCACCGAGACCTACCCACCCGAGATCAACGGCGTGGCCGGCAGCATCGCGCGCGTCGTGGACGGCCTGCGTGCGCGCGGCCACGAGCTGCAGCTCATCCGCCCGCGCCAGCACCGCGGCGACTTGGCCACCGTCGAGGCGGGCTTCGCCGAGATGCTGTTGCGCGGCCTGCCCATCCCCCGCTACCCCGAGCTGAAGATGGGCCTGCCGGCCAAGCGCGCGCTCTTGCGCCGCTGGAGCTACGAGCGGCCCGACGTGGTGCACCTGGCCACCGAAGGCCCACTGGGCTGGAGCGCGCTGCAGGCGGCACGCAAGCTGCACCTGCCGGTGGTCAGCGAGTTCCGCACCAACTTCCACGCCTACAGCCAGCACTACGGCGTGGGCTGGCTGCGCTCGCCCCTGCTGGCCTACCTGCGCAAGTTTCACAACCAGTGCGACGCCACCCTCACCCCTTCGCCCGACCTGCGCGAGGAACTCAGCCGCCAGCGCTTTGAGCGCCTGCACGTGGTCGGCCGCGGCGTGGACACGCAGCGCTTCCGCCCTGAGCGACGCAGCGCGCTGCTTCGCGCGCAGTGGGGGCTGAAGGAGTCCGATACCGCGCTGCTCTGCGTCGGCCGTCTCGCACCCGAGAAGAACCTGCTGCTGCTCATCGACGCCTACGAGCGCTTGCGCCGCGAGCAGCCCTGCAGCCGCCTCGTGCTGGTGGGCGACGGCCCAATGCGCGACGCCCTGCAGGCGCGCTGCCCGGACGCCGTCTTCGCCGGCATGCAGCGCGGCGAGGAACTGGCCGCGCATTACGCCAGCGCCGACCTGTTCGCCTTCCCCAGCCTTACCGAGACCTTCGGCAACGTGGTGCTGGAGGCCATGGCCAGCGGCCTGCCGGTGGTCGCCTTCGATTACGCGGCTGCCGCCCAGTTGCTGGCCGACCGCCAGGCCGGCGCGCTGGCCCCCTTGGGTGACCCTGAAGCCTTCTGCCGCACTGTCGTTGAGCTGGGTCGCCTGCCCCTGGCGCTGCGCGCGCTCGGCCGCCAGGCCCTGCAGGTGGCGCAGGGTCAGAGCTGGGCGCGCATCGTGCAGCAACTGGAAACGCACTACCGCGCCGCCATGGCCAGCCGGCAGGGAGCACCGGTGGCGCTGCCCTTGCCTGCCTGAGCCGTCACCAAGCCGTCACTCAAGCTTGCCAGCATGCCGGCCATGGCCGAACCCACAGCGCCCCAGACCCTGATCGTCGTCGGCCCGGAGCATCCGGGCATGGCGACCCTTCGCGAGCGCCTGCGCGAGCGCGGCGCGCTGCTGGCGCACACCGACTGCCTGCCGCAGGCCCAGCGCTGGCTGGCCACCCTCTCGCCGGACCTCATCATCAGCACGCGGGCCCTGCGCCCCGCGCCTCCCTGCCCCCAGTTGGCTTGGGACGGCCGGCCGGCCTCGCTCGAAGGCCTGATGGCCCACCTGTTTCCCCCGCCGCCGCCGCCCGAGTTGGGACTCGGCTTGGATATCGACGCAAACAGCGGCCGCGTGGCTCTGACCGCCCGACCGGAAGAGGCCATCTTGCTGCCCAGCACCGAACTGCGACTGCTCTTGTGTCTGCTCAAGCACAGGGGCCGGGCCGTGTCCCGGCGCGAGCTGATCCAAGAGGCCTGGCCCGCTGGCGAGCAGCCGAAGCCGCGCAGCGTGGATCAGGTGGTGCACCGGCTGCGCGAACTGCTGGCGCCGTTGGGCCTGGCAGAGCGCGTGCGCTCGCTGCGCGGCCTGGGTTACCGCCTGGACCTGGAGCCCTTGGAAGACCCCGCACCCGGCTTGCCTCTTGCCAAACCCTCATGAAAGCAGGTCAGATGACGAGCGTGTCACACGACCGTCATCTGGCCTTCCTACAGTGCCGGCACCGACCGGATCCCACCCCTCCTGCTGGAGACATCCTGATGAAGACCCTGATCGCCAAGACCCTCGCCCTCTCCTTCGCCTTTGCCGGCCTGGCCGCGCAAGCCCAGGTGGTGAAGATTGACGGCTCCTCGACCGTGTTCCCGATCACCGAAGGCGTGGCCGAGGACTTCCAGAAAGCCAAGAAGGGCGCCGTGAAGGTCACCGTCGGCATCTCCGGCACGGGTGGCGGCTTCAAGAAGTTCTGCCGCGGCGAGACCGACATCAGCAACGCCTCGCGTCCCATCCTGGCCAAGGAAATGGCCGACTGCAAGGCCGCCGGCATCGAGTACTACGAACTGCCGGTGGCCTTTGACGCGCTGACCGTGGTCATCAACCCGCGCAACAGCTTCCTCAAGCAGATGACCGTCGCGGAACTGAAGGCCATCTACGAGCCGGCCGCCCAGGGCAAGATCACCCGCTGGAACCAGGTCAACCCGGCGTGGCCCGATGCCCCGATCAAGCTCTTCGGCGCTGGCGCCGACAGCGGCACCTTCGACTACTTCACCGAGGCCATCGTCGGTAAGGCCAAGAGCAGCCGTGGTGACTTCACTGCTTCGGAAGACGACAACGTGCTGGTTCAGGGCATCAGCTCGGACGTGAACGCCATCGGCTACTTCGGCTACGCCTACTACGCCGAGAACCAGAACAAGCTCAAGGCCCTGCCCATCGTCAACCCCAAGGGCCAGGCTGTCGCCCCGAGCGAAGCCAGCGTGCTGGCCGGCACCTACGAGCCGCTGAGCCGCCCGATCATGATCTACGTGAATGCCAAGTCGATGGCCAAGCCGGAGGTCAAGGAGTTTGTCGAATACATGATGAAGAACGCCGCCAAGATCGCCAAGGAAGTGAAGTACGTGCCGCTGCCGGCCAAGGCCTATAGCTTGGCGCTGGAGCATGTGGCCAAGGGCAAGAAGGGCACCGTGTTCGGTGGCAAGAACGAGGTCGGCCTGACCATCGACGAGCTGCTGTCGCGCGAAGCCGCACTGTGATGGCCCAGTGGCCTGTCAAAAGGCCGCGATGAAACTAAAGTGACAGCCGGCCCGACGCGAGTCTCGCTCGGGCCGGCTTCTTGACTGGCGATCTCCCCTTCGGGCGAACGCAATTCTCGGAAAACACCATGGCCCTCGCCCCCGCCGAAGCGGCTGCCAACGGCAGCTCCGCCCAAGCCAAGCTCGCAGAGTTCGCCGCGCTCAAGAAGGCGCGCCAGCGCCGCGAGTCGCTCATCGAAGCCGTGCTGCTGGCCGCAGCCAGCGTGTCGGTGTTCACGACGCTGGGCATCGTCTACATCCTGGTGCGCGAGTCGATCAGCTTCTTCGCCAACGTGCCGGTCTGGGACTTCCTGACGGACACGCAATGGACGCCGCTCTTCGATGATGCTCACTTTGGCATCTGGGTGCTGATGTCCGGCACCATCACCAGCTCGGTGGTGGCGCTGCTGGTGGCCATTCCGCTGGGCACCGTCATCGCCATCTACCTCAGCGAGTTCGCCGGCCACAGGACGCGCGAGACGCTCAAACCACTGCTGGAGTTGCTCTCCGGCGTGCCGACCATCATTTACGGCTTCTTCGCACTGCTGGTGGTGACGCCGCTGCTGCAGAAGATCTTCCCTGAGCTGCCCGGCTTCAACGTGCTTTCGGCCGGCCTGGTGATGGGTGTGATGATCATTCCCTACGTGGCCTCCTTGAGCGAGGACGCCATGCGTGCAGTGCCCATGAGCCTGCGCGAGGGCGCCTACGCGATGGGCAGCACGCGCTTCCAGACCGCCGTGAAGGTGGTCGTGCCGGCCGCGCTCTCGGGCATTGCCGCCGCCTACATCCTGGGCATAAGCCGCGCGGTCGGCGAGACCATGATCCTGGCCGTCGCCGCCGGCATGCAGCCGAATCTGACCTTCAACCCGATGGAGTCGGCCGCCACCATCACCAGCTTCATCGTGCAGGTGGCACTTGGCGACCTGCCGCACGGCTCGGTCGGCTACCAGACCATCTTTGCCGCCGGCCTGTCGCTGATGCTGCTGACCCTGGTCTTCAACATGGCGGGCTTCTACCTGCGCAACAAGTTCCGCGAGGCCTACTGATGCCCAGCGAAAAGACCCAAAAGATTCGCGCCATCATCAAGAAGGCGCGCCGCTTCGACCTCATCGTCGCGCTGCTCGGCCTCATGGCCATGTCGATCGCCATCCTGACGCTCGCGGCGCTCTTCATCGACATGGCGGTGACCGGCATCCCGCGCCTGACGCCCGAGTTCTTCACCAACTTCCCCTCGCGCCGTCCGGCCGAGGCCGGCATCCTGTCCAGCTGGGTGGGTTCGCTCTTGGTGATGACGGTGACCGCGCTGTGCGCCGTGCCGCTGGGCATCTCCGGCGCCATCTACCTCGAGGAGTACGCGCGCAAGAACTGGTTCACCTCGGTGATCGAGATCAACATCACCAACCTCGCCGGCGTGCCGTCGATCATCTACGGCCTGCTGGCCCTGGGCTTGTTCGTCTACACCTTCGGCCTGGGCCAGTCCATCCTGACCGCCGGCCTGACCTTGGGCCTCCTGATCCTGCCCATCGTCATCACCGCCACGCGCGAGGCGCTGCGCTCCATCCCGCAGCACATCCGCGAGGCGGCCTACGGTTGCGGAGCCTCGCAGTGGCAGGTGGTTCAGCACCACCTGCTGAAGTACTCGATGCCCGGCATCCTGACCGGCGTGATCATCGGCATGAGCCGCGCGATCGGCGAGACCGCGCCCATCATCACCATCGGTGCCCTGACTTTCATCGCCTTCCTGCCCCCGGCGCCTGGGCAGCCGAACATCGAGACCGGCGAAACCGCCGGCCTGTTCGACTGGTTGTTCAGTCCCTTCACGGTGATGCCGATCCAGATCTTCAACTGGACCAGCCGTCCCGACCCGCGCTTCCATGAGAACGCCGCCGCCGCCGCCTTCGTGCTGGTGCTGATGACGCTCAGCATGAACGCCATCGCCATCTGGCTGCGCTATCGCCTGCGCAAGAACATCAAGTGGTAAGCCGCACACCCGATACCGACTGAGCCCACATCATGCCCTCCACCCTCACCCTGCCGCAAAACCCGCCGTCGCTGAAGGCGGAGTCCAAGAACCTGGACTTCTATTACGGCGACTTTAAGGCGCTCAAGGGCGTCACCATGCCGGTGTACGAGAACAAGGTCACCGCGCTGATCGGCCCCTCGGGCTGCGGCAAGAGCACCTTCCTGCGCTGCTTCAACCGCATGCACGACCTCTACCCGGGCAACCGCTACGACGGCAGCATCCACCTGCATCCCGACGGCGTCGACCTGCTGCACAAGGACGTGGACCCCATCGAGGTGCGCATGCGCATCTCCATGGTCTTCCAGAAGCCCAACCCCTTCCCGAAGAGCATCTTCGAAAACGTGGCCTACGGTCTGAAGGTGCGTGGCGAGAACAATCGCACCGTGCTGGAAGACAAGGTGGAGCACGCCCTGAAGGGCGCGGCGCTGTGGAACGAGGTCAAGGACCGCCTGGACGAGCTGGCGGTGAACCTGTCCGGCGGTCAGCAGCAGCGCCTGTGCATCGCCCGCGGCCTGGCCACCGACCCTGAAATCATCCTCTTCGACGAACCCACCTCGGCGCTGGATCCCATCGCCACCGGCTCGATCGAGGAGTTGATCGGCGAGATCAAGCACAAGGTCACCATCCTCATCGTGACCCACAACATGCAGCAGGCGGCGCGCGTCTCCGACTACACCGCCTACATGTACCTGGGCGAGCTGATGGAGTACGGCGAGACCAACGACATCTTCATGAAGCCCAAGCGCAAGGAAACCGAGGACTACATCACCGGGAGATTTGGGTGAGATCGGAGCGAGCCGAGTCCTGAGGACTCGGCGACCCCGATCGAACGACGGTCGCCGTCATGCGGCGACCGGCCGGAGAGCTGGTGGTAGTAGCGAGAACGCCATGGCCCTCCCGTAGGTCGAACTGTCAAACAAGGAACGGAACCATGACCGACAAACACCTCTCCACCCAATTCGACGCCGAGCTCAGCGCCATCTCCACCCGCGTGCTGGAGATGGGAGGCCTGGTCGAGCAGCAGGTCTCCGGCGCCATCGAGGCGCTCTCCCACTTCAGCGAAGCCCAGGCCACTGCCATCCTGAAGGGCGAGGAGCGCGTCAACCAGATCGAGTTGGAGATCGACCGCGACCTCAACAACATCATTGCCCGACGCCAACCCACGGCGCGCGACTTGCGCCTGCTGATCGGCGTGTCCAAGACCATCGGCAATCTCGAGCGCGTCGGCGACGAGGCCGCACGCATCGCGCGCACCACGCATCGCCTGATCGGCAGCGGCACCCATGGCCGCCTGTTCCCGACCAATGCCATGGCACTCGAAGCAAACCTGGCCTGTGCCTCCCTGCGCCGTGCACTGGATGCCTTCGCTCGCCTCGATGTGAATCTGGCCATGCAGGTCATCAAGCAGGACAACGAGATCGACGCCGAGTTCGACGGCCTGATGCGCAAGCTCGTGACCTACATGATGGAAGACCCGCGCACCATCTCCGCCTCCATCGACCTGGTGTTCGTGGCCAAGGCACTGGAGCGTGTGGGCGACCATGCGAAAAACCTGGCCGAGCAGGTCATCTACATCGTCAAGGGCGCCGACGTGCGGCACACCCCCCCCGAAGGCCTGGAGTCGGCGGTGGCCTGATGGGTAAGATTCTTGTTGTCGAAGACGAAGCCGCGATCGCCGAACTGATCGCGCTGCACCTGCGGCATGAGGGGCACCAGCCGCGCATCGCCATCTCCGGCCCGGATGCCCAGGCCGCGCTGCTGGAGCAACTGCCCGACCTCATCGTGCTGGACTGGATGCTGCCGGGCGAGCCCGGCCCCACGCTGCTGGCCCGTTGGCGCACCGACCCGCGCACGAAGAGCCTGCCCGTCATCATGCTCACCGCCCGCGCCCAGGAAACCGACAAGATCAAGGGCCTGGACGCCGGCGCCGACGACTACCTCACCAAGCCCTTCAGCCCCGCCGAACTGATGGCCCGCGTGCGTGCCCTGCTGCGCCGCCGCGCACCCGAGGCGCTGGATGCCCCGCTGCAGGCCGGCGAGCTGAAGCTGGACCCAGCCGCACGCCGCGTGTTCAGCGGCGGCCGCGAGCTGCAACTCGGCCCCACCGAGTTCAAGCTGCTGCGCTACCTGATGAGCCACCCGGAGCGCGTGCACACCCGTGCCCAGCTGCTCGACAAGGTCTGGGGCGACCACGTGTTCATCGAGGAGCGCACCGTCGATGTGCACGTCAAGCGACTGCGCGATGCGCTGCGCCCGGCCGGTTGCGACGAGCTCATCGAGACCGTGCGTGGCTCGGGCTACCGGCTCGCCGCTGCGCGCGTCAACGCCTGATGCAGGATTGGCCGCTTTGGCTGGCCCTGGCCGTCATCGGCGCGCTTGGTTACCTATGGCTGCGTGAAGGCTGGCGCACCACCAAGCTGCTGCGCTGGATGGTGCGCGACGGCGAAGGCCCGGCACCGATCGTCCAGGGCCCGCTGGCTGAGTTGGCCTACCGTTTTGAGAAGGCGCTGCGCAAGCGCGAAGCCACCCGGGCCGAGGAACGCGGGCGCCTGCAGCACCTGCTGACCGCGCTGGAGGCCTACCCCAACGGCCTGCTGCTGCTCGACGCCAACGACCAGATTCAGTGGCTCAATCACATCGCGGCCGACCAGCTCGGGCTGCTGGTTGAGCGCGACTTGCAGCAGAACATCCGCAACCTGCTGCGAGCGCCGGCCTTCGTGGAGCTCATGCAGCGCGAGGAAGGCGGCACCGTCATCATCAGCCGTCATCCCTTGCAGTTGCAGCTGACCCTGCGCCGTTTCGGCGACGGCCGCGGGCCGGCCGCCCTGCTTCTGGTGCAAGACGTGACCGAGCGCATGCGCCTGGAGCAGATGCGCAGCGACTTCGTGGCCAACGTCTCGCACGAGATCCGCAGCCCCCTCACGGTGCTCACCGGCTACCTCGAAACCTTGCAGACCCTGCCGCTCTCGGATGCCGAACGCCAGCGCAGCCTGCAGCAGATGCGCCAGCAGGCCGACCGCATGCAGTTGCTCGTGTCCGACCTGCTCACCCTGGCGACCTTGGAAGGCGCGCCCAAGCCGCCGCCGGACACCTGGGTGTCGCTGTACGCGCTCTTGCAGCGCTGCCACGCCGACGGCCAGGGGGCTGACCAAGGCCGGCATGTGCTGTCGCTGGAGAACTGCGAACCCGACCTTCACCTCTCCGGCAACGAAGGCGAGTGGTGGTCGGCCGTGGCCAACCTGGTGGGCAACGCGCTGCGCTACACGCCCGAGGGTGGCACGGTGCACATGGCATGGCGCTGGCTGGAAGACGGGCGAGGTGAGGTCGCCGTGCTCGACACCGGCCCCGGCATTCCCGCAGAGCACATTCCCCGCCTCACCGAGCGCTTCTACCGTGTGGACAGCAGCCGCTCGCGTGCCACCGGCGGCACCGGCCTGGGGCTGGCCATCGTCAAGCATGTGCTGCAGCGGCACGGCGCCGAACTGGTCATCGAGTCGCAGCTGGGTCAAGGCAGCCAGTTCCGCATCCGCATTCCGAAGCATCGGTTGCGTCACGAAGGCGTCATGGCCGCCGCCTAGCGTGACGGGGTTCACGAACTTTGGACCCCCTCCATGCCCCGCTTCCTTCGCCACGCGCTGGCCGCCGCCATGCTGGCCACCGCTCTGCCCGCTGCTGCCAGCACCCCCATCGCCTCGGTCAACAAGCTGTGGTCCTTCCAGCATCTGGCCGGCCGCTCGTCGGAAATCCTCGCCTATGACCTCAGCACGGCCTCGCTCTTCGTGGCCGGCGGCAACGGCATCGAGGTGCTGGGCCTGAACGGCCAGCTCAAGGCCAGCCTGGACACCAGCGCCTTCGGCGGCATCAACAGCATCAGCGTCAAGAACGGCGTGCTCGCTGCCTCGTTCAGCAACGCCACCGTGCAGAACCCCGGCAGCGTGCAATTCTGGAACACCGCGCAGTTCCTGGCCGGCGCCGGCCACCTCGGTGGCGTGAGCGTGGGCGCGGTGCCCGACATGCTGCTCTGGACGCCCGACGGCAGCCGCCTGCTGGTGGCCAACGAGGGCGAGCGCCAAAGCAATGCCATCAACCCCGAAGGCTCGATCAGCCTCATCCAGTTCAACGCTGCGGCGCCTTCCAGCAGCACCGTCAGCACCCTGGGCTTCGGCGCTTGGGACGGCCAGGAAGCGCTTCTACGCGCGCAGGGCGTGCGCATCCAGGCCGGTGTGAGCACCAGCATCGCGCTGGAGCCGGAGTACATCGCGCTCAGAAGCGACGGCACGCGCGCCGTCGTGACGCTCCAGGAGAACAACGCGCTGGCCTTCATCGACCTGGCCAACCCACAGGTCACCGCTATCCGAACCCTCGGCCTCAAGGACTTCAGCCAGCCTGGCAATTCCATCGACCCGAGCGACCAGGACGGCAAGCTGGAGCTGCGCAGCGTGCCGGTCAAGGGCCTCTACATGCCCGACACCATCGTCGGCTTCGCCGTCGGCGGCAAGAGCTTCTACGCCGTGGCCAATGAAGGCGACGCCGCGGTGGACGACAGCGACATCGTGCGCCTGGGCAACGCCGCCGTGACGCTCGACGCAGGGGTCTTCCCCGACGCCGCCACGCTCAAGCAGAACGCCAATCTGGGGCGTCTCAACATCGTGCGCAACGGCGCCACCGGCGACGGCAACACCACGAACATGACCGAGATCGTCACGCTCGGCGGTCGCTCCTTTTCCATCCGCGACGAGAACGGCGCCCTGGTCTACGACAGCGGCGACCTCATCGAGCGCGAGGTGATGAAGATCGACGGCCTCTACGTGGACGGCCGCAGCGACGACAAGGGCGTGGAGCCCGAGGGCGTGGTGGTCTTCGAGCTGGGCGGACGGCAGATCGCCGCCGTGGGCCTGGAGCGCACCGCGCGCGGCGCGCTGGCCCTGTTCGACGTGACCGACCCGGCCCAGACCAGCTTCCTGCAGATCCTCGACACCGGCGCCACCACGGAAGCGCGCATCGAAGGCCTGCACGCCTTCGTGCACGAGGGTCGCTACTTCCTGGCCCTGGCCGCCGAAGACCCGAGCCACCGCACCATGCTCTACGAGCTGACGGCCGCGCCCGTCCCGGAGCCGGCGGCCGCCCTGCTGATGCTGGTCGGCCTGGGCCTGCTGGGCCGGCGCCTCGGCCGGACAGGCTGAAGCCAGCGCCGCGGCACCGCAGAGCGGCAAAGGATCCAGGGGGCTTCTAGACTCGCGGCCCTCCATGGCAGCCGCGCCCCCGCCTTCCGCCGACTCCCTCGCCCCCGTCGCATCCCCCACCGGAGGCGACGGCTTTCTGCTGGGTGACTGGCAGGTCGATGTCAGCGGCAATCGCCTGCTGCGTGAGGGCGAGGTGCGCCCGCTGCGGCACAAGGCGATGGAGCTGCTGGCCTTGCTGGCACGGCACGCAGGCCGCACGGTGACGCGCGAGGAGATCGTGGAGGCCGTCTGGGACGGCAACCAGTTCGTGGCCCCCAAGGCCATCAACACGGCCGTGTGGACCATCCGCCAGGCCTTGGGCGATGACCCGGAAGCACCACGCTACCTGGAGACCATCGCCAAGAAGGGCTACCGGCTCATCGCGCCGGTGGCGCCTTGGGGGCCGGCAGAGACTTCGTCCATGGCGGCTGCTCCACCGTTGGCGCCTCCCAGCTCGGTGGCAGCGCGGCTGCCAGCCGCCAACAGGCGCTGGATGCTCGGTGGCGTCGCAGCAGCCTTGGCGCTGCTCGTCGCGCTGGGGGCCGGCTGGTGGCACGCCCGTTCTGGCTCAGGCCCGCGGGCACCTGGCGCATCGATGGACGCACGGCCGACCGAGGTGCATGTCGCCCAGCCCGAGGCGCTGACGCAGGAGCCTGGGGTCGAGTACCTGGGCGCGCTGTCGCCCGACGGCCAGCACCTGGCCTTCGCCTGGTGGCACGGGCGGGGTGTGGGGGCATTGCACCTGAGACGTCTGGGCACGCCGGCGCCAGGTGCCACGCCAGCTGCACCGGCCGGACCTGCCGCCTCCACGTCGGCCCTCAGCCAGGGCCTGGGCGACGTGATGAGCGTGGCTTGGGCGCCCGATGGCCGTTCGCTGGTCTTCACCACACTCCGTGACGGCAGTCGCTGCACCTTGTGGCTGCAAGCCTTGCCGGTGGCCCCCACCGACGCCCAGCGACCGCCACCGCGCGAACTGGCGGCTTGCGCGCCCTTGGCCACCCCCGTCCTGGCTTGGGCGCCCACTTCTTCGCCACGCACCCGAACTGTCGATGAGCCGGTGCCCCCCATCGTGTTCAGCGCCGAACGAGAAGGCGCTGGCGGGCTGTTCGCCATCCACCCCGACGGCAGCGGCCTGCGCCGCTTGACCACGTCTGCGCCCTTGGCCATGGCCGACCAGCAGCCCAGTTGGTCCAGCGATGGGCGCGCGCTGGTGTTCGTGCGCGAAGACCCGGCCGATGGCACGCGCGATTTCTACGAGTGGCGCGCGGGCCACGAGGTGAAACGCCTGAGCCAGCTCAAGCTCTACACCGTGCATGGACTCACCCATGCCCAGGGCGCGGCGGGCGAAGGCGCGGACGGCGATCTGATCTTCTCCAGCACGCGGCAGGACACCCGCATGCTGCTGCGCTGGGAGCGCCGCAGCGGCCGCGTGCTTCCGCTGGGCCTGGAGGGCAGCGCACCCAGCCGCGCCGCCGACGGCAGCCTCGTGTACGCCCTGTCGCGCACGCATGTGAGCATCGCCCGTCAGGCGTTCCACAACTCGCCAGTGCGTGTCATCCAGGGTGTGGCCTCGGACCGCGCGCCGCGCCCCGACCCCAGCGGCACGTGGCTGGCCTTCGTGTCTCGGCGCACGGGCAGCACGGAACTGTGGCTGGCTGCAAGTGACGGCAGCAATGCGCGCGCGCTCACCGCCTTGGGCGGGGTGGTCGGCACCCCGGCCTGGTCGCCGAAGGGCGATCGGCTGGCCTTCATCGGGTCCTGCGGACCGGGCCGACGCATCGGCCTGTGCCTGCTGGCGTTGGACGGCAGCGAGCCCCGGCCGCTGGCCACCGACGCCGCCAACTACGGCGAGCCGGTTTGGCATCCAGCGCGCGAGGAGGTGTGGGTGGCGAGCGACCGCGGTGGCCGCTGGCAGCTCTGGCGCTTCGCCGCCGACGGCAGTGGCGGCCAGGGGGTGGCGACCGAACGCGAGCCCGCCGGCGGCCTGCGCTGGGCGGCCGACGGCAGCGGGTTCGTCTACCGCGCGCAGGGTGAACGGGCGCTCCGCTGGCGCCAGACCGAAGGCCAACCCGAGCGCAGCCTGGAGGTGACCGCCACCGGCGAGGAACTGGTCGACTGGCAACTGGGCAAAGACGGCTTGATCACGCTCACGCGCAGCGACCGCGACCGCTGGCGACGGCTGGATCTGCGCAGCGGTCGGCGCGAGGCCCTGGGCGAATTGCCGCTCGGTACCCTGCCGGAGCGTGCTCGCTTCGCGCTGGCGGGGACGGATGCGGTGTGGGTGGAGGTGGCGAACACCCATGGTGCCGACCTGATGCGCTTGCGCTGAGGCGGTTCCCTCCCCCCTGAGATGCATCGGCAAGCTGCTGATTCGAAAGGATAAATATCTTTTGGATCGGCCTTGGAGCGGAATCGGATCGGTGCCCCGTTGCGCGGGCGGGTCGCTGGCTTTCCACTCGCGCCGCACCGCCTGCAGCGACGGCCCCAACCCGGGCGCCGGGCATGGCGGGGAGACGGATTCCACCGATGAAGCACGACCGCCTGGGCCACCGCCGAGCCTTGCTCACCACCACCGCCGCCATGCTGCTGGCCGCCTCCAGATCTGCCTCGGCCACACCGACGGAACGTGCGCTGTTTGCGAGGATGGAAGTCATGACCATGGAACAAAGTTGCAAGTGGAGCGGCTCAATTCAACCTCCCAAACTTCACAACCGGCGACGTTACAGCAGCAATTGGTTGCGAAATTGTGGCTTGAGGACGCCGGCCGTGATGCTTGTTCATCTCTGGTGAAACGTTGATTCAAGCCGTGCGCTTCGTAGCGCGAGCGATACGGTTTCCATATATTGCTTCAAGAATTATTTCAAAAAATCTGCTTCCGGTGCTCTCTCAGTGTAATATCCTCGCTTCATGACCGGCCCCATCCATCCAGCATCACCGAAAGGCTCCGTCCTGCTCGTGGTGCTTTGCGTGGTGGCGTTGCTGTCGTTTCTGATCGTGAACACGGCTTTTGTCACCAACCAGCATGGCGAGACCCAGGCCGCGCGTCTCGGTCTGATGCGTGCGCATGAGCTGGCGGAGATGGGGGTGGCGGTGGCGGTGCATCCGATGATCAAGGCCGCCGATCCGCTGCTGCGGCGGAAGGTTTCAGAGATCGAGCGTTTTGAAGCCCGTCTGACGACCGCTGAATCGAAGCTGAACCTCAACAAACTGCTGGCCGAGCAGCAGACGCTGGTGCTGGAGCGTGTGTTTGAGGCCTGGGGGCTTTCCATCGCCGATGCGCAGGGCCTTGCCGCCATCTTGATCGACTGGACGGATGCGGATGATGTCAAACGCC
>JAFLDE010000030.1 GCA_017302655.1 Burkholderiales bacterium
GGCCCATGGGCAGCGGGTTGCCGTCGTCGTCAAAGAGCTTGCGGATGTCGAAGAAGGCGATGCGGCTCAGGTGCGTGATGACCTTCGCGTCGTGCAGGTCCAACTCGTCGCCAAGGCGCGCATTGCGTTCTGTGCGGCGCTCGCGCAGGGCGGCAGCTACGCCGGGGTTCCTCAGAAGCTTCTCGCCGGTCTGGCGCGATCCATTGGCGCTGTAGCCGGCCGCCTCGGCCGCCTTCGCGGCGTTCAGTGCCGCGGGGCCGCTCAGGTAGTGAACGACAAACAGGGCCTGCTTCTCGGTCAAGCCGTTGCCGGTCAGCTTCTTGCCGCTCATTGGGGGGTCTCCTTGGTCTTGGCGTGGTCGCGCATGAAGATGTCGAAGGTTTCGTTCCAGGCGTTCAGCACGTCGCGGACCTGAATGCGGATCCAGGTCAGGTTGGCTAGCTTCGGGCTGCTGTTCTTGATCTCCTCGCCGAAGTCCTCCACCTGGGTGCCGACTCGGCCCCAGTAGCGCTCCTCGGCGGTGTAGAAGTCGTTCGCCTCGGTGATGGCGCCGCCCTGCTCGCGCACCGCATCCACCGCCTGCTTCCAGCGGTTGTAGCGGTCCTGCATGTTCTGCTGGACCCTGCGCATGTTGGTGAACTCGGGCAGCTCAAACCCTTGGTTTGAGGAGCGAGAGAACCGGGGCATGTCCTGGCCTGGCCCGGTGTAGTTGGAGGCGATGAAGTTGATGAGGTCGCCATACCCAAGTACACTCCGGTTGTTGATGGCCCGCTGGATGTTCGTCATCAACAACGTGAACTTGTCCGAAGGCGGTCGGGCAATGCGGGGGCCAGTGTTCAGCCGGCCATCTGCCCCGCCCGGGGAAACCTGGGGGCTCAGATTGGCGTCGAGTGTGCGTGCCAAATCCCCGAAGTGAACGGCAAGCGGATCGGTAATGCTCGGCCCAGTCGAGACAGCCCGGTCGCCCAACGGGAGCGAACCAGCCCCGCCCTGCGAAAGCTCGGCGGGGTTTTTCTTGCCCATCACGGACTCCATGAGCCCGAGGTCCGCATAGAGCAGGCGACCATTGCGGCTTGCCGCCACTGCCGATGGCAGCTCGGCCAGCAGCTTTCCGTCACCGTATGACGACTTGATGGCCGTGCTCTTGATTTTCCCGCTCTCGGCGTCGGTGATGAAGGCCATCATCAGCGGCTGCCCCGTCTGCTTCGACAGCAGCGGCAACAGCACCTCAAACTCACCTTTGACATTGCCGCGCATCACCACCATCGGGCGGTAGATCGAGGCAATGAAGTCCTCTGGCGAAACGCCGACGAACTCGTTGGCGTGCTTGCCGTCGCGCTCGTCTTGGTTCGCCAGCGATGCCGTCTTCCCTCGGTCGAGCAGCACCTTGCGCAAGATGCTTGTGTTGATCTGCAGCGCCTGCATGGGTGCGCCGAGCATGTGCAAGACGTGCGGCTGAGGACCGATGGGCAGTGGCAGGTTCTTGGCCAGCTCCGTAGGCGGCAGGTCAGACCAGGCCCTGATGACCTTTGCCGCTCGCCCGGTCATTGCTGCCACCGCGGAGGCCGGGTTGACCTTCTTCAGCGAACGATTGATGGCCTGCAGCTCGGACTCAAGGGCCGGCAAGCT
This sequence comes from Burkholderiales bacterium, assembly GCA_017302655.1. Lineage (GTDB taxonomy): Bacteria > Pseudomonadota > Gammaproteobacteria > Burkholderiales > Burkholderiaceae_C > Inhella. Next base: position 1,630 of record JAFLDE010000030.1, read on the forward strand.
GTAGCGGATGTCTGGGTTCTCGGGGTCGAACTGGCCGTTGTTGCCGATGGCGGACTTGATCTGCTCGGGCTTGAAAGGAATCGCCCACAAAGTGACCCCGCCGCGTCGAGCGACCACGCCGTCATACCCCCGGGCGGCAAGCTCCTCCGCGTAGCCCTCGTCGATCTCGGTCAGCTCCGAGCGGCTCTCCTCGTCAATCTCGTCGCTTGCCTCGTAGGGTCGCTTGATGGTGATGTAGACGGGCTGGACAGGCCCACGACCAGCGTAATCGCTGGCCTCTTGCGGGTCTTCAGTGAAGTAGGCGGCCGGCGCAAATGCGTCCACAACGCCGCGCTTTGCTCCGTGGTACATAACCAGCGGCTTGCCCTGGGCGTCCACCACCTTGGAGTCGCCGAACCAGCGCTTGAAGGCTGGCGTCTCAGTCTGGTCAACGACGCGCCTCGTCGCACCCAGAAACAGGTCCGGGTGCTGCTCGCGGATCAGCTGCTCCATCTCCGCGGTTTCGGCCAGCGCCTCGTCGTAGAGCGCCTGCGCAGCGGACTCGCGTGCGGCCTGCTGGTCGGAGCCCATGCGCATGAGGCGCTCGATGCGCGCCAGCAGGGCATCCTCGGTCGCATCAGGCAGTTTGAGGATGGATTCGATGCTTTGGGTCATGGGGTTCCTCGTGGGGGTGCGGTGCGTGCCAGGGCCAGCGGATGGGCTCGGGCGGCGCGGTGTCTTTGGGGTGGCTCTGGGCCTGCTGCCAGTCGGCGACGGCGCGGGCGAGGCAGCGGCGCCAGAGGTGGCAGGCGGATGGGGTGTCGCAGCCCTGGCAGGTCGCCGGCTCAATGCGGACCATGCCGTACCTCACTGGCGATCCGCCTTCGCTCCTCGCGTTTTTCGTTTCTGTTGCGCCAGGCCAGCTGTGCGTCAGTGAACTGCGCCACCTCGACGGCGGTGGCGACGGAAACCGGCACAGCAGATGGCTTCTCTAGATGGTGTCCGCCTGGCGGAACAGGCAAGGGGTCAAAAGCGGTCCGGATAGGTCCGCCAGACGGAACAGGACGCACGGTCCTTGTTCCGCCACACGGGCCAATGGGCTTGCCTTCTGTTCCGCCAGGCGGATTAAGCGATGCGTTTTTCTTGAGCCGGTATGCGCCTCGCACAAAGGCTTCGCTGACTCCTGGGTCAAAGCGTGGATGAGGGTCGAGCCGCCGCCAGGTCACCGCATACCAGCCGGCCTTGTTCGGTCGATGGCCCTTCACGGTCTCGAAGATGAGTTCGGCTTCCAGCAGCTCATGCTTCGCGCGGTTGATCACGTCCGCCGACTTCCAACCGCGCTTGGCCAGGTAGGCGCGACTAGCGAGCAACTGCCCGTTGTTATCCCTAACAAACTGCCGAGCGATCTCCCACAGCAGGGAGCGAGCAGGATGGCTCAGCGACTGGTACGCCGCACAGTCGAGCACGGGCCAGGGCATGGCAACGAAGCTTTCACCGTCGCGTCCCTCGTCCTTGCCACGGCGCGCACGTTCACGGCCCATGACGCCCTCCGTCGGGCTGCGGACTGGCGTTCATGCGACGTCCTGCTCCTGGCCCAAGGTGTAAATCACGGTTGGGCGCGCGAAACCTCGGGCATCGAGATACCTGCATGGCTCGCTATGGACGATCACCCCGGCCTGCCTCAGCTCGAAAACCACGGCCGCAGCGTTGCGCATGCCCAGGTGCTGCTCGGCTTCGGCCGGCGTGATGGACCCGAGGGCCGCAAGCGCGTCCAGGATCAGTTGCTGCTGGTGGTGCATCGCAAAGCCTGGGCACTTCGCATAGATGGCGGCCAGCTGCTCAAGTTGATGGGCCAACAGCGGCTCTCGCATTGGCGGCTCACGCCTAGCCCTGGCAGCAGCGACGGTGCGGCTGTCGGGGCCGCTCACAGCAGACCCCCTTGAGCGCGCGCCGTGGGGACTGCGGACAGCCTGGGATGACGTGCCGGCGTGGTCGGCTTGTCGCACTCGGCGATGGGTCGCCAGCCCTCGGCGCACTCGGCATCGGAGGCGTTCTGCTGGGCATGCCAGCAGGCGGCCGGCGTGATGCAGTCAGGGCACCCGGTGAAGGCGATGCGGGGTTCCATCACTTGGCCTCCGCTGCTTTGGCGTCGGCCCATGCCTTCACATCCGCAGCGCGCCAGGCTGTGAGGCGCGGCCCCAGCTTCACAGGCGAAGGAAACTCCCGAGCCGACACCATGCGCCACAGCTCGGCCGGGCTGATCGGCAGCAGGCCCTGACGCTTGGGGCCCTTTCGACGGCCCGTGCTGGTGATGTCGGCCAGCCGGTAGTAAAGGGGTTGCACTCGTTTCTCCTCGAACCGCTGAACCTCTCAGCGTCTGAGGATGAATTCCGCAACGAAGAAAACGGATAGCGAGTTACTTTCGCGATGCCGCCTTGGCCGCCAGCTTGGCATCAATGGCGGCAAACGTGCGTCGGTCCTTCTCGTAACTCGCGCGGGCCTTTCTGTACTGCCTGACAAGGGCTTCGGCCGGGCTCACCGCGGCGTCTGCCCAGCTGGCCACGCGCTGGCTCCACTCAGGGGCTCGGACCAGCGCCCGGGCTGCGTCAATCTGACTGCTCACGCCGCCCGCAAGCTGCTTCTCCATTGCTTGCCGAAGCTCATTCAACAGCGGAGGAGTCCAGGTCTTCGGACGGTGTGCCGTCCTAGCGTCCATCAGCTCTGGAACGTGCATGCGTGCGAGCCGCACGGCAACAAAGAGCCAGCGTTGCTCGCCTGCCGGCGCTCCGAGCGAGTCCGCCAACAGCTCCATGCGACGGAGCACTTCCTGAGTGCGCTCTTGCTCGCCGACCTCTCGCGTGAACACCGAGTCTGTCGGCAACGGCGCAATGCCCTTGCCTTTGGTCTTGGCCATGCGCTCCCTCGCGCCCCCCTGAAGGAGAAGCCGCGCCAGCCTGCCAGGGCTGCAGGCGTTCGGGAGCTACCCTAGGCGCGGCCTGTTCAGTGAATCAGGCGGTGCGAGCAATGGGGACCACGTTCCCGCCGCTTTCCATCTCAGCCACCATGGCACCCCATGCATCCATCATTCGGCGTCGCTCGGCCAGGTGCTCGCTGCGGGCATAGGCGGCCACGACCTTGTTGCGCTCGGCGTGGTCGAGCTGTCGCTCCATCGCGGCCACTGTCCATTCGCCGCCCTCGCTCAGGATGGAGCGCGCACTGGCCCGGAAGCCGTGCAGGGTCTGCCGGCCTTTGTAGCCCAGGCGCCAGAGCATGCGGCCCATGGTGTTCTCGCTCATGAAGTCCTTCTCCCCGGTGACGTTGGGGAACAGGAAGGGCGAATGGCCGGTGAGTTGCTGCAGCTCGCTCAGGGCATCCAGCGCTTGAGCTGAAAGGGGCACGATGTGCGCCTGGCTGAGGCCCTTGCCGGCCTTCATCCGACCGGCTGGGATGCGCCATTCCCGGGCCTCGAAATCAATCTCGCTCCACAGGCCAAGGCGCAACTCCTGGGACCGAACAAAGGTTAGGAGCGCAAGCCGCGTCGCCAACAGGGTGATGCGGTCAGCGCTCTTGAAGTCGCGCAGGTCGCAAAGGAACGCACCAAACTCGCGCCGCGAAGTGAGTGCAGGACGATGCTGTACGGCCGGGACTGAGAGCGCATCGCGCAGGTCTCTGGTCGGGTCGCTCTCCAGCTTTCCCTCTTGGATGCCGAACCTGAACACCTGGCCGGCCACTTCTCGCATCCTGGTGGCTGTGTAGGCCACTGGAATGGCGCGCAGCGCTTTCAGCAACTCGGGGGGCTTGATGCTGGCTGCGGGGCGGACACCGAGCTTCGGGAACAGGTGCTGCTCCAACTGCCGCAGGGTCTTGGTCGCCGTGCTTTCGCTCCAGGTCTTGGCCTTGTGGGCGTGCCACGCCAGGGCAAGAGCCTTGAAGCTGTTGGCAGCGTCGCCCAACGCCTTGGCTTTCTGCTCTGCGCGCTGTTCGCCGGGGTCCACCCCATCCCGCAGCGCCTTGCGGGCCGCTGCATGCGCCAACCTTGCCTCGGCGAGCGACACCTCAGGAAAGACCCCCAGCGCCAGGGTCTTGCGCTTGCCCAGGTGGCGGTAGTCGAACCGCCAATACTTTCCCGACTCTTTCACCAGCAGGTACATGCCGCCGCTGTCAGCGAGCTTGTAGGGCGCCTCTTTGGCGGTGGCCTTGGTGCAGTTGATGGCGGTGAGCGGCACGGGAGACTCCTTGACGGTACGCGGGGCCAGGTGGGCGGCGCATACCGTCACCCGTACCGCCAGCGCTGACGGTATTTCATGATACGCAGTGATGCCTCGGGAGTCTAAAGCGGCCATGAAAAAGGCCCCAAGCCGTTGATTTGCCTGGAGCCTTGAAGCCGCTTGATGCGGTGTGATGCGAGGATGTGGTGCCGGCTATCCGAATCGAACGGATGACCTACCGCTTACAAGGCGGTTGCTCTACCAACTGAGCTAAGCCGGCGGCTTGCTTTACTTCACCCGCTTCAAGGCTGGGCGGGGTGCAGGATCATCGGGCGGTGTGGGACTGTCTTGCGCCTCGGATTCTGGCGTGGCCAGACGAAGCGCAGGTTCAGCCGGTGGCGCTTCTTCGACCGGGAATGCCAGGCCGTGGTTGTTCTCGCGGGCGAAGATGGCGATCACCTGCCCAACCGGCACCACCACTTCGCGCGGGACGCCACCAAAGCGCGCCTTGAACTCGATCCACTCATTGCCCAGCTTCAATCCTTGGGTCGCATCGAAGCCGATGTTCAGGGTGATCTGCCCGTCGCGTACAAACTCCATCGGCACCTGCACGCCCTGCCCGACAAAAACCGTCAGGTAGGGCGTGAAGCCATGATCCGCGCACCACTCGTGCAAGGCCCTGATGAAGTAGGGCCGCGTGGAGGGCAGTGCCGCTTCGGTCATCAGCGGCGCATCACCTTTTCAGACGGCGTCAACGCTTCGATGAAGGCTGGCCGGCTGAAGATGCGTTCGGCGTACTTCAGCAGCGGCGCCGCGTTCTTGCTCATGTCGATGCCGTAGTAGTCCAAGCGCCAAAGCAGCGGGGCGATCGCCACATCAAGCATGCTGAAGTCGTCGCCCAACATGAACTTGTTCTTCAGGAAGATCGGCGCCAGTTGCGTGAGGCGATCGCGGATCTGGTTGCGCGCCTTCTCCAGCAGCTTGTCGGCAGGCTTGGGGCCGCCGGCGCGGTTCTCCAGCACATTCACGTAGGCGAACAGTTCCTTTTCGAAGTTCAGCAGGAACAGGCGCACCCGGGCTCGCGCCAGCGGATCACCAGGCATCAGTTGCGGGTGCGGGAAACGCTCGTCGATGTACTCGTTGATGATGTTGCTCTCGTACAGGATGAGGTCGCGCTCCACCAGGATGGGCACGTCGTTGTACGGGTTCATCAGCGCGATGTCCTCGGGTTTGGCGAAGACATCCACATCGCGAATTTCGAAGTCCATGCCCTTCTCGAACAGAACGAAGCGGCAGCGGTGCGAATAGGGGCAGGTGGTGCCCGAGTAGAGAACCATCATGGGGTGGACTCCGGATCAGTCGATCGACAACAAAAAACAAAAGCGCAGTGCGGGCTCGCACTGCGCGGTAGCGAAGGGCCGTGAGGCTTACTTCACATCTTTCCAGTACGCGGCATTCAGGCGCCAGGCGAACACGGTCATGACTGCCAGGAAGAGCAGCACCCAGACGCCAAGCCGGTAGCGCTGGGCGGCCACAGGCTCGCCCATCCAGGTCAGGAAGGCGACCAGGTTGCCCACCGTTTCGTCGTACTGCGCAGGCGTCAACTGACCGGGTGTGACCTGCTCCCAGCCCTTGAGCACCTGCACCTCGTGCCCGTGATCCATCACGGTATCGAAGATCGGACGGCGCTCACCCTGAAGCTGCCACAGCGCATGGGGCATGCCGATCGAAGGGAAGGCCAAGTTGTTCCAGCCGGTGGCCTTGGTCTCGTCGCGATAGTAGGTGCGCCACAGCGTGTACAAGTAGTCCGAGCCGCTGCCCATGCCAACCGCCGAGCGCGAACGCGCGATCAAGGTCAGATCAGGCGGCGTGGCACCGAACCAGTCCTTGGCCTGCTTCGGGTCCATGCTGATCCTCATCGTCTCGCCAACCTTGTCGGTGGCGAACAGCAGGTTGTCCTTGATCTGCTGCTCGGTCAGGCCGATGTCGCGCAAACGGTTGTAGCGCTGGAAGGCTGCCGCGTGACAGTTCAGGCAGTAGTTCACGAAGGTCTTGGCGCCCGATTGCAGGGCGGCCATGTCGCTCATCTTCTCTTTCGGGAAGCGATCCCAGGCGATGCCGCCGCCGGCGGCAAAGGACGCTCCTGACAGAACCAGCAGCAGCGAGGCGAGGATTTTTTTCATCGTCATGTTCTTGCGGCTCCTGGCGATCAATGAGCGTGGAAGGTCACGCGATCGGGCGGCGTCTTGAATTCGCCCAATTGGCTCCACCAGGGCATCAGCAGGAAGAAGCCCAGGTAGAACAGCGTCCCCACCTGCGACACATAGGTGCCGGCGGTGCTCGGAGGCAGGATGCCCAAATAACCGAGGATGACAAAGAAGATCACGAAAACCGTGTAGAGCCAAACGTTCCAGGTCGGGCGGTAGCGGATCGACTTCACCGGGCTCTTGTCCAGCCAGGGCAGGAAGAAGAGGATGACCACTGCGCCACCCATCACCACCACGCCCCAGAACTTGGCGTCAAAGCCCTGCAGCATCTGCGGCAGTTCGATGCCCATCCAGCCCAGGACGATGCCGTGCACGTTGAACAGGAAAAGCAGCGCGGCCATCAGGCCCCAGTAGCCCACCTTGAACGCCGCCGGCAAGCCAGAGGAACGCACCGAGATGAATCCGACCACCACGAAGAACAGCCAGAAAAAGGGCATGAACTCCGAGGTCGTGGCGCGCAGCATCGAATAGAAGGGTGTGAAGTACCAGACCGGCGCGATGTGCGCTGGGGTCTTCAGCGGGTCGGCCGGGATGAAGTTGTTGAACTCCAGGAAATAACCGCCCATTTCCGGCGCGAAGAACACGATGGCGCTGAACACCAGCAGGAACAGGCACACCGCGTAGATGTCATGCACCGTGTAGTACGGGTGGAAGGGAATGCCATCCAGCGGTTTGCCCGACGCGTCCTTGTGCTTCTTGATCTCCACGCCGTCGGGGTTGTTCGAACCCACATCGTGCAGCGCCAGCAAGTGCGCTACCACCAAGCCGATCAGTACCAGCGGGATGGCGATGACGTGGAAACTGAAGAAGCGGTTCAGCGTGGCGTCGCTCACCACGTAGTCGCCGCGGATCATGATCGACAGTTCTTCGCCGATGAAGGGCACAGCGGCGAACAGGTTCACGATCACCTGCGCGCCCCAGTAGCTCATCTGGCCCCAGGGGAGCAGGTAGCCGAAGAAGGCCTCGGCCATCAGGCACAGGAAGATGGCGCAGCCAAAAATCCAGACCAGCTCACGCGGTTTCCGATACGAGCCATAGAGCAGGCCGCGGAACATGTGCAGGTAGACCACGACGAAGAAGGCCGAGGCGCCCGTGCTGTGCATGTAGCGCACCAGCCAGCCCCAGGGCACGTCGCGCATGATGTACTCGACCGAGCCGAACGCGAGGCCCGCGTCGGGCTTGTAGTGCATCACCAGGAAGATGCCGGTAACGATCTGGATCACCAGCACCAACAGCGCCAGAGAACCGAAGATGTACCACCAGTTGAAATTCTTCGGCGCGTAGTACTCAGCCATGTGCACCCGGTAGGCGTCGAACGCGGTCGGGAACCGGTTCTCCAGCCAGGTCATGGTCTGCACGCCAACGCCCGCACCTGCCGGGGCTTCTTTGAATTCGGCCATGGGCTGTTCCTTTATGCCTTGGAGTCGTCGCCGATCAACAGCATGGCGTCACTCAGATACTTGTGCGGCGGCACCTCGAGGTTATCGGGTGCGGGCTTGTTCTTGAACACGCGGCCGGCCATATCGAAGGTCGAACCGTGGCAGGGGCAGAGGAAGCCGCCCGTCCAATCCTCGGGCAGCGAGGGCTGGGCGCCGGTTTGAAATTTCGCCGTGGGAGAACAACCCAGGTGCGAGCAAATGCCCACCGCCACAAACAATTCAGGCTTGATCGAGCGGTGGGTGTTCTTTGCGTACTCGGGGGTCGGGTACGCCGTGCGCTTGGACTCAGGGTCTGCCATCTGCGGCGTCAGCTTGTCCAGGGAAGCCAGTTGCTCAGGCGTGCGGCGAATGATCCACACCGGCTTGCCACGCCATTCCACCGTGGCCATCTCGCCCGGCTTGAGGTTGGAAACATCCACTTCCACCGAAGCGCCAGCGGCCTTGGCGCGCTCCGAAGGCGCAAAGGTGCTGACGAAAGGCACGGCGGTGGCGACGCCACCCACTGCGCCGGCGCAGCCCGTGGCGATGAGCCAGGTGCGCTTGCTGTTGTCCACTGGGGCGTCACTCATGGGCATCCTCGGTCATTCTTCTGGGAATTTGAAGCGGGCGGCATTCTAGCGGCTGCCCTTCAGCGTCGCGTCCTGAGCTGCCGATTCGGGTAAGCCGCGAGCTTCACCAAGCGCGCTCGCTCCCAGAATGCGCCCGGCAACCACAAGCAAGGATCGCTGCATGAGCTTCTTCTCTGAGTTCAAGGAATTCGCCGTCAAGGGCAACGTCATGGACCTCGCCGTCGGCGTGATCATCGGCGGCGCCTTCGGCAAGATCGTCGACTCTCTGGTCGGCGACGTGGTCATGCCAGTGATCGGCAAGATCGTCGGCGGGCTGGACTTCAGCAACTATTTCATCCCATTGGCGGGCCAGACAGCGACCACCTTGGCGGATGCCAAGAAGGCCGGGGCGGTGCTGGCTTACGGCAGCTTTCTCACAGTGGCGCTGAACTTCGTCATCCTGGCCTTCGTGATCTTCCTGATGATCAAGCAGATCAACCGGCTCAAGCGCGAAACGCCGCCAGCCTCGCCTGCTGCCCCGGCGCCGACGCCTGAGGATGTGGTGCTGCTGCGCGAGATCCGGGACAGCCTGAAACAGCGCTGAACTCGGCGGACCCTTGGGTCCGTTGCCACTCAGGCATCATGCGGCGTCGCCCGGTGCGACGCCGCTTTGTTTTTTCCTCCCATGGCCGCCCTCGATCCCCTCCTTCAGCACTGCCAGCAGCAGCTCTCGCTGGCCTTTGACGCTGCCATTGCCAAGACCATCGAGGCCAGTGGCCAACTGGCCATGTCGGCCCTGAAGGCAGCACGGCGAGACGAACTGCTGCTCACGCAGGGCCTGCTGCGGCAGCAACAAGCGAACAGCGTGCAGCACTTCGCCGCCGCCCTTCAGAGGGAGTGGGCCCGCCAGCACGACAAGAGCCCCCAGCCGCGCACCACCGACTGGGGAGAGTTGTCCCTGATGGAAGACTCCGCCGTCGATGCCATCGTGGTCTCCGACCGCATCGGCAAGGCGCTAGGCCATGGCAGCGAGTGGGAACTGCGCGACATGGAGGCCTACACCGGCGCCCTGCTGAACGACGAGTCGGCCGGACCCGATCGCAATCCGCTGCGCCCTGAGGTCGTGGCACGCGCACTTCTCGCTGCGGTCGACGCCTTGACCGACCAAGCCAATCTGCGCCAAACCCTCAGTGAGGAATTGACCCGGGCCCTCGCGCCCTTCATGCCGGCGTTTTACGCCGACACCAGCGAATTCCTTCGCCACCGCGGCCTGCAAGCCGCACCGCTTCGCCCTGTGTCGGCCGAAGCGGCGTCTCGTCCGAACGCCTCCGGCGCAGCCCCAAGCCCCAACACCGCTGGTGCCGGCACCCCATCCATGGGCGGCGGCGCCAGCGCGGCGGCTGGCTCAGGTGGCTTGGGGGGCACCACTGGAAGCGCTTCCGGAAGTTACGGCGGCTCCGGCATGCGCGGCGGCGCCGGCTTCTTCGGCCAAGTCGATGCCGGCATGATGAATCTGCTGCGCCAGCTCAGCGTCACCAGCGCTCCGGCGCCCGGCAGCTCGCTGGTACAGGAACTGGCCGCGGAGGCCGCCGGAGCATCGCTGGCGTTGCCGGGCAACGTCATCAGCCTGCACCGCGAACAGTTGCGCGAGGCAACGCAAACGCCGCTGGACCACATGGTCATCGACGTGGTGGCTGGTCTGTTCGACGCCATCCTGGCCGACCCCAAGGTGCCGCCGCAGATGGCACGCCTGCTCGCCCGTCTGCAACTGCCGGTGCTGCGTGCGGCGCTGGGCGACACCAGCTTTTTCGCCAAGCGAAAGCACCCGGTTCGCCGCTTCGTGAACCGCCTGGCCTCGCTGGCCTGTGCCTTCGACGACTTCAGCCACGACCCTGGCCTTGCCTTCCTGCGGCGCGTGGCCGAGCTGGTCGAGGAGATCGCGAGCGGCGACTTCGAGAAGGTCAAGCTCTACGACGAGAAGCTCGACGCGCTCGAGCGCGTCGTTCAGGAACAGCAGCAGGCCCAGTTGGCCGCAGCCAGCCAGGCGGGACAGGACGGCGCGCAAGCCGTGGCCATGCTCGAGCGCAAGGAACTGCTCGCCCGCCAGCAACATGTCTACGGCCAGCAGTTGGAGAAGTCCCTGGCCGACCTGCCCTTGCCCGAGTTCCTGCGCCGCTTCCTGTGGCGAGATTGGGCGGCCGTGGTGGTGCAGTCGCAGCAGCAGCAGGGCGACCTGCTGGCGCTGCAGATGAAGCGCATCGGGCGCGACCTGGCGCTCTCCGTGCTGCCCAAGGGCGGCTCGCCGGCACGGCGCGAGTTCCTCAGCCAGCTGCCGGTGCTGGTGCGCTCCGTCAACCAGGGTTTGGACAAAGTTGGCAGCCCGGAGCCCATCCGCAAGCAGCTCTTTGCCGACCTGCTCCCGGTTCACGCCGAGAGCCTGAAGACACCCGCGCTCTCGCCGCTAGACCACAACCTCCTCGTCAAGCGCATCGAAGCGGCCTTCGGGCTTGCGGTGCCCGACGAAGCCACCGCACAACGCGCCACTGCCGCGTTGGACATCGACCTGGAGCAGGTGTTCGCCCCGGCCGAGGCGCAGGGCGTCGGCCTGATGGCCGAGGCGGCGGTGGCCTGGAGCGGCGAAGTCGATATCGCGCTCGACGCCGAGGAAGCCCCGCTGGCGGCGGTGGACATCGCCATCGAGGGCCTGCCCGCTCCGGAGGCCCCAGCGCCCACCAGCGGTGGCGCCCTGTTCGACCACCTCGAAATCGGCTGCGCCTACCGCTTGAACACCGAGAACGTCTGGCGCAAGGTGCGCCTGTCACACATCAGCGCGCAGCGCAGCTTCTTCATCTTCACCGAAGGCGATACGCACCCCAAGACGGTGACGATGACGGCACGCATGCTGCGCCGCCTGTGCGAAAGCGAGCGCCTGCGCGCCTTCGAAAGTGCGCACCTCCTCGAGCGCGCCACCGCCAGGGCTCGCTCTCAGCTGGCTGCGCTATTGCCTGAAAAGTCCTGAGCCATCCTCCAGGCCGCGAGCAGGCTGGCCTCACTCGCCCGGCCCTGACCGGCGATGTCGAAGGCTGTGCCGTGATCCGGACTCGTGCGCACAAACGGAAGCCCCAGGGTCACGTTCACCCCTTCGTCCAAGCCCAGGTACTTGACCGGAATCAGGCCCTGGTCGTGGGTCATGGCAATCACCGCATCGAAGGCGCCCTGACGGGCACGCATGAACACGGTGTCAGGTGCGAACGGTCCGCTGGCGTCGATACCCTGTTGCCTCGCCTCAAGCACCGCCGGGGCAATCTGTTCGATCTCCTCGCGGCCGAACAGCCCGCCCTCCCCGGCGTGCGGGTTCAGGCCCGCCACCGCAAGGCGCGGTGACATCAGACCCAGGCGCCGCAGCGAGGCGTCGGCGATCTGCAGGGTCTGCAGCACGCGCTCGCGGCGCACGAGGTCGATGGCTTCGCGCAGCGCCACGTGGACGGTGACCAGCACCACACGCAGCTCGGTGTTGGCCAGCATCATGCGCACCGGCGCACCGCCCGAAAGGGCCTGCAGCATCTCGGTATGGCCCGGGAATGGGCTGCCCGCCAGGTGCAGTGCTTCCTTGTGGATGGGCGCCGTCACCAGCGCGGCGCCTTGCCCCTGCTGAATCGCCGAGACCGCCGCCTCGATGCAGCACGCCGCCGCCGCGCCACAGGCGGCGCTCACCTGCCCTTGCGGCAGCTCCAGCAGGCCATCGGGCAGGCCCGGCGGCTGCCAGACGGCCACAGCGCCCGGCGGGGCGGGCTCATCCAGGGTATCGAGCACGGCCATCGGGCGCTGCAGGCCGCACTGGTGCAGCGCGCGGCGCAGCACGGCCGCATCGCCCACCAACACCCCGCCTTCGCGTGCGCAAGCCGCCTTGACACAGATCTCGGGGCCGATGCCGGCGGCATCGCCCATGGTCAGCAGCACGGGCTTCATGCCGGGTTGTCCAAGTCGATGAACTGGTGCTCCAGCCCAAAGCGCTCGGCCAGGTGCGCACCCAGTCGCTGCACCCCGTAGCGCTCAGTGGCATGGTGGCCGGCGGCGACAAAAGCCACGCCGCTCTCGCGCGCCAGATGCCACTGCGGCTCGCTGATCTCCCCCGTCACAAAGGCATCGGCACCGGACGCGATGGCCGCCTCGAAGTAACTTTGCGCACCACCCGTGCACCACGCCACGCGGCGCAGCGGCCGGCCGTCGCCAGGGCATAGCGTCACCTCGCGACCCAGTCGCTCTCGCAGCAAGGCTTGCAGCCCCGCCTCGTTGATTTCAAGGGTCAGCGGTGCACTGAAGCCCAGTTGCTGCTCGGCAAAGCGGCGATCGGCCTGCCAGCCGAGCAATGCCCCCAGGGCCGCGTTGTTGCCCCACTCGGGGTGCGCATCCAGCGGCAGGTGGTAGGCCAGAAGATTGGCATCCGCGGCGAACAAGGGCGCCAAGCGCCGACGCAACCAGCCGGTGAGCCGCCCGTCCTGGCCGCGCCAGAACAGGCCGTGATGCACCAGCAGCAGGTCGGCGCCTGCGGCCAGCGCAGCTTCGATGAAGGCCAGACTGGCCGTCACCCCGCTGACCAGGCGCTTCACGTCGGGGCGCCCCTCGACCTGCAGACCATTGGGGCCGTAATCCTTGAAGCTGTCCACGGACAGGGCTTCGCTGAGGTAGCGTTCGATCTCGGCCGTCTTGGCCATGCTGGGATCCTTTATTCATGCTGCGCACGCTGTGGTTGATTTTTGCCCAGGCCTGTACCGTGGCCTTGGCGCTGCTCTTTGTGGTGCAGACCCTGAGGCCGCAGTGGCTGCCTGATGAGTGGGCGATGCGGCGAGCGCCCGCCGCGCGCGAGCAAGCGGTTCCGGCCGTGCCGCAAGTGGCAACGCGCGCCGCGGCGCAAGCGGCCAGCCACGTGCAGGGCTCACTGGCAGAGGCTGCGGCCCGCGCGGCGCCCGCCGTGGTGAGCATTGCCACCAGCGGCGGCGCCCGTCCGCAGCGCCTGTGGCCCTTCGGTGGGGATGGCCAAGGCGGCAGCCGTCGCGGCGTGGGCTCCGGCGTCATCGTGGAGAGTGGCCCGGAGGGCGGGTACGTCCTAACCAACCACCACGTCATCGAGGGCGCTCAGCGCATCGACCTGCAACTCTCGGACGGCCGCGAGACGGTGGCCGAGTTGGTCGGCACCGACCCGGAGACCGATCTGGCACTCCTCAAGGTGGAACTTCCGCGTCTGCCCGCCATCAGCACCGGCGCCTCCAAGGCGCTGCAGGTGGGCGAGGCCGTGCTCGCCATCGGCAACCCCTTCGGCGTGGGTCAGACGGTGACGGCGGGCATCGTCTCGGCGCTTCAGCGCCAAGCCGGCATCAACACCTTCGAGTCCTTCATCCAGACCGACGCGGCCATCAACCCCGGCAACTCGGGCGGAGCCTTGGTGGATGCGCAGGGACGGCTGGTGGGTATCAACTCGGCCATCTACTCACGAAGCGGCGGCAGCGTCGGCCTCGGGTTCGCCATTCCGATCGAGCTCGCCCAGGAGGTGATGGAAGCCCTGCGCAGCGAGGGGCGGGTGTCGCGAGGCTGGATGGGCGTGACCAGCCGCGAACTCAGCAGCGAGCTGATGGAGGCCCTGCGCCTGCCAGCCGACTTGCAAGGCGTGCTGGTGAGCGGTGTGCAGCAGGGTTCACCGGCGGAGCGGGCCGGTGTGCGTCCGGGCGATGTGATCGTGCAGGTCGGCACGAGCAGCGTCGCCAATCCGGAGCAGTTGCTCAATGCCGTAGCGAGGCTCAAGCCCGGCAGTGAGGTGGAATTGCGCGTCCAGCGCGGGGGGCAGGCGCTCGGACTGAACGCGCGGGTCGGTCAGCGGCCGGTGCCTACGCGCTAGGGTCGGCCGGGCGGCTTCGTTTCAAGATCACCGCCGCCCAGATGCCGATCTCATAAAGAATCACCATCGGTATGGCCAGAGAAAGCTGCGAGATCACGTCGGGCGGCGTCACCACGGCCGCAATGACGAAGGCCAGCACGATGAAGTAGCCGCGCCATTCGCGCAACTTCTCGATGGAGATGATGTTCAGCAGCGCCAGCACCACGACCGCAATCGGCACCTCGAAGGCGATGCCGAAGACCAGGAACAGAGTCAACACGGTGCCGAAGTACTGCTCGATGTCCGGCGCCACCTGGATGGAAGTGGGAGACACCGCCACCAGGAACTTGGACAGGGCCGGCATGACGAGGAAGTAGCAGAAGGCCACACCGACGAAGAAGAGCAGCGTGCTGCTCACCACCAGCGGCAGCACGTAGCGCTTCTCGTGCGAGTAGAGCCCAGGCGCCACAAAGGACCAGACCTGGTACAGCACGTAGGGCAAAGCCAGCAGGAAGCCGGCCATCAGCGTGATCTTGAGCGGCACCATGAAGGGTGCGAAGGTGCCGACGGCGATCAACTTGGTGCCGCCGGGCAGCGCGTTCTGCATGGGCGCGGCGATCAGGTCGTAGAGCCCGCCTGGGCCCGGCCAGACGCAGAGGACGGCGAAACAGGCGCCCACGGCAATCAGCGCGCGGATCAGGCGATCACGCAACTCGATCAGGTGCTCGACAAAGGGTTGCTCGGTGCCGGCCAGTTCGTCTTCGGGATTCGGATTCATCGGCGATGGCGCTTCACGCGCGCGGCGCCCGACTGCACATGCTGGCGCACGCCGGTGCTATGTTTGAACCACTGCGGCGTGCGGCTGCGCTTGATGCGCCAGTTTTTGCGCAGGGGCTTGGGCTCGCTCAAGGGGGCGGCAAGCGGCTCGTTCCAGGCATCAGCGTCGAAGGGTTCGCTGACCCCCTGGGCCGCCGTGCTGAAGGTTTCGCCCACGCTGGAGCTGACCTCCTGCGCCGCGTCCTCGAACTGCTTGCGGGCTTTATTCAGTTCCTCGAGCTCGATGGAGCGGTTGACCTCGGCCTTGACGTCGGCCACGTAGCGCCGCGCCTTGCCCATCATGTGGCCGACGGTGCGGGCCACCTTGGGCAGCTTCTCGGGGCCGATGACGATCAGCGCCACCGCGCCAATCAGCGCGAGCTTGTCCAGTCCCAGGTCCAGCATGGGCGCGCGCTCAGGGTTCGGGGTGCAGGATCAGGAACTCGTCGTCTTCTTCTCGGTGGCCTGCACGTCGACGGTCTCGCCGCCCTGGTGCGCCACGCGCTGATTGGGGTCGTTGGGTTGCGGATCCGCGCCGCCGTCCTTCATGCCGTCCTTGAAGCCCTTCACCGCCGAACCCAGGTCGGATCCGATGTTCTTGAGCTTCTTCGTGCCGAAGACCAGCACCACCACCAACAGCACGATCAGCCAGTGCCAAATGCTCAAACCGCCCATCAGAGACTCCGAGAGATGAAGGCCGCGATTGTAGGAGCCGGTTCTTTCAGCCCTTTGACCAGGGTCTGGGGCCGCCCATCACGTGCATGTGCAGGTGCATCACCTCCTGCCCACCATCGCGACCGGTGTTGATGACCGTGCGAAAGCCCCCACTCACGCCCAGCTGCTTCATCAGTTGGGGCGCCAGCACCATCATGCGGCCAGCCAACTGGGCATGGGCGTCGGTCAGATCGGCGTGGCTCTCGATGTGCGCCTTGGGCACGATCAGCACATGCACCGGCGCCCAGGGGTGGATGTCGTGGAAGGCGAGCAGTTCCTCGTCCTCGTAGACCTTCTTGCACGGGATCTGGCCCGCAACGATCTTGCAGAAAATGCAATCAGTCATGTCAGTGCCGCCCGGCCGCCCGAAGGCACTGAGCGCCCCCTCGGGGGGTGGCGAGCGATCGCGAGATTGGGGGCAGTTTCATTTCAAGCCTCGATGGCGCGACGGGCGGAAAGCGCGCTCCAGCCTTTGACGATGCGGTAGAGCAGCCACAGGCCGATCAGGAACCAGGCGATCTTGCCCGGCACATAAAGCAGAAGGAACAGCGGCGCCGTGAGCAACATGGCGACGCCAGCGTAGAGCACCGAGCGCAGCCGGTAGTTGAAATGAGAAGCCTGCCAGCTGCCGCGCGCGTCGTCCTTCTTGACCATGTCGATGATCACGGCAACGACCAGCAGCAGCACGCCGGGTTCGAAGCCCGGCACCACGGCGCCGGCGGCAACGATGGCGTGCAGGATGTAGCTGATGGTGCCGACGGTGTAGAGAATGCCTTCCTGCTCGGCGCTCAGCACGACCTGGGGTTCACTCATGACGGATCCTTTCTAGCGGCGAATTCTGCAAGCCCGCTCAATCCCTCGCGCCGCGCCAGCTCGGCCAGCACCGCCTCGGGGCGCACGCCCAATTCGGCCAGGGCCAGCAGGCTGTGGAACCAGAGGTCGGCGGCCTCGTAGGTGAGCTTGCCGGGGTCGCCATCCTTGGCCGCCATCACGAACTCCGTCGCTTCTTCACCAACTTTCTTCAGCATCGCGTCCAGACCCTTGGCCTTGAGCTTGGCCACGTAGCTCGAAGCCGGGTCGGCCGCGCGCCGCAGGGCGATGGTGTCCGCCAGCCGGGCCAGCACGTCGTCGCTCACTTGTAAATCCTCTCCATGTCGCACAGCACCGGCTCGACGGTCTGCCATTCTTCTCCGTCCAGTTGCAGGAAGAAGCAGGAGTGCCGGCCGGTGTGACAGGCCACGCCCACGCCGCCATGGCCATGTTGCGTGACCTTGAGCAGGACCACGTCCTGGTCGCAGTCCAGGCGGATGTCGTGCACGGTCTGCACATGGCCGCTCTCCTCGCCCTTGTGCCAAAGCCGGCTGCGGCTGCGGCTCCAATAGACGGCTTGGCCTCGGCGCCAGGTTTCGAGCAGGGCCTCGCGGTTCATCCAGGCCATCATCAGCACATCGTTGCTGCCCACTTCCTGGGCAATGGCGGGCACCAGGCCGCGGTCGTCCCAGGCCACACGGTCCAGCCAGGCCGGCGGTTCAGGGGGCTGTTCGCGGTGTGTGGCGCCCTCGAAGCCCTGTTCCTCGGCCAACCAGCGCAGCACCGGCACCGTGCCCGGCAGCACAGGCCACACGCTGGCCGGCAGGCGCTGCCAGGCCAAGCGTTGACCTTCCTGGCCTTTCAACTCACCCTGCCAATCGCGAACGGCGAGGAAGTGCAGGCGCACGGTGCCGTGCGGGTATTGCATGGTCTCGACCCGCCACGGCGTGGTGGCACCGATGGTGATGCCCAATTCCTCTTGCAACTCGCGGCGCAGCGCAGCTTCGGCGTCTTCGCCGGGCTCGAACTTGCCGCCCGGGAACTCCCAGTGCCCGGGGTAGACCTTGCCCGGTGGACGGCTGGTGAGCAGAAACTCGTCACGCCCTTGACGCAACACGCCCACGGCGACATCAGTGACAGCGGTGATCTCGCTCATGCCTGCCCAGCCTGATGGCGTGCGAACTGCTGGGCCACCCGGCCGGAGCGAGAGCCCCGCTCCAGCGCCCAGACCAGCGCCTCGGCGCGCATGCGGTCGTCCATCGTCAATCCATGTTGCGCCAGCCAGGTGGCGGCGATCGCCAGGTACTCGTCCTGGCTGAAGGGGTAGAAGCTGATCCACAGCCCGAACCGCTCGGACAGCGAGATCTTCTCTTCGATGGCCTCGCCAGGATGGATCTCACCGCCATGCTTGGCCGTCTCCAGGTTGTCCTTGATGGGCTCAGGCATCAGGTGGCGGCGGTTGCTCGTGGCCACGATCAGCATGTTGTCGGCCGGCGTGGCGGCACTGCCATCCAGCACGCTCTTGAGCGCCTGGTAGCCCACCTCCTCGCTGCTGAAGCTCAAGTCATCGCAGAAGACGAGGAAGCGCTCCGGTCGGCTGGCCAACAGTTCGGAGAGCCGGTTCAGCTCACCCAGATCCGTCTTCGCCAGCTCGATCAGGCGCAATTCCGGCCACTCGTTCAAAGCCGCTTTCACCAGCGAGCTCTTGCCCGTGCCACGCGAGCCGCTGAGCAGCACGTGGTTGGCTGGCTTGCCCTGCACGAAGGCCGAGAGGTTGGCGCGGAAGCGCGCCTTCTGCGGCTCGATCTCCTTCAGGCCATCGAAGCCCAGCGAGCTCAGGTGCCGGATCGCCTCCAGGCGCAAGGGCTGCGGGCGCAGGCGCCAGGCGCGGGCCAGCGACCAATCGGGCGCGTGCAGGGTGGGGGGCTCGGTGAGCTTCTCCAGCAGCCGCGCAATGCGTTCGAGAACGAGGTCCATCATCGACGCCCGAAGGGCCGCCCCAAGGGCGTCGGCGCCGCCGCGGGGGATGGCGACCAAAGGGAGACTGGGGGTTTCATTTGCTTCGGATCATGGTGCCGTAGGCCTGGTCCGAAAGCACTTCCAGCAAGAGCGCATGCGGCACGCGGCCGTCGATGATGTGCACGGCGCGCACGCCGGCGCGTGCGGCATCCAGCGCCGAGGCGATCTTGGGCAGCATGCCGCCGGATAGTGTGCCGTCCTCGAACATGGCGTCGATCTGCCGCGCACTCAGGTCGGTGAGCAGCTTGCCTTCCTTGTCGAGCACACCCGGCGTGTTGGTCAGCATCACCAGCTTCTCGGCCTTCAGCACCTCGGCCAGCTTGCCCGCCACCACGTCGGCGTTGATGTTGTAGCTCTCGTTCTCCTTGCCGAAGCCCAGTGGCGAGATGACCGGGATGAAGGCGTCGTCCTGCAGCGCCTTGACCACACTGGGGTCGATGGACTCGATGTCGCCGACCTGACCCACGTCGTGCTCGATGGACGGATCCTTGTTGTCCACCATCTTGAGCTTCCTGGCGCGGATCATGGCGCCGTCCTTGCCCGTCAGGCCCACGGCCTTGCCGCCCGCCTTGTTGATGAGGCCGACGATCTCCTGCTGCACCTCGCCGGCCAGCACCCATTCGACGATGCCCATGGTCTCGGCGTCAGTCACGCGCATGCCCTGGATGAAGGTGCCCTGCTTGCCCAGGCGCTTCAAGGCGTTCTCGATCTGCGGCCCGCCGCCATGCACCACCACCGGATTCAGGCCCACGAGCTTGAGCAGCACCACGTCCTCGGCAAAGTCCTGCTGCAGGGCCGGGTCGGTCATGGCATTGCCGCCGTACTTCACGACGATGGTCTTGCCGTGGAAGCGCTGGATGTAGGGCAGCGCCTGGCTGAGGATCTCGGCCTTCTCGCGCGGCTGGATGTGGGCGATGTCGGGGGCTTGCACGGGGGCTCCTGGAAATTGGCCGCGCGATTCTCGCAAGCGGCCGTGCCGCCCAGGCTCAACGCTTCTCTGGCAGGGCCGAGCCGGCGGCGCCTAGCTGCCGAGCGGCGCGTTGGTAGGCGGGAAAGCGAGCCGCCGCGTCGAATGCGGCCCACAGTGCCGGCAGTTCCGCCCCATGATCCTTCGCGAAGCGTGCCGAGAACACGACGAAATACGGACGCTGGCGCAATGGCGGCTGGGCGCGCACCAGCGCCTGAATGGCAGGCAGGCGCTCGCGCAGCGAATCGACATGCGAGGTCTGCAGCGCCGCCACCGAAATCTCGCCATGCAAGAGCCGGTGCAAGGCGTACTCGGTACTGCGTCCCTGTTCCCGAACCGGTACGCCGAGTGCGCGGAGGTCGTCGGCCACCGAGTGACCTTGCAAGGTCTCGACCACTTCGCCGGGGGCCAGTCGCAGCAACTTGCCATCCCATTGCACCGGGGCGTTGGCGCGGTGATACAGGCTGTAGCTGTCCCAGCGCAGCACCCGGTTCATGTCCAGTTGCCCGTCGCGCATCGGGTAGCGCAGGTAGGCTGCCCTGGCGGCGCTGTGGCTCAGCCCCACCGTCGCATCCGCCCGCCCCTGCTCCAACTCCACCAGGCAGCGGCGGCCCGAAACCACCTGCGTCTTCACCTGCCAGCCCGAGCGCTGAGCCAAGCGAGACAGCAGCTCGTAGTCCAGCCCCTGCGGGGGACCGCCCGGTGCGCCGGCAGACCGCCAAGGCTCATGCGGGGTGTCCGTCATGCAAATCCTCAGCACCGGAGCAGCCAGCAGCGGCGCAGCCGCCAAAAGAAGCGTGAGCAGGCAGGGGACAGCGCAAAGGATCGAACGACGAAACGACATGGACAACGAAAGGGTGATGCGGGCCGCATTCTGAACGCCATTGAGAATGGCGCGATGCAGGCTCCTACCTATTTGAAGCTGTCCGTTGGGGTGGCACTGCTCACCATCGCCTTGAAAACGGGCGCCTGGTGGTTGACCGGATCGGTGAGCCTGCTCTCCGACGCGCTGGAGTCGCTGGTCAATCTGGCCGGTGCCCTGTTCGCGCTGACCATGGTGCTCTGGGCCGCTGCGCCACCCGATGAGGAGCACCCCTACGGCCACCACAAGGCCGAGTACTTCAGCGGCGGCTTCGAGGGTCTGCTGATCTTGGGCGCGGCTGTGGCCATCGGCATCGCCGCCGTGCAGCGCTTCTTTGCACCTCAGCCGCTGGAGGCTTTGGGCCTCGGCCTCGGGCTGAGCCTGCTCAGTTCAGCCCTCAACGGCGGACTGGCCTGGGCCCTGTTGCGCGCCGCCCGCCGCCATCGTTCCATGGCGCTGGAGGGCAACGGCCGCCACCTGTTGACCGACGTCTGGACCTCGGCCGGCGTGGTCGGCGCACTGATCGCCGTGCACCTCACCGGCTGGCTCTGGTTGGACCCCGCCGTGGCGCTGCTGATGGCCGCCAACATCGGCCGCGAAGGCGTACGCCTCGTGCAGGCCGCGGCCGACGGGCTGATGGATCGGGCGCTCGACCCCGAGACCCTGGCGCAGATCGATGCCGTGCTGGCGGACTTTGCGCACGCCACCATCCGCTTCGACCACCTGCACACCCGGCGCGCCGGCAGCCGCCGCTACGTGGACCTGCACATGCACATGCCGGCCGGCTGGAGCTTGGGGCGCGCCGCGGCACTGCGAACCTCCGTCGAACAGGCGCTGATGGCCGCCGTGCCCGGCCTGCGCGCCAGCATCCAGCTGCTGCCCAGCGACGTCGAAGCCCATTTCGATGACCCGAAGGACCTGCGATGAAAGCGATCGTGCAGCGCGTGCGGCAGGCCTCGGTCACGGTGGAGGGAGCCTGCGTCGGCGCCATCGGTGCCGGTCTGCTGGTGCTGGTGTGCGCTGAACCGCAAGACGACGCGGCCACCGGTCGCGCACTGCTCGCCAAGCTGCTTCGCCTGCGCATCTTTGGCGACGAAGCCGGCAAGATGAACCGCAGCCTGCAGGACGTGCAAGGCGGCCTCTTGCTCGTCAGCCAATTCACCTTGGCCGCTGATACCCGCGGCGGCAATCGCCCGAGCTTCAGCGCCGCCGCCCCGCCGGAGCAGGCGCGCGCGCTCTACGAGCAACTGCTGCAGGACGCCCGCGCCCTGCACCCGGAGGTGGCGGCCGGCGTGTTCGGCGCGGACATGCAGGTCAGCCTGGTGAACGACGGGCCGGTGACGATTCCGCTGGGGTTCTGAGCGGACTCCACCTGAGTCCTTGCAAGCTCTGCAGGGATCTCGCTCGGTGCTCAATCCCCGTGCAGGGCGCACGCGTCACGCGGGACGTGACGGGTTCCTCTTGAGCCGTCGCAAGGTCCGCAGGGACCTTGCTCGGTGCTCAATCCCCTTGCAGGGCGCACCCGTCACGCGAGACGTGACGGGTTCCTCTTGAGCCGTCGCAAGGTCCGCAGGGACCTTGCTCGGTGCTCAATCAGCGTATTGCCCCGCAGCGCGGATGACGGGGGTCCATTTGGCGATTTCGGCTTCCACGAACTTGCGGTGCTCGGCCGGCTGGGTGCGCGCGTCGGTCACCACCACGGCGCCGAGGGCTTCCTGGCGCTTGACGAACTCTGCGTCGGCCAGCGCCACCTTCAGCGCGGCCTGCACCTTGTCCAGCACCGCCTTGGACGTGCCCTTGGGGGCATACACGCCGTGCCAGATGCTGACGTTGAAGCCCTTGAGCCCCAGTTCGTCCAGCGTCGGCAGCTTGGCCAGCGCGGGGGTGCCCAGGCGCTTGCTACTCGTCACTGCATAGGCCTTGACGGCGCCACCGGCAATCTGCGAGCTGGTGTTCGTCGTCTGGTCGCACATCACATCCACCTGGTTGCCCAAGAGCGCCTGCATGGCCGGGCCGGTGCCTTGGTAGGGAATGGTCACCAGGTCGGTCTTGATGGCCTGCATGAAAAGCAGCCCGCAGAGGTGTGAGGCCGAACCCAGGCCGGCGTTGGCCAGATTGGCCTTGTCCTTGTTGGCCTGCAGCCAGGCCACCAGCTCGCCATAGTTGCTCGCGGCCATCTGCGGCTTGGCAATCAAGGTCATCGGTACATCGTTGACCATGCCCAGGAACTCGAAGTCGTCCGGCACCTTGTAGGGCATGGTGCGGTAGAGCGCCTGCGCGGTACTCATGCCGATGTGATGCAGCAGCAGGGTGTAGCCATCGGGCGCGGCCTTGGCCACCTTGGCCGCACCGCGTGTGCCGCCGGCGCCGCCAACGTTGTCCACCACCACCGTCTGCCCGAGCGGCTTCCTCAGCGCCTCGGCCAAGTCGCGCGCCACCTTGTCGGTGGGGCCGCCGGCGGCGAAGGGCACAACCAAGGTGACCTGCGTGGCAGGGTAATCCTGGGCCGTGGCGATGGGAGCAGCCAGCAGGCCGAGAACGGCAAGACAGGCGCGGTGAATGAACTGGTGCATGGGGCTCTCCTGGTTGGACGGGGAGGCCAGTATTTCAACGCCGAGCCCCCCGCGTGTTGGTGGGGGCAAGCCCGTGGGCCGAGCGGGCTTGCGACACTGGGCCATGCCGAACCCGCACCCCTCGCAACCAGCCGGATCGCTCGCCCGCAGCGCCATGGCCGGCTTGCTGGCCGTGCTGCTGCCCCTGCTGGTGCTGGCCTGGGTGCAGCATCTGGGGTCCGAGGCCGATGCGCAGGCCCGAGAACTGCGCATCAAGGAGGCGCGCGTCTTGGCGTCAAACGCCGAACGGCCGCCTGCCGAGCTTGCCAGCGCCACGCAGCGCCCGCTGCCCCTGCATCGCGCGGCCGGAGAGTCAGGCGCCCTGTGGGTGGAGCTTGCCCTTCCCCCGCACGCCGAAGCCTGGCGACTGGCTCTCAGCTACCGGCCCGCGCTGGCCGTGTTCATCGACGGCCTGCCCCTGGTTCGCGATGACGAGGACGGCGAGCGCTTGGTGCTCGGCAGCCGGCGGTTGAGCCTGCCCATTTCGCCCCTCACGCCGTCGACGTCCCTTGGCGGCCTGTCAGTGGAACCGAAGCGCCGCCTGCAACTGCGCCTCGCCGCTCCCGGCCCCAGCGGTGCCGGGCTGGATGCGCCGCTGTTCGGTCCGCCCGACGTCGTGGACCGCCTCGACGCCCACCGCCGTCACTGGCAGCTGCTGCGTGCCGCCACGCTGGCCGGCGGCCTTCTGGTGGCGCTGTTTCTCGGGCTGGTGGCGCGCGTGCGGCGCGAAGAGCCTTTGTTCGCCATGGCCGCCGCCCATGTGGCGCTGTTGGCTCTGCTGCTCAGCCCCTACGTGCTGGCCGAACAACCTCTGCCCTCCCCTTGGTGGCGAGCGCTGTTGGATGCGGCCGACCTGGCCGCCAAACTGCTGCTGGTGGCCGTTGCGGCCCGATTGGCCGGGGCTTGGAGTCCCCGCCTGCAGCGCTCGCTCTTGCTGCTCGGCGCCATCGCCCTTCCCATCGACGTGCTGGCCGCCGTGCAAGCCTGGAGCTGGGGGCAGTTCGCGCACCCTTGGCCCTGGTGGGCGCTGGGGCTGCGCAGCGCCTTGTTGCTGGCTGCCTGGGCCTACGCATTGCGCGCGCTGTCGCGCCGCCCGGCGTCCGAGACGCTGGGCACCGCCATGCTGGTCGGCTTCTCGGCGCTGACCTGGGCCTGGGTCAGCTTCGGCGTGCTGGTGTTCGAGCGCCCGGTCATCGACAGCAATGCCTTGGCGCACGCGGGCTGGGTGATGTGGGTGGCCGCGCAGCTCCAAGCCCTGTTCGTGCGCAGCGCGAGGCAGGATGCCGAGTTGCGCCGCGAGCTGGCCGAGGACCTCGAGCGACGCAGCGCGGCCCTGCAGGTCGCCTACGCCGCGCAAGCCCAGGCCGAGCGCCGCGAAGCTGCCGCGGATCAGCGCCGCCGCCTGCTGCAGGACCTGCATGACGGCCTGGGCGCGCGCCTGCTGCAGCTTCGCCTCACCGCCCCGCAACTGCAGGCCCATGAGCTGGCGGAGGCCGTGGACGCCTGCCTGTTGGAGATGCGCCTTTCCGTCGACAGCCTCAGCGAAAGCGAGGGCGAGCTGGCCGTCTTGCTCGGCAGTTGGCGCCAGCGCGTCGAACCCTTGCTGGAAGCGGCGGGCGTGCAGATGCACTGGCAGGTGCATCACAGCGAGGCCCTGGCATGCTTGCGTGGTGGCGGAGCGCTGGAACTGGTGCGCTGGCTGCAGGAGGCGCTCAGCAATACCTTGCGGCATGCACGGGCGCGCACCCTCACCGTGGCCACTGAGGCGACGGTCGGCGGCATCACGCTTTGGTTCGTCGACGACGGCTGCGGCCTGCCCTCGCAGGCTGGCGACGGTCAGGGCCGGCGGAATCTGCGCGCGCGTGCCGCGCGGCTCGGGGCCGCGCTCCACTGGCACAGTCCGGCGCCCCGTGCTTTCGTCCCCGAAGGCGTGGGCACGGCCCTGGAGCTGCAGCTCAAGGGATGAGCCCGAGCTGGCGCCCTCTGGCGATGGCCTGGGCCTTCGAGTGCACCTGCAGCTTGCGATAGCAGCGCTTCACGTAGGTGGCCACGGTGTGCGCAGTCACCCCCAGCTGGGAAGCGATTTCCTCGTAGCGGTAGCCCAGCGCCGCCCCCTGGAGCACGGCGCTTTCCTGCTCGGACAGCAGGCAGTCCTCGGCGGTCGGGCTGGACGGAAGCACCGACAGCGTGCGAATGAGGCGGCGCGCCAGCACAGGTGACAGCGGGCTGCCGCCCTCGCGCAGGCTGCGCAGCTGCTCGACCAATTGCACGGCGCTGCCCTGCTTGAGCAGGTAGCCGCTGGCGCCGGCGGCGAGCGCACCGAAGACCGACTCGTCGTCCCCCAAGGTGCTGACGACGACCACCTCCGCCGCAGGCAGCAGCCGGCTGGCGGCAGCGATGAGCTCGCGACCATGACCGCTGGGCAACTGCAGATCCACCAGCAGCAGTTGAGGGCGCTGGCGCTCCATGAGTCGAAGGCCCTCAGGCAGATCGGCCGCTGCGCCCACGAACTGCAGACCTGGCGACTGCATCACGGCGGATGCCAGGGCCGCGCGAAAGGCGGGATCGTCCTCAACCAAGGCGGTGCGCAACGGCAGAGCATTCATGGCGGCATTGGAACGCCGACTAGGCCCCCATGCCCTTGGGGGTTTGTCCCGCGAACGGGGGACAAACGCCTGGAAGGGCAGCGCCAGCGCGCATGCAATGCGGTGTGCGGCCCTGGCGCGCCCCGGCACCATCGCCGCACACACCTGCCCGTGAGGTCATCCATGCCGCTCTTCTCCACCGCCTATCGCCCGCTGTTCGCTGCTGCCGCACTTGCCCTGGCCGGCTCTGCCCACGCCACGCTGCTGAACTTCGACACCTGGAGCAACGCCAACCGACTCAGCTATGGCGACCGCGTGAGCGTGTTCGGCCCAGGGTACGGGAACTCAGGTGGCGCCACGCCCAATGTGATGCTTGAGTTCGTGGACATGCGCGCGGGCTTCGGGACGCCGGAGTCGTCCTTCTTCTCGCTCTGGGGCAGCGGCTACGGCAGCCTGCAAAACGCGCTGGGTCACGGGAACTACAACGTGCCCGCGCAGATCCGACTCCAGGCCGACCCTGGCTTCTTGATCACCCTGCAAAGCTTTCAGGTTGGCGCCTGGTCGTCCAGCAGCTACCCGGACAGCCGCATCTGGATCACCGACGACCAGGGCCAAGTGCTGTTCGACACGGGTACCCAGACCTTCGGCAACAACCAGACCCTGCTTTACCAGCCCATGGCCAGCAGCCAGGGCACGCTGACGCTTCACATCAACGACCTGGGCGACCTCGGCCTGGACAACGTAGTGTTCATGCAGTCACCCGTGCCCGAACCGGGCACCTGGCTGCTGCTGGGCGGTGGCCTGCTGGCCTTGGGCGGCCGCCGGCTCAAACGACACGCCGGTCCTCGATGACGCGGCCGTCTGCCGGCAGCTGAGTGACGAAGCGTGCCTCGGCACGCAGCTTGGTCAGTTCGCGGGTGGCATCCTGCAGTTGCGTGGCCAAGCCTTCGTCGGGCGCGCCTTCCACCTCGACCGTGAAGCGGTCGTTGGCCATCTCGCCCTCGACCACCCAGCGCAGCTTGAGCCCGGGGAAGCGCATGCGCAGCTGGTTGAACTGCGCCTCGTGGACGAACAGACCGCGCACCTTGGCGGATTGGTCGGCACGACCCAGCCAGCCTCTCAGGCGCTGATTCGTACGACCGCAGGGGCTGGCGCCGGGCAACGCCGCCGAAAGATCGCCTGTGGCGTAGCGCAGCAGCGGGTAGGCGGAGTCCAGGCGGGTCACCACGACTTCGCCGACCTCGCCTTCGGCCACCGGCGTGCCGGTGCCGGGCTGCACGAGCTCGACGATGACGCCTTCATCGACCACCAGGCCTTCGCGCGCTTCGGTCTCGTAGGCGATGAGCCCGCAATCGGCCGTGGCATAGGCCTGGTAGGCGAGCACACCCTGCTCGAAACACCAATCGCGCAAGGCGACCGGGAAGGCCTCGCCGCTCACCAAGGCCTTCTTGAAACTGCTGGCGCCCTTTTCCAGCAGGATGCGCAGGAAGCTCGGCGTGCCGCAGTAGGCGGCGGGTTGCAGATCATGGATGGCCTGCAGTTGCTGCTCGGTGGCGCCCACGCCGGCCGGCAGCACCGTGCAGCCCAGCGCCAAGCAGCCGCTTTCCATCATGGAGCCGGCCGGCGTGAGGTGGTAGCTGAAGCTGTTGTGCACCAGGTCGCCGGCGCGAAAGCGTGCCGCCCACAAGGCTCGGGCGATGCGCCAGGGGTCCGGCGTGGCCGCCTCGGGTTCATAGATGGGGCCGGGCGACTGGAAGACCTTGGCGGCGCGCGCGCCATTGGGCGCGATGGCGCCCCAGCCCACCGCGGCCAGACCGCCCAGCGGATCGCTGGCACGGGACGCGGCCTGCCGCGCGGCGATGTCGCGCTTGCGCAGCAGGGGCAGGCGGGCCAGATCGGCGCGCCCGTGCACGCTGCGCGTGTCCAGCCCGGCCAGTTGCTCGGCGCCGTAGCGCGTGTGCGCCTGCAAATGGCGCAGCTGCACTTGCAGCTGCTCGAACTGCGCGGTTTCGCGAACCGCAGGATCGCGGGTCTCCAGGGCGTCGAAGTGCTTCATGGTG
This sequence comes from Burkholderiales bacterium, assembly GCA_017302655.1. GTDB lineage: Bacteria > Pseudomonadota > Gammaproteobacteria > Burkholderiales > Burkholderiaceae_C > Inhella. The sequence continues at coordinate 29,388 of JAFLDE010000030.1, forward strand.
TGAGACCCAGTTCGGTGCGCAGCTTTCGGGTCAGCTTGGCGGCGATGAGTGCGTGCGAGCGCGTGAGCAGCGCCCGAAGCTCGGAAAGGGGCAGCGCGTCGTGGTGCTCGAACCAGACCCAATGCGCGCGTGCCAGATAGGGGGCCGGGTGCACGCCGCTCAGGCCAGTCAGTTCGAGGAAGCGGCTGTCGTCCACCTTCAGCGCCACCCCGCGCGGCTGACCGCTTTCGTCGAGGCGGAACACGGCGAACATCTTGTCCGCGACGAGATGGCAGCGGTCATGGCCCCACTTGATGTCGACGCGCGTGCCGGCCAAGGTCTGCGCGTGGGCATCCAGCGCGTCCCAGACTTTCTTCGCCGCGCGCCCGGCGCTCACTCCTCATCCTTCCAGCGGGACAGGCGCTTCTTCACCTCGTCGAGCAGCTTGCGCTGGTCGGCGCCGCTGCGGATCGTGAACGCGTCGAACTCGGGCGTGCGGATGAGGCGCTTGGCCAAGCGGACCTGGATGGCGCCCTCCTTCAGTTCGAACTCGAGCGCCCGCTTGGCCTCGAATTCGAAGCCGCCGCTGCGCTCGCTCATCTGCAGGGCGCGCAGCGCGCGCTTGAGCTCCACCAGAGCGTTCTCGGCGTTGAACGGAGGCGGGGCCATGCCCCAGGCTTCATCGGTCATGGTGGGCGGCTCCGCGAACGAAAGGCCGCTGCCCATCAAGCGACCGCCGTGGAACCGGCTTTGCCGGGCCACCAGCGGTGCCCCCTGAGGGGGAGGCGCGCAGCGCCTCGGGGGGGAGCACGTCCGTCATGCCAGCCAGCGCTTGCGACGCTTGTAGGACTTCACGTCGCGGAAGCTCTTGCGGTCGCCGCCGCCCATGCCGAGGTAGAACTCCTTCACGTCCTCGTTGCTGGAGAGCTCCGCCGCCGTGCCTTCCATGACGACGCGGCCGTTCTCCAGGATGTAGCCGTCGTCGGCGTAGCGCAGCGCCATGGTGGTGTTCTGCTCGGCCAGCAGGAAGGTGACCTTCTCGCGTTGGTTGAGGTCGCGCACGATCTCGAACACTTCCTCGACGATCTGCGGCGCCAGGCCCATGCTGGGTTCGTCGAGCAACACCATCTTCGGATTGGCCATCAACGCGCGGCCGATGGCGCACATCTGCTGCTCGCCGCCCGAGGTGTAGGCGGCCTGGCTGCTGCGGCGCGTCTTCAGGCGCGGGAAGTAGGCGTAGACCTTGTCCAGCGAATCGCGCACCGCGGCCTTGCCGTCCTTGCGGCTGAAGGCACCGGTGAGCAGGTTCTCTTCGATCGTCAGGTGGGCAAAGCAGTGCCGTCCTTCCATGACCTGCACCACGCCGCGCTGCACCATCTGCGCAGGGCTGAGCTTCTCGATGCGCTCGCCGCCCAGCAGGATCTGCCCCTTCGTGACTTCCCCCCGCTCACCTTCGAGCAGGTTGGAGACGGCGCGCAAGGTGGTCGTCTTGCCGGCACCGTTGCCACCGAGCAGCGCCACGATCTTGCCCTCATGCACCTGAAGGGACACGCCCTTGAGCACGAGGATGACGTGGTTGTAGATGACTTCGATGCCGTTGACATCGAGGAGGGGGGCGCTCATGAATGGCTCCTGCGCGCTGGGTGAGTCGGCTTGGGGCCTTCAGCCCCAAACCCCGACCCCCTTTTCTTTGCTTCGCCAAAGAAAAGGGGGGAAAAGAAAGGCGACCCTGTTGCGCTCGCCCGCTTGGCCTGCGGCCAAACGGGTGCCCTGCGCTGCTCAGAACCCGGGGGTCGCGCAGAACTCACTGCGCTCGCCTGCGGCTCGCTCCGCTCAAACAAGCTGCGCGAAGCCAGAACACGACGCGCGCTGCGCGCGCCCCCCGGGTTCCTGCGCTGCTCGGCGGCGCAAAAGGGGGGCTCCCAACAGCCAGCTATCCGCTCGCTGCCTGCAGTCCACAAGCCTAGGTTCGGCTGTTGGCTGTTGGCTGCTGCTCGCCGTCTGCGCCGCCGAGCAGCGCAGACAAGGGGCCTGCGTGCCGAAGGCACGCTTGCCATCTGACTCGCGCAGCCTGTCTGAGCGGAGTGAGCGCAGCGAACGCAAGCGAGTTCTGCGCGGGGCCCCTTGGCGAGCAGCGCAGGGAACCCCTCGCCTACGGCGAGGGGCGAGCGCAGCAGGCCCGCCTTTCTTTTCCCCCCTTTTCTTTGGCGGAGCAAAGAAAAGGGGGTCGGGTGCAGGGGCGAAGCTCCTGCTGGGGGGCCGGGGGGCAAAGCCCCTGCTGAGGGGCCGGGGGGCAAAGCCCCCCAAGGGCTCTCACGCAAACGCATCACACACCAAGCTCAGCTCTGGCAATCCGCCGGCGTCCGCCGCGTCAGCTTCTTCTCGGCCGCGTACTTGTCGGCCGCCTGCTTGACCATCGGCTTGATGATGGACTCGTCGGCCTGCAGCCAGTCCGAGCTGAAGTTCCACTTCGCGCCGTCCCAGGTGTGCACACGCGCCCAGGCCGAGCCCATGTGGTCGGCACAGCTCGTGCTGACCGGGCGCATCACGCCGGCAAAGCCCATGCTGTCCAGGCGCTTCTGGTCCAGCGCCAGGTTCTCCAGGCCCCAGCGCGTCTGCTCGCCGGTCATCACCTTGCCCTTGCCGAAGCGCTCCTGCGCGCGGCGCACGCCTTCCACCGCCAGCATGCTGGAGATGAGGCCGCGCATGTAGAGCACCTGGCCCACTTCATCCTTGGGCCCGGTGCCCTGGCCCTTGGCATGCACCTGGGCCAGGATGTCCTTCACGACCTTCGCATCCGGGTGCACGCCATGCTGCATGGTCAGCGCGTTGTAGCCCTTGGCGCCTTCGGCGACGTCCTTCACATCGGGTTCGGCACCGGCCCACCACACGCCGTACATCTTGTCGCGCGGGAAACCGGTGGCCTGCGCTTCCTTCAGCGAGGTGGTGTTCATCACCCCCCAGCCCCACAGCAGCACGTAGTCCGGGCGGTTCTGGCGGATCTGCAACCAGGCCGACTTCTGCTCCACGCCCGGGTGCGGCACGGGAATCAGGTTCAGGTCGAAGCCGTGCATCTTGCTGCGCTCCTGCAGCATGGGAATGGGCTCCTTGCCGTAGGGGCTGTCGTGGTAGATCAGCGTGAACTTCTTGCCCTTGATCTTGTCCCAGCCGCCTTCCTTCTTGGCAATCTGCTGCAGGATGGTGTCGGCCGCCACCCAGTAGGTGCCGATGAGCGGGAAGTTCCACTTGAACACGCCGCCGTCCTGGCTTTCGCTACGGCCGTAGCCGGCGGTGATGAGCGGGATCTTGTCAGCCGGTGCCTTTTCGGTCAGCGCGAAGGTCACGCCGGTGCTGAGTGGCTGGAACACGGTCGCGCCGCCGTTCTTGCCCTTCAGACGCTCATAGCACTCGACCCCCCGGTCGGTGGCGTAGCCGAACTCGCATTCCTCGAAGCTGATCTTCACGCCGTTGATGCCGCCCTGCGCGTTGATCAGCTTCAGGTAGTCCACATAGCCATTGGCCCAGGGCGCGCCATTGGGCCCGTAGGCACCGGTGCGATACACCAGCACCGGGAAGAACTGCTCCTTGGCCTGGGCCAGGGCGCCGGCCGCCAGGGTTGCGGCCACGGCCGCGGCAATCAGCTTTTTCATGTCTCAGTCTCCAGTCAGTGAGGGAAGGGCCACAGGCGCAGTTTTTCTTTTGCCGTGCTCCACAGCCGCGCCAGGCCGTGGGGCTCCTTGATGAGGAAGAACACGATGAGCGCACCGAACACCATGTATTCGACATGGCTGACCAGGGCGGTGTCCACCTGCCAGCCGAACAAGGCACCCAGCTCGGGCAGCAGGATGTTCAGCGCGATGGGCAGCACGACGATGAAGGCCGCGCCCAGGAAGGCGCCGAGGATGCTGCCCAGGCCGCCGATGATGATGATGAAGAGCAGCTGGAAGCTGCGGTCGATGCTGAAGGCCGCCGGCTCCCAGGCACCCAGGTGCACGAAGCCCCAGAGCGCCCCGGCCACGCCGACGATGAAGCTGCTCACCGCGAAGGCGCTGAGCTTGGCGTGCATGGGGCGGATGCCGATCACGCTGGCGGCCACGTCCATGTCGCGCATCGCCATCCAGGAACGGCCGATGTGCCCTCGCACCAGGTTCTTGGCCAGCAGGGCGAACAGCACCACCAGGGTCAGCACGAACAGGTACTTCTGGATCGGCGTCTGCACCGGCAGACCGAACACCGTCAGGCCGCTGACGCTCACCGAGCCCGAGGCGTTGTCCAGCGTGAACCACTTGATGCGCAGGAAGGTCCAGTCGGCGAAGAACTGCGCGGCCAGCGTGGCCACGGCCAGGTAGAGCCCACGGATGCGCAGCGAAGGCAGGCCGAAGAACATGCCCACCACCGTGGCGCACAGCCCGCCCAGCACCAGGCTGAGCAGCAGCGGCAGTTCCGGCACGCGCATGTGGAAGTTGTAGGCCGCATAGGCCCCCACCGCCATGAAGGCACCGGTGCCCAGCGAGATTTGCCCGCAGTAGCCCACCAGGATGTTCAGCCCGATCGCCGCCAGGCTGAGGATGAGGAAGGGCAGCAGGATGGCGCGCAGCAGGTACTCGCTGGAAGCCAAGGGCACCAGCACGAAGGCGAACAGCAAGATGAGCAGCAGCCCGATGCGGTCCTGCCGGATCGGCAGGATCTGCTGGTCCTGCGCGTACGAGGTCTTGAACTGGCCGTTCTCGCGGTAGAGCATGGTCAGACCCGGTCAATGATCTTCTCCCCAAACAAGCCTTGGGGTCGAATCAGTAGAAAGACGAGCGCCAGCACGTAGGCGAACCAGATCTCGATGCCACCGCCGAGCATGGGGCCGATGTAGATCTCGGACAGCTTCTCGCCCACGCCGATGATGAGCCCGCCGACGATGGCGCCGGGCACGCTGGTGAGCCCGCCCAGAATCACCACCGGCAAGGCCTTCAGCGCCACCAGCGACAGCGAGAACTGCACGCCCAGCTTGCTGCCCCAGACCACGCCGGCCACCAGCGCCACGAAGCCGGCCACCGCCCAGACGATGACCCAGATGCGGCCCAGCGGAATGCCAATGCTCTGCGCCGCCTGGTGGTCGTCGGCCACCGCGCGCAGCGCGCGCCCGGTGGCGGTGTACTGGAAGAACAGCGCCAGCAAGGCCACCAGCGCAGCCGCGATGCCGGCCGCGTACAGGTCTTCCAGGTTGATCAGCACGCCGCCGGGGAAGATCTGCTCGAAGAGGAAGATCGGATCCTTGGGCATGCCGACGTCGATCTTGTAGATGTCGGAGCCGAACACCGTCTGGCCGAAGCCGTCGAGGAAGTAGGCGATGCCCAGCGTGGCCATGAGCAGCGCGATCGGCTCCTGGTTCACCAGCTTGGACAGCACCCAGCGCTGCACGACCCAGGCAAAGACCACCATGCAGGCAAAGGCCACGCCGAAGGCCAGCACGTTGACGAGCAGCTTGCCCTCCAGGCCGAGCCAGCGCGGAATCCACTCCGAGAAACGCGCCATGGCCAGCGCCGCGAACAGCACCATCGCGCCCTGCGCAAAGTTGAAGACGCCGCTGGCCTTGAAGATCAGCACGAACCCGAGCGCGATCAGCGCGTAGAGCATGCCGGCCATCAGGCCGCCGAACAGGGTTTCGAGAAAGAAGGCCATCGTGGTTTCAGTCCTTCAATGCCCGGTACCGAGGTACGCGCGGATCACGTCCTCGTTGTTGCGAACTTCGTCCGGTGTGCCGTCGCCGATCTTCTTGCCGTAGTCCAGCACCACCACGCGGTCGCACAGGTCCATCACCACCCCCATGTCGTGCTCGATGAGCACGATGGTGGTGCCGAACTCGTCGTTCACGTCCAGGATGAAACGGCTCATGTCCTGCTTTTCCTCGACGTTCATGCCGGCCATCGGCTCGTCGAGCAGCAGCAGCTTGGGCTCCATGGCCAGGGCGCGGCCCAGGTCCACACGCTTTTGCAGACCATAGGGCAGGCGGCCCACCGGGGTCTTGCGCCAGGCCTGGATCTCCAGGAAGTCGATGATCTGCTCGACCTTCTCGCGCTGGGCAATTTCCTCTTGCCTGGCCGGCCCGAGGTGGAAGGCCTGGGCCAGCAGCCCGGTCTTCATGCGCAGATTGCGCCCGGTCATGATGTTGTCCAGCACGCTCATGCCCTTGAAGAGCGCAAGGTTCTGGAAGGTGCGCGCGATGCCCATCTCGGCCACCTGGCGCGGGTTCATGTGCTTGAAGCTCTGGCCCTGCAGCGTGATGGTGCCCTGCTGCGGCGTGTAGACGCCGTTGATGCAGTTCAGCATCGAGCTCTTGCCCGCGCCGTTGGGGCCGATGATGCCGCGCACCTCGCCCTGGCGGACATTGAAGCTGATGTCGGTGAGCGCCTTCACGCCGCCGAAGCTCAGCGAGATGTTCTGCACCTCAAGGGTGACCTCGCCGATCTGGTCTCGGCTCATTGGACGACCCTCCGCGCACAGCGCTCCGGGATTCGCACTTGGGAACGGCCCGGCGTGCTCATGCAGCCTCCTTCGCGGCCACGGCCACCCGCTGGGCGTCGACGATCTTCAAGGTCGCGCTGACCGAACCGGTGCGACCGTCCTCGAAGCGCACCCGTGTCTCGATGAACTGCTCCTGCCGGCCGCCGTACAGGGCATCGAGCAGCACGCCGTACTTCTCGGCGATGTAGCCGCGCCGCACCTTGCGCGTGCGGGTGAGTTCCTCGTCGTCGGCGTCCAGTTCCTTGTGCAGCACCAGGAAGCGGGCGATCTGGCAGCCCGCCAGCATCGGGTCGGCCGCCAGATCGGCATTGACCTGCTCGACGCAGCCGCGCATCAGCTCCAGCACCTCCGGCTTGCCCGCCAGGTCCACGTAGCCGGCATAGGGCAGGCCACGGCGCTCGGCCCAGTTGCCCACCGCCTCCAGGTCGATGTTGAGCATGGCGCAGACCTGCTCGCGCCCGTCGCCAAAGGCCACCGCCTCCTTGATGAAGGGGAAGAACTTCAGCTTGTTCTCGACGTACTTGGGCGCGAACAGCGCACCGCTTTGCATGCGGCCGACATCCTTGGCGCGGTCGATGATCTTCAGGTGCCCGCCCGCGTCCAGGAAGCCGGCGTCGCCGGTGCGGTACCAGCCCTCGGCAGTGAGCACCTCGGCCGTCGCCTCGGGGTTCTTGTAGTAGCCCTTGAGCAAACCTGGCGAACGCACCCAGATCTCGCCGCCCTCCACCACCTGGATCTCCACGCCCTCGATGGGCACGCCCACCGTGTCGGCCTTCACCTCATGGTCGGGCTGCAGGCAGACGAACACCGCCGTCTCGGTGCTGCCGTAGAGCTGCTTGAGGTTGACGCCGATGGCGCGGAAGAAGGTGAAGAGGTCGGGCCCGATCGCCTCGCCCGCCGTGTAGGCCACGCGCACCCGCGACAGGCCCAGCGCATTGCGCAGCGGCGCGTACACCAGCAGGTCACCCAGGCGGTAGCGCAGGGTCTCGCCGAAGGACAGCGCCTGCCCCGCCATGCGCTTGGGGCCGATGGCCTTGGCCCAGTCCATGCAACGCGCGTACAGCCAGCGCTTCGGGGCTGAGGCGTCCTCCATGCGGATGGTGACGCTCGTCAGCAGGCCCTCAAACACGCGCGGCGGCGCGAAGTAGTAGGTCGGCCCAATTTCCTTCAGGTCGATGGCCACGGTGCTGGGCGACTCCGGGCAGTTCACCACGTAGCCCACCACCAGCCATTGCGCGAAGGAGAAGATGTTCTGGCCGATCCAGGCCGGCGGCAGGTAGGCCAGCACCTCGTCCTCGCAGTGCAGGCGGTCGAAACGCTGCCCGGCCTGCGCGCGGTCGGCCAGCGTGGCGTGGGTGTGCACCACGCCCTTGGGCTTGCCGGTGGTGCCACTGGTGAAGAAAAGCGCCGCCGTCTCTTCCGGGCTGCGCTCGTTGACCAGACCGGCCAGGCACAGCGGGTTGGCGTCGTAGTCCGCCAGGCCGCGCTGCAACAGGGTGTCGAGCAGCTCCAGGCCCGGCTCGCTGTAATGGCGCAGGCCGCGCGGGTCGTCCACCCACAGGTGCGTGAGCAGCGGGCACTCGCCGCGCACTTCCATCAGCTTGTCGAGCTGCTCCTGATCCTCGACCACCGCATGCGTCACCTCGGCCAGCTGAAGGGGCCAGACGAACTCGGCCGCCACCGCGTCCTGGTACAGCGGCACCGGCACGGCACCGAGCGCCTGGGCGGCAAGCATGGCGGCGTACAGCCGCGGTCGGTTCTCGCCCACCACCAGCATGTGCTGCCCGGCCCGCAGCCCGGCCGCCTCGAACCCCAAGGTCAGCGCGCCGACCATGCGCTGCAGTTCGAGCCAGGTGGTGGTCTGCCAGATGCCAAAGGCCTTCTCTCGCAACGCCGGCGCGTGGGGGCGCTCACCGGCGTGGTGCATCAGCCATTGCGGAAAGGTGCGCATGGCCCCATCTTGGCGAATCGATTGACGCCATGTTGTCGCTTGGATGACAAAGTACGGGTTCGCATGCACAGGACTTACCCGATGAGCCCGCCCCGCCTCCAAGAACGCGCCCGCCCCGCCACGGTCGAGGAACTGATCTGCGTGCCCTGGTGGCGGCTGCTGGACGAGCCCTCCCAGCGCCAGGTGGCTGAACACCTGCACGTCGCCGTGGCCGAGCCGGGCGAGCGCATCTGCCGCATCGGCGCTCCGGCCACCTACTGGTTCGGCGTGCTCGACGGCCTGCTGAAGATGAGCAACGACGAAGCCAGCGGCGGCCCGCAAATCACCTTCACCGGCGTGCCCCCGGGCGGCTGGTTCGGCGAGGGCACCCTGCTCAAGCGCGAGAGCTACCGCTACAACATCCAGGCCCTGCGCCGCTCGCGCGTGGCCGGCCTGCCGCTGCCGCAGTTCGAATCGCTGCTCGCGCAGTCCATCGCGCTCAACCGCTTCGTGCTCAACCAGCTGAACGAGCGCCTGGGCCAGTTCATCGCCGCGCGCGAGACCGATCGCTCCAGCGACCCCGACTTCCGCGTCGCCCGCAACCTGGCGGCCCTATTCCACCCGCAGCTCTACCCGGGCGTCGGCTCGTTGCTGCGCATCACCCAGCAGGAACTGGCCTACCTGGTCGGCCTGAGCCGCCAGCGCGTCAATCTGGCGCTGCAGCGCCTGGCCGACGCCGGGCTGATCCGCGTCGAATACGGCGGCCTGCGCGTGCTCGACCTGCCCGGCCTGCGCGGCTTTCACGCCAGCGCCTGAAGCGACTGCATCCGGCCGTGCGCAGCCGGCGTACACCCGCCATGCGCCCACTCATCACCTCGCTCTTCCTGCTGCTGCCCATCCTGGCAAGCGGCAGCGCTCGCGCCGACGACAGCCTCTACCAGGCCTGGGGCGGCAAGCCCGGCATCCGCGCCGTCATGGACGACTTCGTGCCGCGCCTCAAGGCCGATCCCCGCATCCGGAGCTTCTTCGCCCAAACCAATGCACGCCACCTCGCCGAACAGCTCACCGAGCAGCTCTGCGAGCTCTCCGGCGGGCCCTGCCGCTACGAAGGCCCGGACATGAAGACCGCGCACGAGGGCATGCAGGTGCGCCGCAGCGACTTCAACGCCCTGGTCGAGCAACTCCAGGCCGCCATGGCCGCCCGCGGCATCCCGTTCAGCGCGCAGAACCGCATGCTGGCGCGGCTGGCGCCCATGCACCGCGACATCGTCGAATAGGCGATCCGTGCACACTGCCGTCCTCAGCCCCGTTTTCGGCCTTCCTTTGGTGGGCCGCTTGCGCATGGACGACGACGACACGCCGGCCGTGGCGGCTCCACCGCCACGCCCGCACACCGCTTTGCCGCTGCAGGACTGGCTGCTGGCCGTGGCCGAGCGCCAGGACGAACACGCCTTCGAACGCCTCTACCAGGCCCTGGCACCGCGCGTGCTGCTGCTGGCGCGGCGCATCCTGCGCGACGCCGCCAGCGCCGAGGAAGTCGTCGAGGACTGCTTCTGGCAGGTCTGGCGCCAGGCCCTGCGCTTCGACCCCGAGCGCGGCTGCGCCGAAGCCTGGGTGATGACCCTTGCACGCAGCCGCGCGCTGGACGCCTGGCGCGCCCGCGAGCGCGCCCAGGGCGAGTGGGTCTCGCTCGACGCACTGCAGGAAGACGGCCACACCCTGCCCGAGGCCGCCGATGACGGCCCCGACGCCGCAGAGCTGCTCGAAGCCGGCCGCCACCACGAAGGCCTGCACCGCGCCTTGCAGCAACTCAAGCCCCTGCCGCGCCAGCTGCTCGCCCTGGCCTTCTTCCGCGGCCTCACGCACGACGAGATCGCCGAGCAGACCGGCCTCGCGCTGGGCACCGTCAAATCGCACATCCGCCGCGCGCTGGCCGGCTTGCAGCAGGTGCTCGCGGCCGAAGGCGGTGCGCCATGAAGCCCCCGATGCAAGACGCCCTGAACGAATCCCTGCCACCGGCCCATGCCCGTGCGCCCGAGCCCGGCGACGCGGCGGCGCTGGTGCGCGCGCTCAGCCAGGACGGCATTGCCCCGCCAGCGCAGCTGG
>JAFLDE010000031.1 GCA_017302655.1 Burkholderiales bacterium
GCAGCAGCCGCCGCTCGGCCAGGGGGCCGGGCAGCGGCGTGCTGGCCTGGCCGTCGCTGTAGAGCACCAGATGGTCGGGGCGCGAACCGGGCAGCGGCGGATGCTCGCGGTCCTGGCGCAGCGGGCCGGCCGGCAACAGCCAGCCGTTGCCCAGGCCGCGTCGATCGAAGACCCAAAGCGCCAGGTCGCGGGCCAAACCGTGGTGTTGAAGGCCGTCATCGCTCACGATCATCTGAAGCGCTGGGTGCGCGGCCAGCAAGGCGCGCGCGGCCTCGCCTCGACGCTCGGCCACCGCCAGCGGAGCTTGGCTGCGGCGGGCAATCAGCAAGGGCTCGTCGCCGATGTCCGCGGCTGTGATTCCAGGGCTTGCCAGCACCAGTCCGCGTGTGCGCCTGCCATGGCCGCGCGACACGACGCCCACCTTCAGGCCCCAGCCCTGCAGCAGTTCCAGCACCGCGAGCAAGGTCGGGGTCTTGCCGGCGCCACCCGCGATCCAATTGCCGACCACGAGCACGGGAACTGCCGGCCGCTCGATGGGCGCCAGACCCACGCGGTGGCGCCAACGATCGAAGGCGCTGAGCAAGCGATAGACCCAGGCCAGCGGCCGCAAGGCCCAGGCAAGCAGCCCGCGCGAGCGCCAGGCCTCCTGCACCCACCCGCTGGCCGGGCTCACGTCATGGCGCCGGCGTCTGCTGCGCCGCGAAGGCGACGCGCGCGAGCCCGGCGGCGCGTGCGGCATCCAGCACGTTCATCACCCGCTGGTGCGCGGCCAGGGCATCGGCAGCCACCACCACCTGCACTTCCTGTCGGCCGCGCGAAGCCTCGCGTAGCGCCCGCTCCAGCGCCGCCACATCCACCGTACCGGTCAAGGGCGCGCCGCCCACGGCGTAGCGGCCGTCGCTGCCCACCGCCACCACCACTTCCAGCGGAAACTCCTTGGGCGGTGCGCCGCCGGCCTGCGGCAGGTTGATCTGCAATGCGGTGTGCCGGGCGAAGGTGGTGGAGAGCATGAGAAAGATCAGCACCACGAGCAGCACGTCGATGAAGGGGATCAGATTGATCTCCGGCTCATCGGGGTGACGGTGGCGGAACTTCATTGCTGCGACGGCGAGAAGCCCGAATGCGCGGCCGCGTTGGCCGCATGCATGCGCGCTGCACGCATGGCGGTGTGCGTGTGGCGGGTCAGCAAGCTGTAGAAGCGCTCGGTGGCGTTCTCCAACTGCAGCTCGAAGCCATCGACCAGGCGGCGGAAATGCCGATGGCAGATCAGCGCCGGAATGGCCACGATGAGGCCGAAGGCGGTGTTGTAGAGCGCGATGGAAATGCCATGCGCGAGCTGCTCCGGGCTCCCGCTGCCTGGCGTCTGGCTGGCGAAGATCTCGATCATCCCGACCACCGTACCCAACAGGCCGAGCAACGGCGCGGCGGTGGCGATGGTGCCGAGCAAGGTCAGGTAGCGCTCCAGTTGGTGCACGGCGCCGCGTCCGGCCACTTCGAAGACCTGGCGCAAGCGCACGTCGTTGATCAGCGGGTCGGCCAGCACGCTGCGCAGGCCAGAAGCCAGCACCTCGCCCAGCAGGGAGTGCTCGGCCAGTTTGTCAGCGGTGTCGGCCCCGGGCAGGGCTTTGCCCTCCAGCTGTTCGATGTCGGCCAGCAGCGCGGGCGGCACCACCTTGTTGGCGCGCAGGCTCCAGAAGCGCTCGATGATCAGCGCCAACGCCAGCACGGAGCAGGCCAGCAGCGGCCAGATCGGCCAACCAGCGGCCTGTACGATGGCAAACAAGATCCCGTCTCCTCGAAAGTCGGCCGCGATTATGGCCAGCCGATCCGAGCCCCTCCCTCCTTGTTTGTCTCCACCCGTTCCAGCGGCGCGCTGAGCGTCGCCGCGCTGCTGCAGCAGCTGTCCCAGCAACTGGGCACGCGCTTCGCCGACGTCACGGTGGAGGGCGAGCTGGCGGGCTTCACCCGCGCCGCCAGCGGCCACTACTATTTCAGCCTGAAGGACGCCGACGGCGCCCCGGCGCTGATCCGTTCGGCTCTGTTCCGGCGCAGCGCCGCACAGTTGCGTTTCGCGCCGCAGGACGGCCAGCGGGTGCGCTGCCGTGGCCGCATCGCCCTTTACGAGCCGCGGGGAGACTTGCAGTTCGTCGCCGAGCTCATGGAGCCGGCGGGCCAGGGCGCGCTCTATGAGCAGTTCCTGCGCCTCAAGGCCCAGCTGGAGGCCGAGGGCGTGTTCGATACCGCCCGCAAGCGGCCGCTGCCCGCGTTTCCCAAGCGCATTGCCATCGTCACCTCGCTCGGGGCTGCCGCGCTGCACGATGTCGTGACGGCTCTGGCGAGGCGCGCGCCGCAGCTGCAAGCCATCGTGGTGCCCAGCCTCGTGCAGGGCGCCGAGGCGCCGGCGCAGCTGTGCGCGGCGCTGGCACAGGCGCAGCGACTGGACGGGGTGGAGGTCATCCTGCTCGTGCGTGGTGGCGGTTCGCTGGAAGACCTCTGGGCCTTCAATGACCCACTCTTGGTGCGTGCCGTGGCCGGCAGCCGGCTGCCCGTGGTATGCGGCGTGGGCCATGAAACCGACGTGACACTCTGCGACCTCGCTGCCGATCTGCGCGCCCCCACCCCGACAGCCGCCGCTGAGCTGGTGGCACCGGCGCGCGAGGAACTGCTCGCCGGCCTGCAGCACCTGCGCCAGCGTCTTCGTCAAGGCTTGATGCGCCGCCTGGATCAGCAGGGCCAGCGCCTGGACCGCGCGGCCTTGCGCCTGGCGCGGCCCGCGCAAGCCCTGACGCGCGAGCGTCGCCGCGTACAGCTGCTGCAGGAACGTCTCCAAGGCGCTGCGCAGCGGCGACTGCTGCTCGAGCCCCAGCGCCTGCTGCGCTGGCAAGAACGTCTGCCAGCACGCGTGCATGAGCGATTGGCCGCCGAGCACCAGCGCTTGGCGCGACTGGCCGCCCAACTGCAGGCGTTGGCCCCGCAGCGCGTGCTGGCCCGAGGCTTCGCCTGGCTGGACGATGGCGCTGGTCGTGCGCTCACCCAGGCGGCGCAGCTGAAGCCCGGCCAGCGTGTGCGTGCCCAGTTGCAAGATGGCCATGCCTTGCTCGATGTGGCCTCGGTCGAGCAAGGCCAAGGCCGGCCTTCCTAGAATCTGCGTCCTCTCCCGCAGATCCCTGCCCCCATTCACCGGAGCCCACCATGGAACACACCCTCCCCCCGCTGCCCTACGCCAAGGACGCCCTCGCCCCGCACTACAGCGCCGAGACCCTGGAGTTCCACCATGGCAAGCACCACAACGCCTATGTCGTGAACCTGAACAACCTGCAAAAGGGCACGGAGTTCGAGGCCATGACGCTCGAAGAGATCGTCAAGAAGAGCAGCGGCGGCGTCTACAACAACGCCGCGCAGATCTGGAACCACACCTTCTTCTGGAACTGCATGAAGCCTGCCGGCGGTGGTGAGCCCGGCGGCGCACTGGCTGCAGCCATCAACGCCAAGTGGGGCAGCTACGCGGCCTTCAAGGAAGCCTTCGTGAAGAGCGCGGTGGGCAACTTCGGCTCGGGCTGGACCTGGCTGGTGAAGAAGGCCGACGGCAGCGTCGATATCGTCAACACCGGTGCCGCCGGCACGCCGCTGACCACGGCCGACACCGCGCTGCTGACCGTCGATGTGTGGGAGCATGCCTACTACATCGACTACCGCAACCTGCGCCAGAAGTTCGTCGAGACCTTCTTCAGCAACCTGGTGAACTGGGAGTTCGCGGATAAGAACTTCGGCTGATCCGCCTTGCGAATCGCATGATGAGCGGCGCCTGAGGGCGCCGTTTTTCTTGGGGTTCACAGGATTCACGGTCTTCGCCATCCATGCTCGCGCGCGCACTTCGCCGCATCTGGCTGCTGGCCGCTCTGGCGGTGGGCTTGCCGCTGCCCGCCGCACGTGTGGAGGGTGCTTCTTGCGAACACAGTGGACGCGATGCACCGCATCTGCTGGTCTTCGGCGGCTGGACGGTGCGCACCGAATGGGTCTGGCACTGGCTGCAGGCCTTGCATCGAGATGGCTTCAGCGGGAAGGCGATGGGCAGCCTGTGCGCGGTGCGGGGCCCGCAATTGGCGAGCTTCGAGCCGCCAGATATCGACGTGGAGGGCCTGGCGGCCGAACTGCGCACCCGACTGGATGAGCCTGGCGCCAGCGCGCCGCTGCACCTCATTGCTCATTCCAGCGGCAGCTTCGTGGCGCAGCGCCTGTTGCAGGCGCTGCGGGCGCAGGGTGCCGAGTCGCTTTTGGCCCGTGTGCACTACGTGAATCTGGATGGCGATGGCGGCAGCGGTGCCCGCGAGTTGGACGCCGACTTGGTGGCGCGGCTTGCCGACGTACGCGCCGTGTTCGCCCGCGACGCGCAGAGCGGCAGCGAGTCGGCCAACGCTGGCGCCATGCGCGCGCTGGCGGCGCGTCATCCGGGCAAGGTTCGCTTGGTGGTGCTCGACGCCAGCCGTTCGGGCTGCCAGCCGCTTGCACGCTGGTGCCTGCACATGGTGCCCATCACCGTGCGCCCGCACGACCCGGCACGCTTTGACCTGGCGCGCGACTACGGCAGCCTGGGGGCCGAACGGCCGGTGCAAACCGGCTACCTCAGCAGCCCCAGCGGGCGCGCTGCGGACTCCCTTGTGCCATCAGCCCGCTGAGCTTCAGCAGTGGGTCGATCGATAGGCGCGGCAGGCCGCGGCGAATGCATCGAATAGAGCAGCCGAGGCCGGGTGCCGGCGAGACTCCCACTCGGGGTGCCATTGCACGCCGAAGTTGAAGCCAGGCGACGCCGGGTGGCAGAAGGCTTCGATGAGGCCGTCGGGCGCGCGCGCCTCGATCTGCAGGCCCGGTGCCAGGCGGTCCACGCCCTGGCCGTGCACCGAGTTCACGGCGATGGTGGTCTGGCCCAACAGGGCCGAGAGGCGTCCGCCGGGCGTCAGGTGCACCGGGTGCGCGGGCGCAAAGCTGGGGTAGGGCTGCTGCAAGTCCCGGTGATCGGTCAGTCCAGGCTGCTCGTGAACCTGCTGGTGCAGGCTGCCGCCCAGCGCCACGTTCATTTCCTGACAGCCGCGGCAAATCGCCAACAAGGGCATGCCGGCGGCCAGCACCTGGGGCACCAATTGGAGCGTGGCGGCGTCACGCGCCGGGTCTTGCGGCAATTCCGGAGTCCGCAGTGCTTGGCCGTAGTGGTGCGGCTCCACATTGGAAGGCGAGCCGGTCAGCAACACGCCCTGTGCGAGCGGTAGCAGCCGCGCCCAATCCACGGGCAGCGAGGTCGGCACAATGAGTGGCGCCAAGCCCGCAGCGTGCAGCGCATCCAGGTACTGCTGCCGCACCGTTTGCAGGGGTTGGGTGTCGAGCCATCGCTGGCAGGCCGGCAGCAGCACCACGGGTGGATTTCCAGACATGGGCTCTTGGCAACGAGGCGCGGGCTGAGTCAGCTGACTCAGCGGAAGACCGGACCGCTGAGCTTGCTGCCCGGTTTCAGCCCGCGTTTGGCGAACCAGGTGGCGTTCATTTCCAGCGCGAAGCGCACCGGCTTGGCGGAGCAGTGGTTGCTGCGGTCGTCCAGGGCCTGCATTTCTTCGACATTGACGATCTCGCCTTCGTCGGTCAAGAACGCGATGGACAGGGGTATCAGGGTGTTGCGCATCCAGAAGCATTGCGTGCCCGGCTGCTCGAATACGAACAGCATGCCTTCGTGCTGCGGCATTTCCTTCACGTGCATGAGGCCGATCGCGCGCTGCTGCTCGGTGCGCGCCAACTGAGCCTGGATGCGGTGCATGCCGGCGCGCAACTCGACGGTGGGCAAGCGCTGCGCCGACTGCGCCAGAGTGGCGGAGGCAAAGAGGGTGGCAGCCAGGCATGCCAGGAGTGCAAAGAGTGCATGAGGCTTGACGGTCATCATGTCGCGTGAAGGCAGGTGACGGGAGAATTTCCAGATGCCGGTTCACGACTCCCAGGCCGCCGGCGCGGTCATTATCGGAAGCGCCGAAGCGCCCTCGATGGCGCAGGAGCGCGCTTGGGCGGTGGCCGGGCTTCACTGTGCCGCTTGCGCCGGGCAACTGCGCGAACGTCTGATGGCGGTTCCTGGGGTGCAGGCAGCTGAAGTGGGCTATGGCGCGGCGCTGGCGGTGGTGCGCGCGCCAGCCGCCCTTCAGGACGAGCTGCCGCAGCGCTTGCGTGGCAGTGGCTACCGGCTGGCACCGATGGAAGCCGCGTCGGCCGCGGAGTTGCGTCGCCAGGAGTCCCGCCAGCTGCTATGGCGCCTCTTCGTGGCTGGCTTTTGCATGATGCAGGTCATGATGCTGGCGGCGCCCACCTACTTTGCGGAAGGGGCGGCCATGCCGGCGGACCTGCGCCGCTTGCTCCACTGGGGCGGTTGGGTGCTGAGTTGGCCGGTGATGCTCTTCAGCAGCCAGCCCTTCCTGGTCGGTGCCTGGCGCTCGCTTCGGCAGCGCCGCCTGGGCATGGATGTGCCGGTGGCGCTGGGCGCGCTGGTCACCTTCGGCGTCAGCACCCTGGCGCTGTTCGACCCCGCAGGGCCATGGGGCGCCGAGATTTATTTCGACTCGCTGACCATGTTCATCAGCTTCCTGCTGGCTGCGCGCTGGTTCGAGTTGCGTGCGCGCCATGCGGCGGCGGCCGAGTTGTCCGAATTGGTCGCCGACCAGCAGGCGCCGGTGCAGCGCGAGGCGGCCGATGGCCGTGTGGAAGCGGTGGCCTTGTCGACCGTTCGCGCGGGCGATGTGCTGCGCGTCGGTCTGGGTGAGGTGGTGCCGGTCGATGCGCTCCTGCTGGAGGGCGAAACGCAGGTGGACGAGGCCCTGCTCAGTGGGGAGTCGCATCCCCTGCGCCGTGTCAGCGGCGAGACCTTGGTGGGCGGTAGCCTGAACCTGGGTCGCCCGGTGCGTGTGCGTGCGCTGATGGGGGCTGGCGAGGGTCGCGCCGCGCAACTGGCTCAGCAGCTGCAGCATGCACTGACGGCACGGCCCCAGGCCGAGTCCCTGGCCGACCGCTGGGCGCAGCCCTTCCTGGCGGGCGTGCTGCTGCTGGCCTTGCTGGCGGCGGTGGGTTGGGCTTGGTGGGTGTCGCCGCAGCAGGCCGTGGCGGTGGCTTGCGCGGTGCTCATCGTCACCTGCCCCTGCGCCTTTGCGCTGGCACAGCCGGCCGCCCGCGTGGCCAGCCACCGCACCTTGGCACGCCAGGGGCTGCTGCTGCAGCGCCTGGAGGCGCTCGAGAACCTGGCGCGGGTGGATCGCGTCTGGCTGGACAAGACCGGCACGCTGACCCGCCCGCAGCTGCGACCGCGCGAGTTGCAGAGCGGTGCCCTCCAATGGCTGGGCCGCGCGGTGGTGCTGGCGAGCTGGTCACGACACCCGATGGCGCAAGCCGTGGCGCGCTGCGCCGCTGGCGAGCCCGGTTGGCGCTGGCAGGACGTGGAGGAGCAAGCCGGCGTGGGCTTGCGTGCGCGTGACGGCCAGGGGCGCTGGTGGCGCCTGGGCCGCGATGCCCAAGGGGGCAGCGGCGAGCTCGTCTTCGGCCTCGAGGGTGAACCGGCTTCCCTGGTGTTCGAAGCCGACGAGCAAGTGCAGCCCTTCGTGCCCGGCATGTTGGCCGAGTTGCGCGAGTTGGGCATGCGCGTTGGCCTGCTGTCAGGCGATCAAGCTGCACGCGTGCAGCGTCTGGCCGGCGATCTGGGCCTCGCGGCTGGCGTGGATGCGCTGGGCGCCTGCTCGCCCGAGGCCAAGCGCGAGCGTGTGCGCCAAGACCAAGCCGAGGGTCACCGCGTGCTGATGGTGGGCGACGGTGTGAACGACGCCCCGGTGCTCGCGCAGGCCGATGCCTCGCTGGCGGTGACCGGCGCCAGCAGCCTGGCCAACCGAGCGGCGGATGTGCTGCTGCTCCGCGGCGATCTCTCCCAGCTGCCCTTGCTCATCCGCCAAGCCAGACGCACGCAGGCCATCACACGTCAGAACCTGGTGTGGGCGCTGCTTTACAACGGCGTGGCCATCCCGATGGCGTTGGCTGGCTGGCTGCCCCCCTGGGCGGCGGGCTTGGGCATGGCGCTGTCTTCTCTGCTGGTGGTTGGTAACTCGCTGCGCCTTTGAAAGCCTGAATTGGAAATCCTTTACCTGCTCGTCCCTGTGTCCGTGGTGTTGGCGCTGCTGGTGCTCATCGTGTTTGCGTGGGCGCTCAAGGGCGGCCAGTTCGAGCGCCTGGATGCAGAAGGTGAACGGATCCTGTTTGACGAAGATCAAACCGGAAAAAAGACACCCCCGGAGAGCCCTTGATACCGGTCAAGCCGACCCCTGGCCGGCCGCCGAACAATGCCACTTGTTAATAGGAGGACATCCATGTCTCGGTCCCAGACAGGCGCGGCACCCGCCGCATACCTAGACGGCCCCACCCGCGCGTTTGCGGTGATGGCCGTCATTTACGGGGTGGTGGGCATGCTGGTTGGCGTCATCATTGCCGCCCAGCTGGCTTGGCCCGAACTGCTCAATGGCATTTCCTGGTTGAGCTACGGCCGCTTGCGCCCCTTGCACACCAACGCAGTGATCTTCGCTTTCGGCGGCTGCGTGCTCATTGCTACCAGTTATCACGTGGTGCAGCGCACCTGCCAGGTGACCCTGTTCCTGCCCAAGCTGGCCTGGTTCACATTCCTGGGCTGGAACCTGATCATCCTGTCGGCAGTGGTGACGCTGCCGCTGGGCATCACCTCTGGCAAGGAGTACGCCGAGCTGGAGTGGCCGATTGACCTGCTGATTGCGGTGGTCTGGGTCGCCTACGCCATCGTCTTCTTCGGAACCATCGGCACACGCAAGGTGCGTCACATCTACGTGGCGAACTGGTTCTTCGGGGCCTTCATCATCACCGTGGCACTGCTGCACATCGTCAACAGCGCCGCCATGCCGGTGAGCCTGTGGAAGAGCTACAGCGCCTACGCCGGTGTGCAGGACGCGATGGTGCAGTGGTGGTACGGCCATAACGCGGTGGGCTTCTTCCTCACCGCCGGCTTCCTCGGGATCATGTATTACTTCATCCCGAAGCAGGCCGAGCGCCCGGTGTACAGCTACCGCCTGTCCATCGTGCACTTCTGGGCACTGATCTTCACCTACATGTGGGCGGGCCCGCACCACCTTCACTACACCGCGCTGCCCGACTGGGCGCAGAGTCTGGGCATGGTGTTCAGCCTGGTGCTGCTGGCGCCAAGCTGGGGCGGCATGATCAACGGCATCATGACCTTGTCGGGCGCTTGGCACAAGCTGCGCGACGACCCGGTGCTGAAGTTCCTCATCGTGTCCCTGTCGTTCTACGGCATGAGCACCTTCGAGGGTCCGATGATGTCCATCAAGACCGTCAACGCGCTCAGCCACTACACCGACTGGACGGTGGGCCACGTGCACTCCGGCGCCTTGGGCTGGGTCGGCCTAGTTTCCATGGGCGCGCTGTATCACCTGATCCCCGTGCTCTGGGGCCGCAAGCAGATGTACAGCAAGCGCGCCATCGAGATCCACTTCTGGGTTGCGACCATCGGCATCGTGCTCTACATCGCCGCCATGTGGATTGCCGGCGTGATGCAGGGCCTGATGTGGCGTGCCACCAACCCCGACGGCACCCTGGTCTACAGCTTCGTTGAGAGCGTGAAGGCGACCTATCCGTACTACGTGGTGCGTTGGCTGGGTGGTGTCCTGTACCTGGGCGGCATGCTCATCATGCTGTGGAACGTGGTCATGACGATCAAGAGCGGCGAGGTCAAGCAAGTGGCCCCGAAGCTGGCGACCGCTTGAGCGAGCAAGGAGAACAACATGGCTGACACCCATCACAAGCCCTCGGGTCACGAGCGCATCGAGACCAGCAACTTCCTGATGATCGTGCTGATCGTCGTGGCCGTCGCCTTCGGCGGCCTGGTCGAAATCGTGCCGCTGTTCTTCCAGCGCAGCACGACGCAGGCGGCCGAGGGGCTCAAGCCCTACACGGCGCTGCAACTGGCCGGGCGGGACGTGTACATCCGCGAGGGTTGCTACAACTGCCACTCGCAGATGATCCGTCCCTTCCGCGCCGAGACCCTGCGCTACGGCGACTACAGCAAGGCCGGCGAGTTTGTCTACGACCACCCCTTCCAGTGGGGCAGCAAGCGCACTGGCCCTGACCTGCATCGCGTCGGCGGTCGCTACTCGGACGAATGGCACCGCGTGCACCTGATGAACCCGCGCGACGTGGTGCCCGAGTCCAACATGCCGTCGTATCCCTGGTTGGCGACGGCTCAAGTGGACCCGGCCGGCATGGCGCCAAAAATGACGGCCTTGCGCCGCCTGGGCGTGCCCTACAGCGATGCCGAGGTCGCCGGTGCGGCCGAGGCCGTCAAGGGCAAGACGGAACTGGACGCACTGATCGCCTACCTGCAAGGCATGGGGGTCAAGGCCCAGCCGGCTGCGCAAGCCGCCGCCACTGGAGCTGCGCAATGACCGGCATTGACATCAACACCCTGCGCTCCGCAGCCACCTTGCTCGGCTTCGTCGCCTTCATGCTGCTGGTGTGGCGTGTCTGGCGCCGTGAGGCCCAGCCCCAACACGACAGCGCCGCTGCGCTGCCGTTCATTCAAGACAATGAAGGAGGTCCCCGTGAGTGACTTCGTTTCCAGCGGCTGGTCGTGGTTCGTCATCGCGATCACGGTCGGCGGCCTGGTCTTTTGCATCTGGCTGCTGCTGGCTGCCAGCAAGACCGCCAAGATGAGCGACGACGGCACCACCGGCCATGTGTGGGATGAGGATCTGCGTGAAATGAACAACCCGCTACCGCGCTGGTGGCTGTGGTTGTTCGTCATCACCGTGGTCTTCGCAGCGCTCTACCTCTACCTTTATCCGGGCTTGGGCACGAACCAAGGTTCGCTGAAGTGGAGCCAGGAAGGGCAGTTGGCCGCCGAACAAGATGCGGCGAAGGCCAAGTTGCAGCCCTTGTTCGCGAAGTATGTGGCCATGGATGCGGACGCCTTGGCCAAAGACAGCGAAGCCATGGGCATGGGCCAGCGCTTGTTCATCAACAACTGCGCGCAATGCCACGGTTCCGACGGTCGTGGCAGCAAGGGCTTCCCCAACTTGGCCGACGGCGACTGGCTGTGGGGCGGCGAGTTCGACGCCATCAAGACCACCATCACGCAAGGTCGGCAGGGCGTGATGCCCCCGATGGCTGCGGCTGTGGGATCTGCCGAAGACCAGCGCAATCTGGCTCACTACGTGCTGAGCTTGTCCGGCAGCGCGCACAACAGCATCAAGGCGCAGTTGGGCAAGGAGAAGTTCGGGGCCTGTGCGGCCTGCCATGGCCCGCAGGGCAAGGGCAATACCGCACTGGGCGCGCCGAACCTCACCGACAAGGTATGGCTGCACGGCTGGGGCGAGGATGCCATCATGGCGATGATCAGCAACGGCAAGCACAACATCATGCCGCCGCAGGACAAGCTGCTCACCCCCGAGCAAATTCACGTCCTGGCTGCTTATGTGAAGCAACTCGGCGCCGGCGCCAAGACCCAGTGAGCCCCGATTGAGCGATTCAGCCACCGTCAGCCTGTACAAGAAGCGTGAGCGCATCCATCCCCGCGAGGTGCGGGGGGGATTCCAGAACTGGCGGTGGCTGTTCGTCTTCCTGACCCAGGCTGTCTTTTACGGCCTGCCTTGGTTGCAGTGGGCGACTGAAGCGGGCGCGCGCCAGGCCGTGTTGTTCGACCTGGAGGCCCGACGCTTCTACCTGTTCGGGTTGGTGCTGTACCCGCAGGACTTCATCTACCTCGCGGCGCTGCTCATCGTCTGCGCCTACGCGCTGTTCCTGTTCACGGCGGTCGCTGGCCGACTCTGGTGTGGCTATGCCTGCCCGCAGACGGTCTACACCTCCATGTTCCTGTGGATCGAGCAGCGCTTCGGCGGCAGCCGAGCGCAGCGCGTGAAGCTCGAGAAGGCACCTTGGGGGTGGGACAAGCTGTGGCGTGTGGGCGGCATGCACATCGCCTGGATCCTGCTGGCCTTGTTCACCGGCTTCAGCTTCGTGGGCTACTTCACGCCCATCCGTGATCTGGCGCCGTTGGTGCTGGCGGGTCAACTCGGACCCTGGCAGACCTTCTGGATCCTGTTCTACAGCTTTGCCACCTGGGGCAATGCCGGCTTCCTGCGCGAACAGGTCTGCAATTACATGTGCCCGTACGCGCGCTTTCAAAGCGCGATGTTCGACCGCGACACGCTGATCATTGGGTATGACGTCGAGCGCGGCGAGCCGCGCGGCAAGAAAAAGCGTGGCCAGACCGGCGTGGGCGACTGCATCGATTGCGGCCTGTGCGTGGAGGTCTGCCCGACCGGCATCGACATCCGCAAGGGCTTGCAGTACGAGTGCATTGGCTGCGCGGCCTGCATCGACGTGTGCAACGGCGTGATGGACAAGATGGGCACGCCGCGCGGACTGATTCGCTACGACACCGAGAACGGCATCGAGCAGCACCTGAGTCGCTCACAGGAATGGCGGCGGGTGCTGCGGCCGCGCGTCTGGGTTTACTCCGGCGTCATGTTGCTGATTGTCCTTGCGGTGGCTGCAAGCTTGTTCATGCGGGCGCCGTTCCGCTACGACGTGGTTCGCGACCGGGCATCGCTGGGGCGCTGGAATGAACAAGGGCAACTCGAGAATGTCTACCGGCTCCAGATCATGAACGTGTTGGAAAGCTCGCAGCGCTACCGCGTTCGTGTAGAGGGCGATGGTCAGGTGCTGCCCGGCCTGCAAGTGGCCAGAAGCGTGCAGGAAGTGACGCTCGGGCCCATCGAGGCGCGTTGGGTTCCCGTGGCGGTGCATCTCCCAGAGGGGACGCTACCTTCCAAGACCGGCGCGCACTCGATACGCTTCGTGGTCGAGCGCATCGCCCAGGGCGATGACGCAAGTTACGAGATCGCTGAAAAGACAACCTTCATGGTGCCCCGATGAGCCCCAGTCCGAATCCCACTCAGCCTTGGTATCGCCAACGCATCACCTGGCTGGTGGTGGGGCTGCCCTTGATCGCCGTGGCGGCCAGCTTCACCACGCTGTTCATCGCCATCGGCCATCCGGACCCAGTCATCAAATCGACCGCCGCTGCAGCTGAGGAGCGCCCGGCAGTCGAAGGGCGCAATCACGCCCAGACCGGGGGTAGACCCCAGGCTGCAGAAGGTTCAGCAGGCCGCTGAAGACACCAGGCGCTGCAAGGCGTCCAGGTCGAGGACGGTGATCTGGCGCTGTTTGACTTCCAGGATGCCCTCGTCCTGGAACTTGGAGAAGGTGCGGCTCACCGTTTCCAGCTTCAGGCCGAGGTAGGAGCCGATTTCCTCTCGCGTCATGCGCAGCACGAGCTCGGTGGCCGAATACCCACGCGCGCGAAGACGCTGGGTCAAGTTGAGCAGGAAGGCCGCCACGCGCTCTTCGGCGCGCATGCTGCCTAGCAGCATCATCACGCCGTGATCGCGCACGATTTCCCGGCTCATGATGCGATGCAACTGGGTCTGCAAAGCGCCGAAATCGCGTGCCAGATGCTCGAGATCGTGGTACGGCAGCACGCAGACCGAAGAGTCTTCCAGCGCCTCCGCATCCACCGAGTGGTGGCCGCTGGCGATGCCATCAAGGCCGAGCAATTCGCCGGCCATCTGGAAGCCCGTGACTTGCACACGGCCGTCTTCGCTGGTCAGGCAGGTCTTGAAGAAGCCGGTGCGCACAGCGTAAAGCGCGTGGAAAGGCTCGGTGGCGCGGAACAGGGACTCACCGCGCGGCACCACCTTGCGCTGACTCATGAGGCCATCCAGCTTCTCCATGTCGACCGGGTTCAGGCCGACGGGCAAGCACAGTTCGCGCAGATTGCAGTCGGAGCATGCGGTGCGCAGCGGCTCCAGGCGGACGGGTGGAAGCGTGGTGGGCATGACGCAGATCATAAGGACATGCTCCTGAAGCCAGTCTGACCAGGGCTTGCGGCATGTCAAAGCAGTCGGATCGGCGAACCGGCAGCATCGCTCACCATGTCAGCCATCTCACCCATGACGCAGCGGGAGCCAGTCTTCCAAGTGCTGCCGCCCAACTTGCTCGATCGTTTGGGTGCCGCGGGGCCTCGCTACACGAGTTATCCGACTGCGGATCGCTTCGTGGAGGCGCATGGCCCGGAGCAGCATCAACAAGCGCTCGCGCAACGCGCGCAGGGACCGGGCAGGGCGGCACCGCTGTCGGTCTATGTGCATGTGCCGTTTTGTGAGTCGCTCTGCTACTACTGTGCCTGCAACAAGATCGTCACCAAACACCATGAACGGGCCAAAGACTATCTGCGCCTCTTGGACCTCGAAATTGATCTGTGGGGACGCCATTTGGGTGGCCGACCGGCGGTCAGCCAGTTGCACCTGGGCGGCGGTACGCCGACCTTCCTTTCCGACGAGGAGATGGAGAAACTCGTCGGCCGCTTGCGTGAGGCCTATGAATGGATGCCGGGCATTGAGGCTTCGATTGAGATCGACCCGCGCACGGTCACCCGCGCCCGCCTGCAGCACCTGAAGGCGCTCGGCTTCAATCGCATCAGCTACGGCGTGCAGGACTTCGATGCCCGCGTGCAGCAGGCCGTGCATCGCGTGCAGCCCTATGAGCAAGTCGCGCAACTGATGCAGGACGCGCGCGACATTGGCTTTGCCTCCATCAATGTCGACCTCATCTGCGGGCTGCCGCTGCAGACCAAGGCCAGCTTTGCGCGCACGCTAGAGCAGGTCGCCGGTCTTCGCCCGGACCGCATCGCGCTCTACGCCTACGCTCACCTGCCACAGCGCTTCAAGGCTCAGCGGCGCATCCACACCGCCGAAATTCCCAGCGCCGATGTGCGCCTGCAGTTGCATGCCGACGCCATCGCCGCCTTCCTGGCCGCTGGCTACGAGCACATCGGTATGGACCATTTCGCGCTGCCCGGTGACGCGCTGACCCAGGCCAAGCGGCAGGGAAGACTGCATCGCAATTTCCAGGGCTACACCGTGCAGCCCGATGGGGACCTCATTGGTCTGGGCGTCTCCTCCATCAGCCGCGTCGGTGCCAGCTATGCACAGAATGCCAAGACCATCGAGGAGTACGCCGACGCGCTGAACCAGGGCCAGTGGCCCGTGCAGCGCGGCATCGCATTGACCCGCGATGACTTGGTGCGTCGCAGCGCCATCATGGCGCTGATGTGTCAAGGTCGGCTCGATTTCGAAGGGCTCGCCAGCGCACATTTGATCGACCCACGCCAGTACTTCGCGCAGGAGTTGGAAACCCTGGCCTCGCAGCAGGCTGAAGGCCTGGTGAAGGTCACTGAGCAAGCGGTCGAGGTGACACCGCTGGGCTGGTTCTTCGTGCGCTCCGTGGCCGCAGTGTTCGACCGCCATCTTCAACAGGACCGAGCCCGCGAGCGCTACAGCAAAATCATCTGATGTTGCTGGACACTGCGCTGGTGGGCACCCTGGGCCTGATGGGATTGGCCTCGGTGCCCCATTGCGCTTTGATGTGCGGCGCTCCGTGCACCGCTGTCACCAGAGGCTCGCAGGCATTGCCGGTGCAAGCCGGGTTCCAGTTGGGCCGGGTCGTCGGCTATGCCGCGGTCGGCGCGGTGGCTGCGGCGGCCATGGGCCTGCTGCGCGACGCCTCGGTGGCCAACGCATTGCTCCGCCACCTATGGACGCTGCTGCACAGCGCGCTGTTCGCGTTCGGCCTCTTCTTGATGATCGCCGGACGCTGGCCGAGTTGGGCGGGCCACTTGGGCCCGGGGGGTGGACAGGCAGGGGCCACGTCCAACAGTGTCGTGCGCTGGCAGCGGGCAGCGGGCAGCGGACTGCTTTGGTTCGCCTGGCCCTGCGGGGTGCTGCAGGGGGCGCTCATCGTCGCCGCGCTGGCCAACACGCCGGCCGGCGGAGCCGCTGGGATGGCCGTGTTTGCGCTGGCGTCCAGCCCAGGGCTCATTGCGGCTCCCTTGCTCCTGCGCAAGCTGCTCGCAAGCTCAGGCCGCGAGACTTGGGCCCCTCGTCTCGCCGGCTTGATGTTGGCGGGTGCCAGCGCGTGGGCGCTGGGCCACGGCCTCTGGGCGCGCGTGGCCGAGTTCTGCGGTCTCTAGAATCCCCCGCCACTTTCCCTTTACCCACCCACCGCACAGCGGAGCCTCACCCATGTATCAACACATCAAGGTGCCCGAAGGCGGCGCGAAGATCACGGTCAACGCCGACTTCTCGCTGAACGTCCCGAACAACCCCATCATTCCGTACATCGAGGGCGACGGCACGGGCTTTGACATCACGCCGGTGATGATCAAGGTGGTCGACGCTGCGGTGGCCAAGGCCTACGGTGGTGCGAAGAAGATCCACTGGATGGAGATCTACGCCGGCGAGAAGTCGACCAAGGTCTACGGCCCCGACGTCTGGTTGCCCGATGAGACCCTGACCGTGCTGCGTGACTACGTGGTGTCGATCAAGGGCCCCTTGACCACGCCGGTCGGTGGTGGCATCCGTTCGCTCAACGTGGCCCTGCGTCAAGAGCTCGATCTGTACGTCTGCCTGCGTCCGGTGCAGTACTTCACCGGTGTGCCCAGCCCGGTCAAGGAGCCGCACAAGGTGGACATGGTGATCTTCCGTGAGAACTCGGAGGACATCTACGCCGGCATCGAGTACGAGGCGCAGACCGACAAGGCGAAGAAGGTCATCAAGTTCCTGCAAGAGGAAATGGGCGTCAAGAAGATCCGCTTCCCCGAGACCTCCGGCATCGGCATCAAGCCCGTCTCGAAGGAGGGCACCGAGCGCCTGGTGCGCAAGGCCATCCAGTACGCGATCGACAACGACAAGCCCAGCGTGACCCTGGTTCACAAGGGCAACATCATGAAGTTCACCGAAGGGGGCTTCCGTGACTGGGGATACGCGCTGGCGCAGCGCGAGTTCGGCGCCCAGCTGATCGACGGCGGCCCGTGGTGCCAATTCAAGAACCCGAAGACCGGCAAGGACATCGTCATCAAGGACTCGATCGCGGATGCCTTCCTGCAGCAGATCATCCTGCGTCCGGCCGAGTACAGCGTGATCGCCACCCTGAACCTGAACGGCGACTACATCTCCGACGCGCTGGCCGCGCAGGTCGGTGGCATCGGCATCGCCCCAGGCGCCAACCTCAGCGATTCGGTGGCCATGTTCGAAGCCACGCACGGGACCGCGCCGAAGTACGCCGGCAAGGACTACGTGAACCCGGGCTCGGAGATCCTCTCGGCAGAGATGATGCTGCGCCACATGGGCTGGACCGAGGCCGCCGACCTGATCATCAGCGCCACGGGCAAGGCGATCCTGAGCAAGAAGGTCACTTACGACTTCGCGCGCCTGATGGACGGGGCGACGCAAGTCAGCTGCTCGGGCTTCGGCCAGGTGATGATCGACTGCATGTAATGGAAGAGCCGCGACCCGCAGGACTGCGGGTCGCGGCAAGCAGCGGGAGCGATGACGGCTGGAACATCGCGCTTCATCGCAGCGAAGATGGGATCAGGCACCCTGGAGCGAGTGCTCGCCTTGATGGGTGCCTCGACGGCGTTGGTGCCGTGAATCCTCGTCGGCGGTGCAGCCGCCGGCGAGGCAATGGGCGCCGGGGTGCATGGGGCCAATAGCAAGCAGGCGCTTGTGTCCGCCCCCTTTCGTGCCTGGGTGCGCTGGGGGCATCCGATGAGCAGGCCGCTCCAGCTTGGTCGTTGTCGCATCGGGCCGGCGTGCATCATCCTGGCGGCGAGCTGAGACCGTTGGGAGAGCAAGCCATGCTGCACAAGCCGTTCAGGTGCGCCGACCGTTGGTCTGCCCACCCGCGGTCTGGAGTAGCGCGAAGCAAGCGCATGCTGGCTTAGCTGCACAGGACGGCAGGGCATTTGAAGGGGCTCGGTTGAAGAGCTCCGCAACAACCCTTGGTTGACAGGCAAGCGGCCCGCGCGGCACACTGTGAAAGCGCTTTCAAGGACCGATCCGGTTCGATCCTTGCGCTCTTACTGCCATGAATGCTTCGCTGCCGTTGCACCCACGCTCCCATTTCCCGCCCGACTTTGTTTGGGGCGTCGCGACCAGCGCCTTTCAAATTGAGGGCGCTGCAACATGGCAAGGGAAGGGCGAGTCCATTTGGGACCGCTTCTGCCGCCAGCCCGGGGCGATCGCCGACGGAAGTCATGGCGATGTGGCATGCGACCATCTGAATCGCTTGGATTCCGATCTGGACCTGATCGAACGCCTCGGTGTCGATGCCTACCGCTTCTCGATCAGTTGGCCGCGCGTGCAGCCTGACGGGCGAGGTGCGTTCAACCCTCAGGGCATGGCCTTTTACGAGCGTTTGGTTGACGGCTTGCTTCAACGCGGAATCCGGCCCTACCTCACGCTGAACCATTGGGACCTTCCGCAGAGCCTTCAGGACAGTGGGGGTTGGGCGCACCGAGACACCTGCTACCGCTTCGTGCAATACGCGCGCCACATGGCCCAAGCGCTGGGGGACCGTGTCGCGGCCATCACAACCCACAACGAGCCATGGGTCATGGCCGTGCTCGGCCATGAGTCCGGCGTATTCGCCCCCGGCGTGCGCAACCGTGGCACGGCCATGCAGGTGGCTCATCACCTGCTTGTCAGCCATGGTCTTGCCCTCCAGGAACTGAGGGCCGATGGCTGCAAGAGCCGCCTGGGTATTGTGCTCAACCTGTCCCCCATCGTGCCGGCTACGGCGAGTGAAGCGGACGCCGCTGCTGCTCGCCTGGAGGACGGACGCAGCGTGCGCTGGTATCTGGACCCTCTGTTGCGTGGTGAGTATCCGGAGGACGTTTGGCACCACCTTGGCACTGATGCGCCGTGCGTCGAACACGGTGACATGGAACTGATCGCCACTCCGATGGACTTCCTGGGGGTCAACTACTACACGCGGAGCGTGGTCAGTGCGAATGGAAGTTGGAATGCGAAGGAGCACGGAGGGCCGCTGACCGACATGGGCTGGGAGATCGTGCCCCAGGGCCTCACTCAGTTGCTGCGACGGCTTCAGCGTGATTGGTCCCTTCCGCCGCTCTACGTGATGGAGAACGGCGCCGCATTTCGCGATTCCCTGCAGGACGGACGCGTGCACGACGGCAATCGCGTCGAGTACCTGTCGAGCCATATCGACGCGGTTGGCCGGGCCATTGCTCAAGGCGTTCCTGTGGCCGGCTACATGGTCTGGAGCCTGCTGGACAACTTCGAGTGGGCGAGTGGTTATGCCAAGCGCTTCGGTCTCGTGCATGTTGACTACGACAGCTTGGCGAGGACGCCGAAGGACAGCTTTCACTGGTACCGAGGCTTCCTGGATGGACAAAAGGCGCAGCGCAAACTGCATGTAGGAGCCATGGCGTGAGCACACCGATTCCCGCAGGCTGGAGCCTTGTCTGGCACGACGAGTTCGATGGCGACGCCATCGATCGAAGCAAATGGGACTTCGACCTCGGCAATGGCTTCTATGACTACCGCGTGCACCAATGGGTGCCCGGCTGGGGCAACGAGGAACTTCAGTACTACACCGGGGACGCGGAGAACGTGCAGGTGCGTGACAGTTGTGTGTTCATCCGCGCGGTGAAGGCACCGATGCATGGTTGTGGCTACACCTCTGCACGGCTGAAGACCAAGGCTCGCGATGGACGGGTTCTCTTCGCCAAGCGGTACGGGCGCATCGCCATTCGAGCCCGCGTGCCGTGGGGCAAGGGGCTGTGGCCTGCGCTGTGGATGCTGCCCGTTGAGGACAAGTATGGGGGCTGGGCGGCGAGTGGCGAGATCGACCTCATGGAGATCGTGGGTGAGCAACCGCATGAGGTGCTGAACAGCTTGCACTTCGGATCCAGCTTCCCACGCCGTTCTCTCATCACCACGACGCACAAACTGGGCGAAAGCAGCGTGGCGGACTGGCACGAATACGCGGTGGAGTGGGAGCCTGGGGAGATCCGCTTCTACGTTGACGAGGTGCATACCTGCACCTATCGCCACTGGTGGAGCTGCAGCCGGCTGACTGAAGGACAAGGCCACGAGGCCACCTCCGAGGCCGACCTCAACCCGTGGCCCGCCCCATTCGATCAACCCTTTTATCTCTTGATGAATGTGGCC
The DNA here is from genome assembly GCA_017302655.1 of Burkholderiales bacterium. Lineage (GTDB taxonomy): Bacteria > Pseudomonadota > Gammaproteobacteria > Burkholderiales > Burkholderiaceae_C > Inhella. The sequence goes on from JAFLDE010000031.1 coordinate 20,139, forward strand.
GTGGGCGGCAACTTCCCCGGCCACCCGAACGAGCACACGGTGTTCCCTGCCGAACTGGTGGTGGACTGGGTGCGGGTGTACGACAAGGTCGGCGGCTATGGCTCGCCGAAGCCGCGGGGCGAGGGCGTCATGCCCTGGCAGGCCGGCCATGTGGCCGAGCGCCGCCTGTGATCCAGTCTCCTCTCAAGGTCCCTCGATGAGCGAACCCAAGCGCAGCCCTTCCCAAGCCTCCGCAGCCCTCACCGGCAGCGGCTTCGCGGCCACCGTGCCCACGGTGCAAGTGCCACCGCTCCCACCCGCTAAGCGTGCCCGCCTGGACGCCGCCTTCCGTGCGACGCTGGCGCGCGGCATCCATGGACTTTGCTTCAGCCCCTACCTGGAGGGGCAGCAACCCGGCGACCAGATTGGCGAGGCGCAGATTCGCGAGCGCCTGGGCGTGGTCCGGCCTCACACCCGCTGGGTTCGCAGCTTCTCCTGCACCGACGGTCACGAACAGACCCCCCGCCTCGCCAAGGAGCTTGGCCTGCAGACCTTGGTGGGCGCCTGGCTTGGCACCGATGCCGAGATCAACGAACGGGAGTTGGAAGGCGTGATTGCCGTGGCCCGCGCCGGGCATGCCGACATCGTCGCGGTCGGCAACGAAGTGCTGCTGCGTGAAGACCTGAGCGAGGACGAACTCATTGCCGCGATCGAGCGCGTCAAGCACGCGCTGCCTGGCGTGCCGGTCGGCTACGTCGATGCTTACTTTCTGTTCGAGAAGCACCCTCGCGTCACGGCCGCCTGCGATGTGGTGATGACCAACTGCTACCCCTTCTGGGAGGGCTGTCCGCGCGAGCAAGCCTTGGCCTACATGCAGACCATGTTCGCCCGCACCCGTGCGGCGGCGGCCGGCAAGCGGGTGCTCATCAGCGAAACCGGCTGGCCCGATCAGGGCAGCGCCTTCCAGGGCGCCGTGCCCTCGAAGGAGGGGGCGATGCAGCACTTCGTCGACACCGCCGCATGGGCCGAGGCCGAGGGCATCGAGTGGTTCCACTTTGCCGCCTTCGACGAAGCCTGGAAGGTCGGGGCCGAAGGCGACGTCGGCGCCTTCTGGGGTTTGTGGGACACCCACGGCCAAGCGAAGTTCGTCTGAACTCTCCCCGGATTCCACCCATGCATGCACCGCTCAGGCTGCCGAAAGGCCAGGCCATCTGCTACTCCGGCTACCGCGAGGGCCAGAGCCCGGATCAGCGGATCTTTCCGTCGCTGGACCAGATCCGCGAAGACCTCCACCTGCTGGCCCGCCATTGGCAGCTGCTGCGCCTGTACGACTGCAGCCCGCATGCCGAGCGCGTGCTGCAGGTGATCCGTGAAGACCGACTGCCGCTTCGCGTGATGCTGGGCGCCTACCTGGCGGCCGAGGTGAACAACTTCGGCTGTCCATGGGGAGGCAGTCACGCCGAGGAGCAGCTGGTAGCCAACCGGCGCGAAAACCAGGCCGAACTCGAGCGGCTCGTGTCCCTGGCCCGCGCGAACGAAGACATCGTGTTCTCGGTGGCCGTGGGCAACGAATGCACGGTGGACTGGACCGACCATCTCGTGACCGTGCCCCAGATGGTGCAGTACGTGCGCTGGGTGAAGGCCCGGCTGTCCCAGCCGGTGACCTTCTGCGAGAACTACGTGCCCTGGCAGCTCAAGCTGGGGGAACTGGTGCCCGAGCTGGACTTCATCTCGCTGCACACCTATCCGGTGTGGGAGTACAAGCACATTCACGAGGCGCTCGACTACACCAAGGCCAATGTGGCCAGCGTGGCCTCGCTCTATCCCGACAAGCCGGTCGTCATCACCGAGGCAGGCTGGTGCACCAACAGCAACGGCCGGGGCATGCATGCCGAACACGCGGTGCAAGAACTGCAGGCCATCTACTACCAGGACCTGATGGACTGGACCCGCGCGGAAGGGCTGCTCTGCTTCGTCTTCGAGGCGTTTGACGAGCCCTGGAAGGGATCCGCCGATCCGCTGGAGCCGGAGAAGCACTGGGGCCTCTTCACCGTGGATCGCCGGCCGAAGCTCGTCATGGAAGCCCTGTTTCCTGATCGCGTGTCCCTCCAGGCTGCGGCCTGACACGCCTCCATGCGGGGAGGCTCTTTCGAGACCATGCAAACCCATCGCACACCCGATGTGGCGCTGTGGGATCAGTACCGCGCCCTGCGCGAGCAATGGACGCACGAAGACATGCTGGTGGGGCAGCGCATCACATGGCTCATCCTGGCCGAGGGGCTGCTCTTCAACGCCTACATGGCGCTGGGCAGCAAAGCGATGGGGGTGCTCACCCTGGCATTTCCCTTCTTCGGCATCGTGGTCGCTGCGCTGATCGGTGTGGGCGTGTTCACGGCACTGCGCGCATCCGAGCAAGTGCGTCTCGAATATGCGCGCAGCGGTTTGGCCGACCTCTGCCCCTTGGCGCCCGAGGTGCATTTGGCGCGCCGCGGTCGCTGGGCACCCAAGGCCTTGCCCTTCGTGTTCGGCGCCTTGTGGGCGTTGGCGCTTCTTGCGCAGCTCGGGTCATAGGCAGCCCAAACACCGGCCGAGCCTGAAGCGCGCGGGTCAGACGGCGCCCGGTAGCCCTGGGTTTCAGCGTGACTTGAAGGCGATGTCGACCTCGACGGCCAACACGCCGCTTGGGTCGAAGTCGCGCTCGGTGCAGTCAACCCAACCAGCCTCGGTACGAACCCGCACCCGGGTGACGGGTCCGCGCCGGTAGGTGTAAGGCACGTGTGCCCAGGTGAATCGCAACTCGCCCCCTTCGGGCAATTCGGCTTCGTCCAGCAGCACCGGGTCGATGTGGACCATGCCCTTGCGCTTGCGCAGACCCAGTTCGCCCCACCGCGTGAGGATCTCCTCCTTGACCTGCCCGGTCATGCCGGGTTGCTGGGCGCCGCCTTCGCCGGGCGTGTGGCTGTAGGGGTCGGCCGGGAAGGCACCGTACTCGGCAACCGTCTTGCGGTAGCCCAGGCCGTCGCGCACGCGCCGGTAATGCGCCACCAGAGCTGCGAGCTCGGGAGCACCGCTGTCGAAGGCCTCGAACACGCGCTCCTGCACCGCCAGCAGCAGCTTGGCCACCATGTGCCAGTAGATGCAACCCAGGCCTTCGTAGGCGAACATGGTGCCCGAGCGCCCGGTGAACTCGTGATGGCGGAGCACGCGCTCGTAGGCCTCGGCCAAGGGCTTCAGGGCCTCGCCCAGGTCTTGGCCGGCGGCCTCCAGGTCGGCCCGGTTGGACAGCTTGGGCGCGAAGCGCACCGTGCCATCGCTCTGACGTTGCAAGAGGTCGCTGCGCCCCTGGGTCAGCAGCTGCTGCACCACTGGCAGCGCCAGCGCCTGGGCATCGAGCCGGTTGCGTTCGAAGAACCCCGGCAGTTGGCGATCGGGGTAGAGCATGAAGCTGCGCCGCACCGGGCAGTAGATCGGGCTGGCGAACAGCGAATCGAGCAAGCTCACTGCCTCGGCCAGAGACAGCAGTCCGCAGGACAGCAGAGCCACCTGCCCCTCCAGCATCGGGTACAGGCGGCTCAGTTCGGCTCCATCCTTGCTGAAAGCGATGAGCGTGTAGCTGTCGTACAGCCCATCGTCGCGACGGCAACGGCGCAGGCTGGCGTCGACCAGCGGCAGCAGCGAGCGCGCCAGAGTCACGAGCAGGCCCGGTGCCGCCTGCGACACCCGCCGCGCGGCCGCGCCGCGGTAGGCGCTGGCGCGCCAGCGGTCGAGGATGTCGCCAGCCGCATCGAGAAATTGGCGCCGCGAGCAGGCGTTGTCGCACGCCGCGATGGCGGTGCCAGCCAACAATTCGCCGAACTGCTGCAGGGCGCTCAGGGTCGCCTCGCTGACCGCGAAGCTTTCGCGCGCGGCCGGCAAGGCCAGCAGGAAGCCGAGGAGCCGTCGCAGGTGCGCCAGCGTGACCGCCGACAGGCCGTTGCCGACCAGCGCGTTGTTGGCGTCGTTCCATTCGGGCCTCTGGGTGTGCAACCACAGCCCACCCCCAGGCAGCAGGGAGCCGGCCTTGGCCAGCAGGATCACCGCCAGTTTCTCGCCCAGGGTGGCCAGCAGCGGCTCGCCGGCGTCGTCGCAGACCAGCAGGCCGTCCGCTCCGATCTGCGCCCGGCGTTCATGGGCGCGCTCGTGCGCGCGCTCGTCGAAATCGATGGTGTGCTTGGGGCTGGCCATCTGCTCGGCGTGGGGCTTCAGGCGGTAGGGGATGTCGGCAAAGCTGAACAGCGAGCGGTTCCACAGATCGGCCAGCAGCGTGGGGTCGTGGGCCTCGGCCGCCTCCATCAGGCGCAGCAAATAGATGATCTGGTGATCGCCCCAGTAGCCGATGTGACTCCAGGGGTCGTGGGCGTCGACGACCTCCCAGTCGATGCCCTCGCGGCCGATGCGGTAAGGGTTGTAGCCGTCGGCCGACATCGCGCCGAGGAACGCGGTGATCATCGAGCCCAGGTAGGCGGGCTCGCTGGCCGCCAGCGCTTCCCAGTTTTGGAAGATGTCGCGCCAGTTGCCCTGGTAGTTCACGACGCGCTGACCCTGTGCATCGCGCACCCGGATCGAGAAACGGTTCCAAGGCCGGCTCGGATCGCCATGGCGGCGGCTGAAGGTCAGTGGCAGGTACTCCATGACCAGCCGCTCCAACTGCCGCTGGCCGCTCGCGCGCACCACCTCGAGCACCAAGCTGCGTTCGACCTGCGAGGGAAGCGGTGCGAGGAGGGCAGCGAGGTCGTCACCCAGCGCATGGTGGCGCTGGCGCGCAAACGCCAGCAGGTCCTCGCGCTGCAGGCAGGTGCCGTTGACGAACGCGCCGCCACGCATGATGTTGAACAGCACATTGGCACGGTGGTGCGCGGCAGCCATGGGGTCGCCCGACTGCTGGAACCCGTCGGCCGCGGCGAGCAACTCGTTCACCCCCGCGGTGTTGCGAGCGCGCGCTGTCAGGAGCTCGGCCACACTGCCGCCGCCTTGTGCCAAGTGCTGGGCCAGCTCGAAGGCCTCGGTCTGGGAGCGCGGGCCATCGACCACCAGATGCCAGGCGCAGCCCTCACGGTCGAGCTCGGTGTCGAACTGAACCAGGAAGGCGCCGCGGCGGCCGCGCGTCAGGGTCTCGGACTCGACATGGCCGCTGCGGCAGAAAGCCTCGACCTGGTGGGCCGACAGCAGGGTGCGCGCGGTGGCGGGCAGGCCTGCGTGCCAGGCCACCAGGGCTTCGAAGGACTCCTTGGGTTCCGCCCGATCCCAAATCTGCGCATACAGCGTGAAGAGCCCCAGCCGTCCGCCGGCTGCGGTCTCGTTCCACTTGTAGGCGTCGGTGAGGTTGCTCATGGTCGCCGCCGTTCGCGCGCCGATGCCCGGCGGCAGCAGGTTCAGCAAGCCGTCCAGCACCGATACACGCAAGGGAATGGCTTTGCCGGCGTCAGCCTGCCGGCTCAGCCGTGCGCTGCGCACCAGTCCGAAGGGTTCGGCGGCGAACCACTCGTACTCGAAACAAAGATCACCCCCAGCATGCAACTCGCGAAAGCGGATGCGCGTGCCCGACAAGTTCTTCCACAACGAACGAAGGTGGCGCGTACCGGCTGCGGACCGAGCGAAGGGCTCCCAAAGCTCGGGGCTGCCAGCTCCTTCCACGCGAATCCAGGTGCGCGGCCCGGTGTGCTCCCAGCGGTTGTGAATCTTGTCGACGGTCTCGTAAGGCAGGAAGGCGCCGTCTTCGTCGCGGCGGCCAGCGCTCAGCGAGCCCGCCGAAGAGATGAAAGCCCACAGGTCGCTGTCGCCAGCCAGGCTCATGAAGAAAGGGGGCAGGTGATCGACGCCATCGATGCGGTACCAGCTCTCACCGTCATCCAGCACGAACCTGCCGAGCACCTCGGCTTGGTCAGGGTTGGATGTCGCAGAGCGAGGGTTGAACGGACTCGGGGGCGTCGGGGCTCGGTGGGCGCGGCTCATCACGGCTTGCATGGATCGATCGGCATGGCGCTTGGCCAGGCGGGGGAGGTCGAGGCGTCGAGGCGGGTGGGCTGGAGTCGGCCGAAACAGGGAGACCGGCTTGGGTGGTGCGTCCAGAGCGGCGGACTCATGGGCTTGGTTCGGCCTGGCTAGGGCAGGTACTTGGCGCGTTCGCCAGCGTCCCAAAGGCCCCATTGCGTCCCCACCTCGCCCTCCTGATGGCGCTTCCAGGGCTCATCAAAGGACGAGAAATAAAAGAGCTTCACGCCCTCGCGGCGTCCCCAATGCTGGACGTCAATGAAGTAGCGCATGGCGTTGTCGGCAGAGGGCACCGCCTCGCCCACGGGCTGGCCGCCGCTGGGCCAACCGGTCTCGGTGACGACGACCCGCTGGCCCTCCCGGGCCACGGCCTTCACCAGCGCATGCATGCGTTGGAGATAGGCGGCGGCCTGGTCGATGGCGATGCCTTCCCAGAAGGGGTAGCAGTTGGGCAGCAGCACATCGCAGGCCGCGACCAGCTGGGGGCGCTCCAGGAACTGGTAGTAGGCATCGACGCAGCCGACCTCGACGTGCTCGGGAACCGCGGCCTTCACACGGGCGATCAGGGCGAGCAACTCGGCTTCGGGCAGGTCGCCGCGCAGCAGCACCTCGTTGCCGACAACGGCGATGTCGACGGCGCCGCCGCGGGCGAGTTGGATGAGGCTTTCGATTTCGCGCTCGTTGCGCGCGCGGTCGCTGCTCACCCAGGCACCGACCATGGTCTTCAAGCCCTTCTCGCGCGCCAGGCGCGGCGTCCACTCATGGCCCTCGGTGCAGGAGAAGGAGCGCACCCAGCGCACGTGCAGGGCGATGAGGTCCAGGCGTCGGTGGATCTGCGTCTCGCTGACCGCATCGCCAGCCTTCTGCCCTTGCGTGTAGGCGCTGAAGCACAGGCCGTAGAGGCCGGCCTTCAAGGTCTCCGCGTGCAGTGTTCGCAGTTCGGCGCCATGCGTGTCCATCAAGGGCGTGCGTTCGACACTGGGCAGCAGCAGGGCATGCTCCGACAGCCAGGGCCGTGCCGTGGCCGAGCCCGGTGCTGCCACGGAGGCTGTTTGCTTGCGGCGCTCCAACTCCTTGTGCACCTCCACGGCGCGGGCCTCGTCGAGGTCGTAGCTGCGCATGATCCACATCGCCAGCAGGGTGCCGAAGATGGGGACACCGGAGTAGAAAAGGCGCAGGCCGTCCACCGCGCCCGCCGGTTGCGTGGCGGCGCCCGGGGTGAAGGCCACCAGGCTCATGATGGCGCCGCTGAGCAGGCCGGCGATGGCGAAGCCGAACTTCACCATCCACCAGTAGATGGCGCCGAAGATGCCCTCGCGGCGCTTGCCGGTGGCGAGCTCGTCGAGGTCGCAGACGTCGGCGGTCATCGACATCATCAGCGTGAACAAACCGCCGATGCCGAACGAGAAGAAGGGCAGGGCGAACAGGAACATCCAGGGCTTGCCCGGCACCATCAGCAGCCACAGCAGGATGTAGCCGAGGATGGAAATGCCCTGCGACAGCATGAAGGCGTTCTTCTTGCCCATGTGACGCGACATCCAGGCCACGGTGGGGATGACCGCAAAGGTGGTGATGAGCGCACCGACGCTGCCGAACAGGGTGGGCCAGATCCAGGCAGCGCCGGTGTCTCCGTTGAACAGGTGGTAGACGACGATGAAGAAGGAGAACGCCGCCACCGTGTTGAAGGCGTTGAAGATGAGGAAGGTGGCGAAGCACAGCTTGCGGAAGGGTCGCGAGCTGAAGGCGTCCTTGAAGCCGGCAAGGATCTCGCGCATGCCGCCGCCGAAGTTCGCCCAGGTCAGCGGCACCAGTTGTTGATCGTTCAGGCTGGAGCGACGGGGCAAGAACAGCGCCGGCACCATGGCCAGGAGCATGCAGATCACGCCCACCCAGACCGACAGGGTGCGGGTGGCGGTGTCGGCGTTCTCGAACCAGCTCTTGTCGTACATCACCACCCAGAACCAGGGCGCGATCACCCACGCCCACTGGCCGATCCACTGCGCCACGGCCATGATGCTGGTGCGCTCGTGGAAGTCGTCGCTCATCTCGTAGCCCATGGCCACGTAGGGAATGCTGAAGAGCGTGAGGCCTGTGTAGAACACCAGGCTCCAGAGCAGGAAGTAGACGAAGTTGTAGGGGATGCCATCGGCCCGATCCAACTGCCACATGGCGACGAAGGACAGCCCCATCACCACGGCCCCGATGAACACATAGTGCGCGCGCCGGCCCCAGCGCGAGCGGGTGTTGTCGGAGATGAAACCCATGATCGGGTCGGTCACCGAATCGAACACGCGCGGCAGGAAGAAAAGGATGCCCCACATCCAGGCCGGAAAGCCAAGGTCCTGCACCAGCACCACCATGAAGATGCCGAGGGCGGCGGGGAACATCTGGTTGGCGAGCATGCCCAGGCCGAAGGCGACCTTGTGGCGGAAAGGGACCTTGTGGGCTGGTGCTGTGGACATAACGTTCTTCTTTTTGGGTCTCAGCGCCAGTAGGTGGCGATGGAGTGAGCGGGGAGGTCGGCGGCGTGCGGCGCACCGTCGATGGCGAGCGAGAACGCGATGTCGTGGTCACTGCGGTTCAGCACCACCACGGCCACGCGCCCGTCAGGGTTCACGAAGGCGGTGCACTCCAGCGCCTCGCGCGTGGCGGCGGCCAGCACGCGCTGGGCGCCGGGCTGGATGAAGCGCGCGAAGTGGCCGAGCGCGGCGAAGGAACTTTGCGCATGCAGGCCGTCCTCGTCGGGCACGGCCAGGAAGGGCGCGCTGCAGAAATTGCCGACATGGTTCGGACCGCCCTGTTCGTCAAGCAGCAGGTTCCAGTCGATCCAGCCCACCGTCCAGCGGTTCAGGTCGTTGAGGATCGAGCGGGCATAGCGCTCGGCCAGTTCCCAGCGGCCCCAGTGCGGCCCGCCTTCCTGGCAGCCTTCCGTGAAGAGCAGTTGCTTGTCGGGCCAGGCGTCGTGCACCAGCTGCACATGCTCGAAGTGGTCCTCGAGGTACCAGTGGAAGCCCGTTCCCCAAACGTACTTCGCAGCCTCCGGGTCGCCGTACATCACGCTGGCGCGCTCGACCATGGCGTCGCGGTTGTGATCCCAGACAACGATCCGAACGCGCGCCAGGCCGGCGGCATGCAAGGCCGGCCCCAGGTGGTCGCGCACGAAGTTGCGCTCTTCCTCGGCGGAGTAGAGGCAGGAGTCCCAGCGCTGCCGGGCCTCGGGCTCGTTCTGCACCGACACGCCCCAGACCGGCACACCCTCCGCCTCATAGGCCTGGATGAACTTCACGTAGCACTGCGCCCAGGCGGCCGCGCACTCGGGCTTCAAGCGACCGCCGTCGTTCATGCGGCCGCTGTCCTTCATCCAGGCGGGCGGGCTCCAAGGGGAGACGAGCAGCTTGAGCGCTCGCCCGGCAACCGTTTGCGCCGCCTTGATCATCGGAAGCAAGGCCTCGCGGTCGCGGTCGATGCTGAAGCTGGCGAGATCGATGTCCCCTGGTTCGTCCGCGTGAGCGTAGTTCCCCAGGGCGAAGTCGCAGCTGTTCATATGCACGCGGCACATCAGGTAGCCGTGGCCCTCGACCGGGTCGAAGTACTCGCGCAGCAGGCGCTGCTGCTGGGCATCGGACAGCTTCAACCAAGTGGTCGCTGCGGCCTCGGTGAAGGCGCCCCCGAAGCCTTCCAGGCGCTGGAACCTGCGTGTCGTGTCCACCCACAGGCGGATGGGTGCGACGCCGTGGGCGCCCCTCTCTGGGTTGGGAGGGAGGGGCGATTGCGGCGTCAGTCGCAGTTCCTGTCCGTGCCGGGCGTCCCTTGCGCTGAGCACCCAGTTCAAGACCTCGCTCATCAGCGCGACCAATGCAGCCCGTCGATGCGAATCGCGGGCAGACCCGTTTGGTTCAGGGGCTTGCCGGTGAAGCTGAACCGATCCGCCACGATGAAGCGAAAGTTCACGTAGCGGAGGTCCAGCTTCGGATTGGCTGCGGTGAAGGCCGAGATGGGAATGGACACCTCGCACCAGCCGTTGTTGTTGCAGTAGCCGTAGTCTCCGGGGCCGATCTGCAGGAAGGCCTCCTGGATGTCGCGGTCCTCCGTGTCGGTGCTGATGCCAACCTCGATCTTGCCCGGGTAGCCATCGCTGCGCACTTGGAAATTCAGCCGGCCGCCGCTGAAGTTGGACAGGTTGTCGAGCACGCCGCTGCCCGAGTAATGGAACAGGCCCCACCCGAAGTCCACCGGGTTCGGGCTGATCTCGAAGTGCACGCCGCCGTCGGGGGAGTTGACGCCCAGGGTCTCGCGGTATCCGGTCAGCGCGAAGGGATCCCAGCGCAGGCCGGTGGCGCGCTGCTCGCCGGACACGGCCGTGTTGGCGAACAGGGTGTAGCGCGCTGCGGTGATGGCCGGATTCAAGGTCGGTGGAACCCATTTCACAGCGTCGGCCAAGGTGTAGTTGCCGGCTTCGCAGGCCCAGGTGACGCCGCAGGTGCCCAGGGCCTGAACGACGTAGCGGGCTTCCCGCCTTGCGTTGAACAAGCCCCAGCCATCGTCGCCTTGCTTCCAAGGTTCGTCGAAAGCCTGGAAGTAGAAGATCGCCTTCGGGCCTTGCACGTCCTTGCGGCCATCCTGCACCCAGGTTTGCAGACCCTCGAAGAACATGCGCTGGTTCACGGGGTGGGCGCGGAAGGCCAGGGTGGGGCCGCCGGCCGTGTCCACGGCCGCCCAGCCGGTCTCGCCGATGACCATGGGCAGATGTCCGAGGTTCAGCTTCACCAAGCCGGCGCGCGCGTCTTCGAACTGCTTTTTCGCCTCGGTCAGGGTGGCGTCGATCATGGCCTTGGCGCGGCCGGATTCGGGAGCGTTCTTCTGCCGCCAGTCGTACTTGGTGCTGTTGTAGAAGGTGTCGAGGAAGGGGTAGACATGCACGGCGGCGTAGTCCACCGTCGCGGCCACTTCCTTGTTGACGTTGGCCCACATCAACCAGTTGTCGTTGGTGGTGACCGGCTGCGAGATGGCGGCGCGTACCTTGCGCAGGTAGCCGGCCATCACGAGCGGATCGACCTTGTGCGTGGACCACTCCACCATGGTTTCGTTGCCCACGCTCACCGCGAGCACGATGTCCTTGTAGGCATTGGCCAGGCGGATGCAGGCGTCCAGTTCCGCTTGGTTGTCGGCTTCGGCCGCTGCGTTCGGCACCGGATTGGGATAGGCGCCCAATTGCACCTTGAGATCGAGCCTGTTGTCCTTGATCACCTGCAGCACGGTCTCGGCGAAGGCGCGGCTCGAGAACAGGCGGATGGTGCCGATGCCCGTGGCCTGGATGAGGCGCAGGTCCTCCAGCACGTTGGCCGGGGTGATGACTTCGCGGCTCAGTTCGGACTCGTTGCGTGAGGTGCGGTAGGGCGAGTAGTTGACGGAGGCGCGGGTGATGAAGGCCTGGGGCAATTCGCGGCGGTCGCTTTGCGACACCGCGCTGGGCGTGTAGCCGCCGGCACCGCCACCGCCACATCCGGCCAGAGGGGTGGCCAGGATGGCCGCGATGGCCAGGCAGAGCGGACGCTTGATCGCGTACAGGGATGCAAAGGGCGAGGTGGAGTTCATGGGCAGACCTCGGACTCAGAACTTGTAGTTGGCTTCGAACGACACCCAGTGGCCTTTCCTGGCCACGCGGGAGTCGATGTTCGAGAAGGCGTCATGCGCCGGCATGCTCAGCGGCGCGAGACCTTTGCGGCCGTAGTGGACGGCATTGAGCGCTGCAGAGGCCGTCAGGCCATTGCCGAAGTCATAGCGTGCGCCCAAGCTTCCGAACAGGGCCGTGTTGCTCTGTCCCCGTTCGCGCGGGTTGGCGGTGCTTGCTTCGCCCAGGTAGGTCACGCCCGCATAGGCCTGCCACTCGCGGTTGATGTACTTGCGCAGGCCCAGCATGAGGTCCGTGCTTCGGGCCGAGTAGCCGGGGTTGGCCACGCCCTTGGCGTCGACGGCGCCCCAGTTGACGTTGAAGGGGTTGTTCCACTCGGCTTGTGCGCCTTGGGTGAGGGCTACGGCGTAGGCACCGCTCCAGCGGTTCACGCGCAGGCCGGCCGACACCTCGTACTCGCTGCCGATCTGGTACTTCGTCAGCAGCATGAAGATGCCTTGGCTGTTGCCATTCAGCAGCGCGTCGTCGCGGTCGGGGAAGTAGGTCAGGCCTTTGAAGGCCGTCTTCGCAAAGGCGGCCGGTGCGCTGTTCTTGCCCGACTGCGCGACTGCCTCGATGACCCAGGGACCCTGGCCCCACAGCGCCCAGAGCTCAAAGAACTCGGGCTTGTTGCGCTTCCAGCGGGTGTCTCCTTGCGCATAGGTGCCCTCCAGCACCAGGTTGCCATCCATCACGTAGAGCTCACGGGACGTGTAGCGCAGCGCGTGGGTGAGGATCCCGTAGGCCGCGCCGGAGTCGCTGAAGACGGTCTGGCCGACGTCCGAGGCATAGGGCGAATCCGGTCGGTTCCAACCGCGCGAGACGAAATTGCCGATCACCAAGGAGCCGTAGTACTCATGCTTCAGCGTTGCGCTGCGTTCATAGACGACGCCTGGCAGGTCCGGGTCGCCATCGCGCCAGCGCTGAGCGAACGCCGCGCTGAACTTGAAGCCTTGTGGCAAGTCGAAGTTGGCAGCCAAGGTGGGCTGCACCTGGATGCCACGCTGGGTCTTGCTACCAAATTCCTTGCCGAACACGATGTCATCGGCCCAGATGAACTGACGCGCGGCGTCTGGATCGCGTTGGCAGCGCTCGCAGTGGTTGCTGACGCGTGATGCATAGGCCTTGACGAACCCCGTCAGGCTGAAGGGGCCGTACTCAAACGCCTGGGTTTCCGACGCGAGGCCAAGCAGCGCCGTGGCCATCGCGATGGGCATGAGTCGACCCCTGGGACCTGAGAAGAAGTCAGCGGCGCGAGCGCGTGGAAGAACTACTTTCGACATGGATCGAGCACCCTTGGCGTGGAGAAGGTGAAAGCGCTTTCACAGAATAGTGGGCGATAGGCCTGCCAGTCAACGTTTTGGCGCCCGTGTTTACCCTCGCGCACCTCTCGCATCTGCGAGCCGACTTGTGCGGTCCACCTGCGGCATTGCCATCACTAGGGTAAACGCCAGAACACGCTGAAAGCGCTTTCATCAACAATGGTCTGGCAGGTCAAGACTGCGCACTGGGGACATCGATGACGGCGACGAGCACCCGCGGTTGGAGGACATGGAGGCCTTGGTTGGCCGCTGCCATCCTGGTCATGCCTGTCTTGGCGAGCGCCCAATCGGTGAAGCTGGGCGCCGGCGGCTATCACCTGACTCCCAAGGGTGCAGACAAGCCGGTTCCCCAGGCGCCATTCCGTACCGAGGCGATGCTCAAGCGCGCGGCGCCCACCAGCCAGTGGTACTCCACGCTGGCCTTCAACGCCAAGCCTGAAGCGATCTTCGTGCAGCCGATCACTGTGAAGGCGGTGCCTTCCGGGCTGGAGTTCGCGCTTCCTTCCAAAGAGGCGGTGGAGACGCACCGCCAGGATGTCGAGATCCGCTACCCCCACCGCGATCCGATCCTCATCTCGCCGATGGCCTTCCAGCCGGGCAAGGCCAAGTTGGCGAATGTCGACGACTGGTCGATCGACATTTCGATGGCCAACGGCGCCGACGACCTGCTGGTCACGGTGGCGCGCGGCAACCCGTATGCCTCGTTGCGCGTGACGCGCGGCGACCTTCGCCTTCGCTTGCCAGCGGCAGCTGAGCGACTGCACGCCGGCGCCGACCCGCGTGCGCTGACCCTGAAGATGGGCGGCAAGACCTACGCGGCCTTCGGGCCGACAGGGGTCCAGTGGGAGGCGGTCTCGCCCTCCGAATGGATCGCGCGATTGCCCGAAGGCAAGGGCTATCTGGCGATGGCCGCGATGCCCGACGACAAGGCTGAGACCCTGGCCCTTTTCGCCCGACACGCCTACGCCTTCATCAAGCAAACCCGTGTGGCCTGGCGGTACGACGAGGCGGCCAGCCGGGTCGAAACCAGCTTCACGGCCAGCACGCAGGTGATGGAGGGGCCGGACCATGGGCCGCTTCTCGGTCTCTATCCCCATCACTGGTTCCGCAATCCCTCGGTGGAAGGGGCGTTGGGGCCGAGTTTTGACACGGTGCGGGGCAAGCTCCGCTTGCTCGCCGCGCCCTCCTTCAAGACCAACTATCCGTTCAAGGGCTTCGTGCCCCAGTGGCCGGCCGTGGTCGGGTCGCCGCGGGCTGCGGAGCTGAAGGACGTGCTGGACAAGGACCTTGCGACGGCAGGGCGCGATTTGCACCGCCAGGGCCGCAGCGCCTACTGGGCGGGCAAGGGTTTGCTGCGCACCATGAAGCTGGCCGAAGTGGCGGAGCAGCAAGGCGATGCCGGCAGCCGCGACCGACTGCATGACATGGTCAAGAAGCGCGCCGAGGAATGGCTGGGAGGCAACAGCAGCCGCGGCTATGTGCAGCGCGAGGAGTCGATGGGCGTGGTGTCCATCTATCCCGACGAGTTCTACGCGGTGGCCGAGATCAACGATCACCACTTCTGGTACGGCTACTTCATTCGCACAGCGGCCGAGATTGCCTTGCGAGATCCCAGCTGGATCGCCACGGGGAACTGGGGCGGGATGATCGAGCTCTTGATCGCCGACATCGCCACCACCGAGCGTGGCCGGGCCGATGCCCCGTTCCTGCGCAATTGGGATGCCTACGAGGGGCACACCTGGGCCAATGGCATCGGCTTGGGCGAATTCGGCAACAACAACGAGTCGTCCTCGGAGTCCATCAACGCCTGGGTGGGTCTCATCCTCTGGGGAGAAGTGACCGGCAACAAGGCCCTGCGTGACCTGGGCGCTTACCTCTACGCCAACGAAATCCAGGCCATCAACCACTACTGGTTCAACATCCACGGGCAGGTGTTCGCGCCTGAGTACCGGAACGCGGAGGTCAGCCTGGTGTTTGGCGGCATGTACCGCCATGACACCTGGTGGATCGACGATCCGCGGCAGATCAAGGGCATCAACCTGCTGCCGGTGACCACGGCACACACCTACCTGGCCACGGATCCGGCCTTCATCCAGCGAAGCCTGGCCACCTTGCCGGCCGAGACCGCGCTGTGGAATCGCATCGCCAAGAAGCCCAGCCCCCCGCCGCCGAAGGACATCTGGCAGGACATCTTTGCCAAGTACCTGGCCTTGGCCGATCCCGCGGCTGCGCTGAAAACCTGGGAACGCTGGGGTTCGGTGGAACTCGGGTCCTCACGCAGCTACACCCTGAACTTCATGCTGCAACTGGAGGCCATGGGGACGCCGGACTTCAGCATCAGCGCCGACACCCCCTTGCATGCCGTCTTCAAACGGGGTGATGGTTCGCGCACCTACCTCGCTTTCAATGCCCGCCGCGCGCCGCTGGACGTGAGGTTCAGCGACGGCATCCGGATGACTGTGCCTCCCGGACAACTGGCCCGGATGGTCAGCACGCCGAGCGGGCGTTGAGGAGCAAGCCATGCGCACGCCATCCACCCTCCAGGCCTTTCGCAGCACCCGCTGCCGACGGTGAACGCACGTTCTTGACCCTTCGACCTTGCCCTTCCGGTTGACCCGACTTTCAGGACACCCCGCCATGCCCTCCCGCCAACACCCCACGCACCTTTCCCTTACGGTTCTGGCCGTCCTTGCAGCGACGCTTTCCGGTTGCGGTGGCGGCAGCGGCGAAGCGCCTCCGCAGAGTGCCGGCAGCGTGGTCACGGCGGCTGCGCCGGTGGTGACGATCACCAACGACGTCAGCGCGGAAGTCGCGACGGGCGCCATCACCTTCAGCTTCACCTTCAATCGCGATGTGGGCACAAGCTTCACCACCGAGGACGTGACGGTCACGGGTGGCAGCAAGGGCGCATTCAGCCGTGTCTCGGGCACGCAGGCCACGTTGGTGGTGACCCCCACCGCCAACGAGACCGGCACCGTGCAGCTCAGCGTACCGGCGGGCGCCGTCACCGATGCGGTGGGCACACCCAATGCCGCCACCACCGCCAGCAAGGCCTTCAACACCGTGGTGCGCACGGCCTTGGTGAATTTCCAGGAAACCCCTGCGCCAACGCTCGTGGGCTTCGGAGGCGCGGAGGACGCGACGGTCGTCACCGACCCCACCGATGGGTCAAACAAGGTCGCTCGCATCGTGAAGGGCGCCAGCGCGGAGCTCTGGGCGGGCACCACGGTAGCCGTCTGCCCGAAGGACGCGGTCGCGCGCATCCCCTTCAGCGCTCAGCTCACCAAGCTCTCGGCCCGTGTGTGGTCGCCCGCTGCAGGCATTCCGGTGCGCATGAAGGTGGAGAACGCGGCCGACGGCACCCAGTCGGTGGAAGCCGAGGCCACGGTCACCGTCGCCAGCGGCTGGCAGACCTTGACCTTCGACTTCTCCAAGCAAGTGCCGGGGACGGCGGCGCTGAACCCGGCCCTCACATACGACAAGGTGTCGGTCTTCTTCAACTTCGGCACCCCCGGAAGCTCCACCGGAGCACGCACCTATTTCCTGGATGACCTCTCCTTCGTGGGCAGCAGCTTCACCCCGGCTTGCCCAGCCACCGGTGGCGGTGGGGGCGGGGTCAACACCATCACCATGGACGAGAGCCCGGCGCCCACCTTCACCGGCTTCGGTGGTGCTGAGGATGCCAGCATCGCCAACGACCCGGCAGGCGGCACCAACAAGGTGGCCCGCGTGGTGAAGAGCGCTTCGGCCGAGTTGTGGGCCGGCACCACCTTCTCCACGCTGCCCGGCGACAAGATCGCTCCGATCGCGTTCAGCGCAAGCGACAAGACCATCACCGTCCGCGTCTGGTCGCCGGTGGCCAATGTGCCGGTGCGCTTGAAGGTGGAGAACGCGGCGAACGGGGCGCAGTCCGTCGAGACCGAGGCCACGGTGACGGCGGCCAACACCTGGCAGACCCTGAGCTTCAACTTCGCCAACGCAGCGCCCGGCACCGCACCGCTCAACCTGACCTACACCTACGACCGCGCCTCGATCTTCTTCAACTTCGGCACCCCGGGTGCCAGCACCGGAGCGCGCACCTACTTCTTCGAGGAGGTCAAGTATCCGAAGGCCGGCGGCGGCGCAGCGGCCAACAAGACCATCGACTTCGAAGGCACGGCCCCGACGCTGGCGGGCTTCGGCGGAGCCGAGGACGCGAGCGTGGTGACAGACCCGACCAATGCCGCCAACAAGGTCGCGCGCATCGTCAAGAGCGCGAGCAGCGAGGTCTGGGCTGGCACGACGGTGTCCACCGGCGCCGGCAACACCATCGAGCGCATCGCCTTCGCCAACGGCAGCACCACCATCACCGCCCGTGTGTGGTCGCCGGCCGCCGGCATTCCGGTGCGCATGAAGGTGGAGAACGCGGCCGACGGCAGCAAGTCGGTTGAAACGGAAGCCACCGTGACCACCGCGAGCGGTTGGCAGACGCTCAGCTTTGATTTCTCCAAGCAGGCCGCAGGCACGGCCGCGCTGGACCTGGCCGCCACCTACAACCGCCTGTCGGTCTTCTTCAACTTCGGCACCGGCGGCGCGGCCACGGGCGCCCGCACCTACTTCCTCGACGACATCGTCTACCCGATCGCCGGTGGCACGGATGGCGGTGCCTCGGGTCCGGTGCTCTTTGCCAGCGGCTACCGAGCCGGTGGCAAGACCGCGCAGGGCGGTGACTGGGGCTACTTCAGCGGCGACTTCGCGAACTACAAGGACACCTTCACCGGCGGCGGCTTTGCCGACTCGACGCCCCCGGTGCCGGATGACGCCCAGTACTTCTTCATCGCCGTTACCACGTCGGCCCCCACGGCGCAGACCGGCAATCCGCCCAGCAGCGGCGGCTACCTTGGCATGTATGTCACGCACCCTGGTTTGAAGCTCAACGGCCAGACCCAGTTGGCGGTCAACCTGGGCATGGACGCCAACTTCTTCAAGCAAGCCGGCAACAAGGCCATCGACGTCTTCGTCGTGGGCGCGACCGAGTACGACAACGGCAGCGGCGGCAAGTGCAAGGTCACGCTGAAGGGCAACGTGGCCCCGACCACCGACGCCATGATCACCTACACCGTGAACCTGGCTTCGATGGCCCTGGTGCAGCCCTGCAATGGCGGTGGCTTCAACTCCGGTGTGAGCACCGTGGCCCAGGCGCTCGCCCAGCCGATCGGGGCGGTGAACACCCAGTTCACCTTCCCCAATGTGAACACCACGGTGAACTCGGGAACTGCGGGCGCGCCCATCTACGCCACCGGCATCACGCGCGGCAAGACCGAGTTCCGCTGATCGCAGCAGGCCGGCTGGGTTCAGAACAGAACCCAGCCGACCGATGCCGACAGCAGCACCACGCGCAGGGGCGACCAGCGAGCCGCCACCAGCAGAGCGAATGCGGCGAGCGCCAGCGCCAGGTCGGTGCCCGAGTGGATGGCGCTGCGCGCCACCGGCTGCCACAAGGCCGCAGCGAGTACGCCCACCACCGCCGCGTTCACACCAGCCAGCGCCTGCTGAGCCCCAGCGCGTTGGCGCAGCGCCTCCCAGAAGGGCAGGGCGCCGGCCACCAGCAGAAAGGCTGGCAGAAAGATCGCCAGCAGCATCAGCAGCCCTCCACCCCAACCGTCCCAAGGCGCAGGGAGTGAGGCGCCCAGGAAGGCTGCGAACGTGAAGAGCGGGCCCGGCACCGCCTGCGCCGCGCCATAGCCGGCCAGAAAGACCTCTTGGCTCACCCAGCCCGGGGGCACCACACCGGCTTGCAGCAGCGGCAGCACCACATGGTCCCCGCCAAACACAAGTGAACCGGCCTGGAAGAAGGCCGTGAACGCCTGCAGCGGGAGCGAGGGCCAGAGCGCCGCCGCCAGCGGCAGCAGCAACAGCAGCGCGAAGAAGGCGCCCAGCAAGCGAGCGCCCGTGCGCCGCTCGATCACAGGGGGAACGACAACCGCACCGCTGACCGGAGCCTGTAGCAGCCGATGGCCGAGCAGGCCTCCGAGCAGGATCGCTCCGATCTGCACGGCGCTGCCAGGCCAGGCCAGCGCCAACAGCGCCGCCGCGCAGGCGATCGCCGCTCGCCTGCGTTCCGAGCAGAAGGATCGCCCCATGGCCCAGACTGCCTGCGCCACCACGGCCACCGCCACCAGCTTCAGGCCCCGCACCGCCCCAGACTCAGCCAGGGCCGACCATTCCGCCACGCCATAGGCGAACAGCACCAGCGCGAGGGCCGAAGGCAGGGTGAAGCCCAGCCAGGCGGCCAAGGCCCCTGCCCAGCCGGCTCGCTGCAGGCCCAGAGCCATGCCCACCTGGCTGCTCGCCGGGCCGGGCAGGAACTGGCACAGCGCCACCAAATCGGCGTAGCGCCGCTCGTCCAGCCAGGCGCGGCGCTCCACGAACTCGGTGCGAAAGTAGCCAAGGTGCGCCACCGGCCCGCCAAAGGCGGTCAGGCCAAGCTTGAGGAAGGCGAGCAACACCTCGCGAGTCGTGCCGGGTGGAGCGCTGGCTGAGGGCGGGGCATTGGTGGGCGAGGACGGCATGGCGGGCGGCGAAGAGCGGCTGCCATTCTTTCAGTCGCACCATGACAAATCGCCCGCAGGCGATGGTCCCCTCGCCTTCCTAGCGCCCTACCTCTGGGGGCATGCCAGCACGGCTGGGGGAGACCTGTCGCGCTGCCTTGGTGCATGCCTGTTCCGCATCGGCTGCGCGGGTCAGCGCGGCGTGCAGCGA
>JAFLDE010000032.1 GCA_017302655.1 Burkholderiales bacterium
GGGAGGATTTTTTGCGAAAACTCGTTTGGCCACAGGGCAATTGGCGTGATGCGCGCCAGGGAGATACCCGGTACTGAGCAGGAACTCGCCGACTATCTCGCCGCCTGTAAACCGGAAGGTCCTCTTAAACAACTGCACCCATTCTGGCTTAGTTCGCGGATGGTGTTTATCGAGCCACGCGCGGAAGGATCCGTGCTCGGCGCGGATGGCTTGGAGCCGTTTGGCATTGTCGATGGCGGCGGCCACTTTTAGCCGATTGCGGATGATCCCGGCATCGGCCAGCAACCGGGCCACATCGCCAGCGTCAAAGGCGGCGACCGTGTCGATATTGGGAGGCCCAGCACTCTACCAGAGACGTGTTGCTGCTGGCGACGGTGATACCTTCGGCACATTCTCGATCAGAGGCCGACTCCAGTGAGATGGTCAAAGGTACAGGTGAGGTGGGCTCAGAGTCCATTTTTTGATAAAAAGAAGAAAAGAGTTTCTGATTATCTTTTTTCTTCCTTAAACATAGAAGAAGAAGACACAAAATCTTGTCAAACAAGAACATAAACACACATTAAACCCTACCCTCTTTGCATTCGGAACCAAAAAAAATAATAAAAATAATAATAAAACGACAAAAGGTTTCATTGCTTCCGCACATTGGAGCCCTCCACTCAGTCTTCGAGAGGCGGCATGTCTTCGTCCTCCACTAAGTCGTTCGGAATGCCTTTCGCCTCCTGCCCCCTCGCCGACCCAAACTCCGGCACACCACCCGCAGCGCTTAGTTTTTCTATCATATCAAAGTCCATACCGCCCAACCCAGACATACCCCCTCCGCCCATGCCAAAATCGCCCAAATCTTTGCCGTCATCGTCATCGTCCTTCCACCGGTTCCAGTCGATCTGAATGTACGAAATTTTCACTTTTTCTTTGGTGAGGCGGGGCCATGCGTCTGCATTGACGTCCGACTTTTTGATCTTGAGCTCAATTTGTCGGGGGCGGATGACGTGGCTGGACTCCTCGGTGACGACGTCGGCGAACAGCGGAATGGTAGCGCGGTACGATTTGCCCTCACTGACACAGCTAAAGGTGAATGTATTGTTGCTTAGGTTGATCGAAACGTTGGTGGCGTCTTGCAATGGAATAGTTAAAAGAACATTGTCACTGCGCTGTGCCCACAACACGGTGGGGTGGAGATCGGCAGACATGTGTAAAAATCCAAAACAGAAAAGAAAAAAAAAAATTTCACCTTCTCCTTGCCCGCCTCGGCCCCTACCGCGAGGTTCACGTCACCTGCCCAGCCGGACCAGAGGACGCCGTCGGCCACAACCATATACTGATGGTAGTCGGTCGTGTCCTTGTGATCGGCAAACGGCCTCAGCGCGTCGAGCACACCGGCGGCATTGGGATCCCGACCATTGAAGCTGTCATAGGCGAGAATCGGTTTGTTGGCCGACGCGATTGCTGTGTTCAACAGGCCGAAATTGAAAGAACCGGAACGAGCATCGTCGCTGACCACGTTGCGCGACCAAGTGTAACCCGCGTCGTACCGCCATGTGGTGAGGAAGTCGCCCCGAATGCCGGCGCTCAACGAACGGTTCTCCTGCCGCGAGAGCGTTTGCGCACCCGGCAGGTCATAAAACACCTTGCGCAGAAAGACCGGTCCGTTGAAGGGATTTCCCGGATAGCCGTTCGGCAGGGAAATGCTCAGCGACAGAGGGGCCGTGGTGAAGTCATTGCGAAACTCGCTGGCCCGCCCTTCGAGATAGAGCTCCACCGAAGACGAGAGCGTGTAGCGGCTGTCGAAGGTCACACTCCTGCGCGACGCCTCATCGATGCTCGTGGTGTATTGATTCGGGTCGTACGGCGGCGAGACCTCGACCACGTCGGCGCCCACCAGGTTGAGGCCGCGGAGGCCGCGAATGATCTCCAGCGCTTGCATGACGCTGAGCCCGCCGATCTCCGGCGTGCCGGTGCCTGGCGCGAACGAGGGGTCGAGGCCGTCGATGTCGAAGCTCAGGTAAACCGGCGCATCGCCGACGCGTTCGCGCACCTCGGCCATCAAGGGCGCCAGCGAACGGTGCCAGCAGTCCTCGGCCGGCACCACGGTGAAGCCCTGCTGGCGGCACCAGTCGAAGTCCTCGGCGCTGTAGCCGGTGCCGCGCAGCCCGATCTGGGTGACGCGATCGCACAGCAGCAGGCCATCTTCGACCGCGCGGCGGAAGGGCGTGCCGTGCGCGAGGGTCTCGCCGAACATGGTGTCGTTCACATCGGCATGGGCGTCCACATGGACCACAGCCAGGCGGCCATGGCGCGCCTTCAGCGCGCGCAGGATGGGCCAGGCGATGGTGTGGTCGCCGCCCAGGGTGATGGGCCGGCAGCCGGTGGCCACGATGTCGGTGTAGGCGGCCTCGATGCGGCGCACCGAGTCCTTCAGGTCGTAGGGGTTGGTGGCCACGTCGCCCAGGTCGGCCACCTGCAGCGAGTCGAAGGGCGCGGCGCGCGTGGCCATGTTGTAGGGCCGCAGCAGCACCGACTCGGCGCGGATCTGCCGCGGCCCGAAGCGCGTGCCCGCGCGGTTGGACGTGCCGATGTCCAGGGGCACGCCGACGAAGCCGACGTCCAGGCCACGGGCGTCGGCGGCCAGCGGCAAACGCATCATGGTGGCGATGCCGGCGAAGCGCGGCATCTCGTTGCCGCCCAGGGGCTGGTTGTAGCGAGGGGTGTCGGTCATGGCAGGCTCAGGAAAGAGGTGAGGCCGAGGCTGGGTCGCGGGCGCTGGCAGCGCGGGTCAGCGGCCAGCGCCCTTCGGAGCCGTAGAGCGCCTCGGGCTCGGGAAATCGCCACAAGAGCAAGAGGTACACGGCCGCGCCCGCCAGCAGCGACACCGGGGCGCTCAGGTCCAGGCCACCGACCCAGGCGCTCAGCGGCCCGGTGAAGCGATCGGGCACTTGCGCAAACAGCAAGCCCAGGCTGCTGCCCACCAGCCAGGCGGCCAGCGCGCGCAGGTTCCAGCCGCCGGTGAACCAGTAGCTGCCGCCCTTCACGCGGCGGCTGAGCGCCTGCAGCTCGGCCGGCAGGTAATGGCCGCGCCGTGTCAGGTAGCCGATCACCATCACCGCCAGCCAGGGGCAGCTGAAGGCGCCGATGAGGGCCGCGAAGGCGGCCACGCTCTCGACCAGATTGAGCACGAAGCGACCGACGAAGATGACGGCCACCGCCAGCAGGCCGATGAGCAAGGTGGCTCGCGCCCGGTTGAACTGGCGCGGGAACAGATTCGAGACATCGAGGCCGGTGCCGTACAGCGCCGTGGTGCCGGTGGCCACGCCGCCGATGACGGCGATCAGGCACAGCGGCAGCAGGAACCAGCCGGGGGCGATGGCGATCAGGCCGCCGATGTAGTCGCCGCTGTCCACGAACTGCGGCGCCTGCACCGCCAGGATGCTGGCCGTGCACAGACCGAAACCCAGCGGCAGCAAGGTGGCCGCCTGCGCCAGCAGCACGGCGCCCATGAGGCGGCGCCGCGGCGTAGCCTCGGGGATGTAGCGCCCCCAGTCGCCCAAGGTGGCGGCGAAGGACAGCGGGTTGCTCGCAGCGACGGTGGCCGAGGCCACGAAGGCCGCCCACCAGCCGGCATCACCGTGCGTCAGGCTGCCGGCGTAGCCCCTGTCAAAGGACGGCGCAAAGGCGAAGAGCGCGACGAGGAAGAGCACGCTGGCGGCGCCTACCGCGATGCGGTTGAACCAGAGCATGAGGCGAAAGCCGTAGATGCAGATGGCCACGACCACGAGGGCGAAGAGCGCATACGCCAGGCCCAGGGTGAGTGGTGTCACCGGCAAACCCGCCAGCGCATGCGCGCCACCGACCAAGGCGTCACCCGAGCTCCAGACCGCCAGCGAGAAGAACACGAGGGCGGTGAGCAGCAGCTGGAAGGAGCCGATCAGCCGTCCGTACACGCCGAAGTGCGCGCTCGACGACACCGGGTCGTTGGTGCCATTGCGCGGGCCAAAGAGGCTCATGGGCGCCAGCGCCAGGCTGCCCGCCAGCAGGCCCAGCAGCAGCGCCGCCGCGCCGTCGCGCAGCGACAAGCCCAGGAAGACCGGAAAGCTGCCCAGCACCGAGGTGGAGAAGGTGTTGCAACCACCGAAGAGCAGGCGGAACAGGTCCGAGGGGCGTGCGTGCCGCTCGGCCGCCGGGATGTGTTCGGCGCCGTGGGTCTCGAAGCTCAGGTCCGTGCTCAACGGTGCAGGCCTCGGCTGCAGGATGGAGCGGTGGAGCCGATGGGCATGGGCGGGCAGGCTGGTGCCAGGGCGAAGCGAACGAAGCCGGCATGTTGGCGACAACGCGCGCCAACAGCCGTCGCGCCAAGACAGCAGTGGTTTCCACGGCAGGCCCCCTGGCAACCACGTAATGCCTGATGAAGCGCGCATGAAGGCTCGGCGAACATCGGCGCATGTCGCGCGACGCCCTGAATCCCTTGCTGGTGCTGCTGCGCCTGCAGCAGACCGGCAGCCTGGCGCAGGCTGCCAGCCGCCTGAACCTGAGCTCCTCGGCCTTGTCCAAGGTCATCCGGCAGTTGGAGCTCGACATCGGCCTGCCGCTGGTCGAGCATGCCTCGCGGCCGCTGCGCTTGACCGACGCCGGCCGCATCTACGCCGAGGTGGCCCGCGAGACCCAGGAGCGGCTGCGCAGCGCGGCCGACCACATCGCCGAACTGAGCGGCCGCATGGACGGGCGCCTGCGCATCACGGCCTCGGTGTTGATCGGGCACGCGGTGCTGGCCGAGTACGTGGTGCGTTTCCGCCAGCGCTACCCCGATGTGCAGGTCGACGTGGAGCTCAGCGACATCGACCTCGACCCGATCCGCGACGGCTTCGACCTCGCGCTG
Organism: Burkholderiales bacterium; assembly: GCA_017302655.1. GTDB lineage: Bacteria > Pseudomonadota > Gammaproteobacteria > Burkholderiales > Burkholderiaceae_C > Inhella. The sequence continues at coordinate 4,874 of JAFLDE010000032.1, forward strand.
CGGCACGACCAGGGCGCTGCCGCCGGGCTGATCGGCCGGCCGCTGGGCAGCAACCGCGTGCACCTGGTGGGCGCGCCGGCGTACTTCGAACGCCATGGCCGGCCGGAGTCTCCGGCGGCGCTGAGCGAGCACGTGTGCCTGGGTTTCCGCTGCAGCCCGCTCGACTCACGCTGGCGCTTCCTGCGTGGCGATGAATCGCACAGCATCCTGCCGCGCGGCCCGGTGATGGCGAACAGCGACGAATTCCTGCTGGCCAGCCTGCGTGCCGGCGAAGGCCTGCTGCCCTGCTTCGACTGGCTGGTGGGCAAGGAGCTGAAGTCCGGGCAACTGCTCACCTGCCTGGAAGACTGGCGCTTCGAAAGCGATGCCTACGGCGCGCCGGAGCTCTGGGCGGTCTACCCGCAGGGCCACCGAGGCCGGCGCAAGCTCACACTCTTCGTGGAAGGCCTGGTGGAGCACCTGGCCAACTGCCGCGCCGGGCGCTGAGCCCCGCGCCATTCCCGACGGCAGCACTTGCCGCCGTGGACACGCGAGCGCCCCGGACGGGCGCCGAACCACGAATTTCGCCGCCGGCGGGCGCCTATTAACCCTGCTGACTGGCGGGTATTCGCGTTGCTGCGGCCAGCTTGGTTAGGCTCCTCCGGCCATCCAACAAAAGGCGGCCAGGGGCGGCCAACGGGAGCGGGGTTTGCATGAACTGACAGAACCGGCCCTTCAGGCCTTGTTCGATGCCGACTTGCCCATTGGGCTGGCCGTGCTGGACCGCGACCTGCGCTACGTTCGAATCAACACCACGCTGTGCCGCTTCAATGGCGTAACGGCGGAGCAGGCGCTCGGCCACACGGTGGCCGAGGTGCTGCCTGAGGCCTTTCGCTCCGTCGAAGCCTTCCTGCGCCGCGTGCTGGACACCGGCGAAGCGGTCGAGAACTTCCAGGTGACCGTCAATCTGCCCTCACAGTGGCCGCAAGCCGTGGATTGGCTGGCCAGCTACCGCCCCATCCGCAGCGCCGACGGCGCTGTGCTGGGCGTGTTGGTGGAGGCGGTGAACTTGACCCTGGAGCAACGCGCCAAGCGCGCCTTGGCCGAGAGTGAAGCCCACGTCCGCCGCGTTCTGAACAGCCTGTTTGCCTTCGTCGGTGTGCTCACCACCCAGGGGGTGCTGATTGAGGCGAACCGTGCGCCGCTGGAGGCCGCCGGCATCGACAGCGTCGATGTCCTCGACCGACCCTTTTGGGACACCTACTGGTTCTCCCACGATGCGGGGCTTCAAGACTGGCTGCGCGACGCCACGGCCCGCGCGGCGCAAGGCGACGTCATCCGGCGCGACGTGGTCGTGCGCATGAAGCACGACTCACGCATGACCCTGGATTTCATGCTGGCGCCCATGCGCAACGACGAAGGCGAGATCACGCACCTCATCCCCTCGGCCATCGACATCAGCGATCGCAAGGCCAATGAGCATTTGCTGGCCACGGCCATGGCTCAGTTCCGAAGCGCCTTTCAGTCTGCCCCGGAGGGCATGGCGCTCGTCGAACCGCCGGGGCTCCTGACGCTGGTCAACCCCGCCTTCTGCACCCTGTTTGGGTACCCTGCGGAAGATCTGCTCGGTCAGTCGGTGGCCTTGCTGGTGCCCACCGACCGCCGGCACGACCACAACGGGTTGATGGACGCTTTCTTCTCGGCCCCGCAAGAGCGCAGCATGGCGCCCAAGCGGCGCATCCAAGGCCGCCGGGCCGACGGCAGCCTGCTCGACATTGAAGTGGGCCTCAACCCGGTGGCGGGCACCTCCCCTGTGCAGGTCTTGGTGACGGTGGTGGACATCACAGAACGCCTGCGCATCCACGGCGTGTTGGAGCAAGGCCTGCGCGAGAAGACCGTGTTGCTGAACGAGGTGCACCACCGCGTCAAGAACAACCTGCAGCTGATCGCCAGCCTGTTGCGCCTGCAAAGCCGCCACAGCAGCGGCGAAGCCCAACAGGCCCTGAGCGACAGCATTGGACGGGTCAAAGCCATCGCACTGACGCACCAACTGCTGTACGAGACCAAGAACTTCGCCGAGGTCGACCTCAATCAGTTCCTGCGCCGCCTATGCGGCTTGCTGCGCGACAGCTACCCCGATGCCTTCAGCAAGGTCCACATCGACATGCGCACACTGACCACTGCCCAGCCTCTGTCGCTGCATCGTGCCGTCACCTGCGGCCTGCTGGTCAACGAGCTGGTGACCAACGCCATCAAGCACGCCTTCCCCGACCGTCAGCGTGGCACGGTGAGCATCGACATCCAAGACCTGCCGCCCGGGCGGGTTCGCGTCAGGGTGGCCGATGACGGCGTCGGCCTCGCCAGCGACCAGGGCTTGGGCCAAGGCAATACGCTGGGCTTCCAGCTGGTGCCCTTGCTGGGCAAGCAACTCGGCGCTTCCGTGACCCAAGAAGACGGACCGGGCTGCCGGTTCGTCATCGAGTTTTCCACCGACGGCGAGGCCCCATGAGACCCCAGATTCAAGGACGAGGTGCGAAGGTGCTGTTGGTCGAGGATGAGCGCATCGTGGCCCTCGACCTGAAGATGAGTCTGGAAGACATGGGCTACGTCGTCACGGGCATGGGTGCCTCGGAGGATGAGGCCGTGCGCATGGCCATCGACCATCAGCCCGACATGGTGCTCATGGACATCAACCTCGGCGCGGGCGGCGACGGCATCAACGCCGCGCAGCGCATCATGACCGACCTCGACATCCCGGTCGTTTACCTGACGGCCTACGACACGCAGGAGACCATCGACCGCGCCAATGCCGTGGCGCCCTATGGCTACCTGATCAAGCCCGTGGAGATGGGGGACCTGCACGCCACCATCCAGGTGGCCACCGCGCGCCACCGCGATCAAGCCATGCGGCAGCGCCTGGAGCAGCGCCTCCGCCTGGCTCTGGACGCCGCGCAGATGGGCGTCTTCGAGTTCCACCGCCACAGCGACGCCATCACCCTGGACGGTCACCTGCCCGAACACCTGGGTGATTTGCCGCGTGGTTTCAGCATGCCCCGCGAGGACTTCATGAGCCGGTTCACGGCCGAAGACCGAACGCAGTTCACGGCGCTTTGGCAATCCGGTGGCGTGGCCCACAGCGTGGTGCGCTGGTCAGGCTGGGACGAGCAGCCCTTGTGGCTGGAGGTGCACGCCTGTCACTTCGAGAGCGAACAGCGGGTGGTGGGGGTGTTCCGCGACGTCACCGAATCCGTCGAGTCCGCCAACCGCTTGCGCCAAGCGGCCGTGGTGTTCGAGTCGGCGGCGGAGGCCATCGCCATCCTCGACCCCGAAGGCGCCGTCATCTCGGTCAACCCCGCCTTCCAGGCCCTGACGGGCTGGCTCGGCAGTGAAGTGGTGGGACGCAACGCCGACGCCTTCCTGCACCAGCGCCGCGCCGGCGACCGATCGAACTCGCTGACCCAGGGAGCGCAGCACGGCGAGGTGCTGTGCCAGCGCAAGGACAACACCCAGTTCCCCGCCTGGGAACACACGGCCGACGTGCGAGACGAGAGCGGTCAAGTCACGCACCGGGTGCTCAGCTTCTCGGACATCTCGGCGCTGCGCCAGGCCGAGGTGCGCATTCGCCACCTCGCGTTCCACGACCCACTCACCGGCATGGGCAACCGCCACTACCTGGAGACCTTGCTGATCGACTGGCAAGCCCAGTTTGAAGCCGAAGGTCGTGGCTTCGGCGCACTGTTCATCGATTTGGATGGCTTCAAGGTCATCAACGACACCCTGGGGCACGACCAGGGCGACGCGCTGCTGCAAATTCTGGCCACGCGCCTGGGCGCCTGTCTGCGCGCCGATGACTTCGTGGCGCGCCTGGGAGGCGATGAATTCGTGGTGCTGGCGCGCACCACTGAATCCGACACCCTCGGTGCGCTGGCCGCCAAGCTGCTGTCCATATGCCGCAGCCCGGTCACGCTGGACAAAGGCGCCACGGTGCAGGTGTCGGCCAGCATCGGCATTGCCACGCTGCCGCAGCACGCGCTGACCTGGGGCCATCTGCTGAAGGCTGCCGACAGCGCCATGTACGCCGCCAAGGTCGATGGGCGCGACCGGATCCGCTTCTTCTCCGAAGACTTGGCTCAACAGGCGATGGCACAGCTGTCGCTGGAACAAGGTTTGCGCCTGGCACTGGGTTCGCAGCAACTGCGCCTGCATTACCAGCCTGTGGTGGACATGCGGTCAGGACGGCTCACAGGCGTGGAAGCCTTGCTGCGCTGGCATTCGCCGGACATGGGTGCGGTGTCGCCCGACCGTTTCATCCCTGTGGCCGAGGACACCGGCTTGATCGTGCCGATTGGCGCCTGGGTCATCGACCAAGCCCTGACCCAGATGGCGCGGTGGCGGGCCGATGGCTTGCCCATTCCGCGCATGGCCGTCAACGTGTCCGTGCGACAGCTGCGAGAACCCGGCTTTGCCGGCGAGTTGGCCGAGCGGCTCCTCGCCCACGGGCTACCGGCCGGCTGCCTTGAGGTGGAGATCACCGAGTCCGCGCTGCACCATGTCGAGCACTGCCAGCAACGTCTGGCGGACATCCAGGCCCTGGGCGTGCAGGTGGCGCTGGACGACTTCGGCACCGGCTTCTCCGCGTTGTCGTCGCTTCGCGACTTGCCCTTGAACCGGCTCAAGGTGGACAAGAGCTTCGTGCGCGAGCTCGGGCACAACGTGCGCGACGCGGCCATCTTGCACGCCGTCGTCGAGTTGGGGCGTTCATTGAACTTGGGCCTCACCGCCGAAGGGGTGGAGCGCCCGGACCAACGCAGCACCTTGCTGGCCATGGGGGTCACCGAATGCCAGGGGTGGCTGTACGCCAAGGCCATGCCACCCGCCGAACTGGCCGCTTGGGCTGCGCAGCAGCACGACCCTTCGGCCCTGCCGCTGAGCCTGCAAACTTGATCGGGTCTTGGGCAGCTCGACGCCGCGCTGTCCCTGGGACCTGCCCTTGCGTTCGATGCATGAGGCTTCGCCAACTTCATCGCGCTCGAAGCGCAGCGTCTGCACAGACATCTCACGCGCAGGTCCTGACCTGCTTCAACGTGGAGTTGCTGAACTCGCGCGTCATGCGGCCTCCCCCATGCGAGTTCGAAGCCGTCGTCGAAGGTCGGTCCGAGGATGGACTCCAACCCGACCCTGTCGTGCGGCCGTCAGACGGCTCTGCGCGCGGCCGATCGGCCCAGGAAGCCACGGGCCATGAAAAAGCCCGGCACGCGGCCGGGCTTGCAAGCTCGTCGGGTGAGGACGCTTACAGCTTGGCCCGCAGGTTCAGGAAGTACTGCCGACCGCTCTGGTGCCAGTAGCCGGGCGCGTTCTCGGTCAGGAAGTAGGTGTGCCGAACGGGATCGTTGAGGTTGTTGCCGTCCAGGGTCAGACTCAGCATGTTGTTGATCTTCCAGGTCACCGACGCCGACAAAGTCCCTGAGCCCTTGTAGTTGTGCATGCCGTTGTTCGGCGTATTGGTGCCGTTGCCGACGAAGCCGATGGCGTAGTCGGTGCGCTGGTTCCAGGCCAGGCGGGCGCTGATCAGGTCGTTCTCGAACCACAGCGTGGTGTTGCTCGTGAACTTGCTGGTGCCCAGCAGCGGCACGCCGTCCTCGTCTTCCGAGTCCACGTAGGTGCCGTTCAGGCCGAAGCCAAAACCACCGCCCAGCGGCATGTCGAGCGCGAACTCGGCGCCCATCACCTGAGCCCGCACGCCGCGGCGGCTGGACACGGTGTACAGGGTGTTGGTTTGCGTGGAGGTGTTGAAGAACTCCACCTGCGAGGTGCCGGCCTTCACGTAGTCCTTCATCTCCTGGGCGAACACGGCCGCCATCACATAGGCACGCGGCTTGAAGTACCAGGCCCAGGAGGCGTCCGCATTCGTGGCGGTGATGGGCTTGAGGTTCGGGTTGCCGCTGCTGCCGGTGAGCAGGGTGTTGTTCAGACTGACGGCGCCGGCCAATTCGTTGTAGTTGGCGCGACCCAGGGTGCGGCTCAGGGCGGCGCGCAGGATGTGGCCCCCACCGGCGTTGAAGCGCAGGTTCAGGCTGGGCAGCGCCGTCGTGTGATCTGTCTTCACACGCTGCGGCAAGTAGCTAGCGAAAGCCGAGCCGACGATGGCGCCGGGCACGCTGCACGGGTCCAGTGGCCGGCACTGACCGACACCGCCGCCATTGGGCAGCGCCTGGTAGGACAGCGAGTCCACCTCGGTCTGCGCCAGGCGCAGGCCGACGTTGCCGGTGAGAGAACCAGCCTCGAACTCGCCCATCAGGTAAAGCGCGTTGTTGACCTCCTCGACGGTGTAGCCGCTGGTGTAGATCTTGTTGCGCACCGGGTCCCAGTTCACGTACTGCTGGGCGAAGGCGGTGAGTTGGGCCGGGTCGAAGCGGAAGAGCGCACGCGGGAAATCTGCCTGGATGCCCGACGCGTAGTTGGCCGGGTACGCCGTGGCGGGCACCGGGATGTTGCCGCCGACGATGTTGGTGACCAAGGTGCCGCCGGTGACGCTGATGAAGGGCGAGGGGCTGACCGGCTTGCCATCGGCGCCGTCCTGCGCGTTCCAGCGCGCACCGAGCACGTCGTAGTTGCGTTCGTGCTTGGCGGTGCGCGCGCCGAACTTCAGCGTGTGGATGGGTCCGAGCTTGGCGCGCCATTCGCCGTCCAGGTGCACGTAGCGCTCCTCGTCGGTCGACTCCACCGAGGCACCGGTGTTGGACATCTGGACATAGTTGCTGGTCTTGCTCAGGTCGGTGCGAGTGCCATCGGCATTGGTGAAGCGGTAGTCGGTCGGGCGCGTGCTGTTGATGGTGTAGTCGAAACGCGCCGGGTTCATCAGACCGAAGGTCAAACTGGGCTGCGAGTTGGTCTTGCCGCTGCCCTTGGTGCTGCCCACGCGTGCCTTCAGTGTGAGGCTGTCGTTCAGGTCCCAACGCCCGTCCAGGTCCACGAAGCTGGACAGGGACTCGGCGCCTTGGCGCTGGTTGTGGTCGAACTGCAGGCCGATGATGTTGAAGTTCGCGGCTGTGAGGGGGTTGCGCACCAAGGTGGCCTTGGTGATGACGTCGCCTTCGATGACCGCGTCGCGGATCAGGTAGCCGTTGTTGCCCCCTTGGTTGACCAGGCCGCCCGGCAGTGCGAAGGCCGAGCTGTTGTAGTTGTCGGCGTCGAGCACCGAGCGGAAGGCCGAGAGGTTGATCTCGCTGCTCTTGCTGGGTTTGAACTGGATGCCGATGGCGCCGCCCTTGCGGTCGCGCACGCCCTCGAACAGGGCCGAGTTCAGGCTGCCCGGCAGGCGCTTGCCGGCCAGCGCCGGGTTCTCGCGCGCTGCGGCCGAGGTGGCCGACACGTTGTTGAAGCTGAAGGTCTCCATGCCGTCGCGGCGAAGCTCGCGCTTCTCGCGGAACACCTGGGCCAGCACACCGAAACTGCGGTCGGCGTTGTTCCAGGCCGCCAGGGCAGAGAACTGCGGCGTGGTCTTGTTGGGCAAGGTGGCGTGCACGGCGCCGAGCGACGCGAGCGCCGTCAGGCTCTGCTTGAAGTCCAGCGGCTTGCGGAACTGGATGTCCACCGTGCCGGCAATGCCACCCTCCGTGATGTCGGCCTGGCCGGTCTTGTAGACCACCACCTTGCCGATGAGATGCGAGGGCATCAGACCGAAGCCCACGCTGCGGCCGCTCCCACCCTGGTCGCCGACGTGCCAGTCACCGCTGGACAGCGCGTGGCCGTTGAGCGTGACGAGGTTCAGGTTCGGGCTGGAGCCGCGGATGGCGATGCGCTCGGCCTCGTCCATGGCCAGCGCGCCACCGAACTGGACGTTCAGGCCGGGCAGGCGGCTCAGGCTGTCGGCAATGTTCTTATCGGGCATCTTGCCCACGTCTTCCGCCGTGATGACCTCGACATTGGTGAGCGCATTGCGCTTGGCGCTGATGGAGGCCTCCAGCGCCGCGCGAATGCCGGTGACGACCACCGTTTCGAGTTGCTGCGGCTCGGCCGGCTTGGCCGTGTTCTGCGCTTGGCTCAGTGCCGGGCTCAGGGCCAACAGCGAGGCCAGGGCGAGCGGGTGCAAGGCTGGTTGATGGCGGAAAGACTTCACGGGGGCTCCAGAGGGTGTCTCGATAAACGTAGACCATTATTCATACCAATCGAATTCACGCCTCCAGACCAACCCTGAGAAAGTGGTCCACCCACAACGACGGCCACTTCCCAAGTTGATCTGGAGCCTGCTAGCCTCTCACCTCGATGAGACTTTCACTTGCCCTTTCACAATGGTCTGTAATTGGCCTATAACCTTCCGTGGCCGCTTGGCGCTCTTGGCGGCCTTGCTGATGCTGGGTCTGGCCCTGGCACGGCCGGCACACGCTCAGGCACCGGTGCGTGGTGTCTGGGTGGCCGGGCCGCAGCACAACGGCTTTTGGGCCAGCCGCGAGTCCATGCGTGCCGAGTTGCAGACCTTCAAGGCGGCGGGGCTGAACAGCGTCTACGCGGTGATGTGGATGCAAGGGCGCACGCTCTACCCCTCCCTGGTGGCGCAGCAGGTCACCGGGCACCGGCAACTGGCCCTGCTGGGCGAGCGCGATGCACTGCAGGAGCTGCTGGAGGAAGCTCAGAAGCTGGACCTCCGCGTCATCGCCTGGCTGGAGTTTGGTTTTGCATCGCATTACGAAGCTCCCAGGCCTTCGGCTTCGCCTCCGGCGGCATCCGAGGCCAGCGTCAGCCGCCGAGAGATCGCCAACCTGAAGCCGCATTGGCGTGCCCTGAATCGTCAGGGCCAGCCGGTGGTGAAGAACGGCTTTCACTGGCTGAACGCCTTCGACCCCGAGGTGCAGGGCTTCGTGCGTGACCTGGCCTTGGAGCTGGCGCGCAACTACCCGCTGCTGGCGGGCATTCAGGGCGACGACCGTTTGCCCGCCCTGCCCTCTTCCGCCGGCCACAACCCGGCCGTGCTGGCCGCCTACCGCGCCGAGCATGGCGGCCGCGAGCCACCGGCTGATGACCTCGACCCGGCCTGGCTGCAATGGCGCGCCGACCGTCTCACCGACTTCCTGCGCGAGTTGCGCAAGGCGCTGAAGACAGTGCGCCCACAGCTCGTGCTGAGCCTCTCGCCCAGCCCTTACCCCTGGGGACTTCAGGAGTACCTGCAGGACTGGCCCCGCTGGCTGCGCGAAGGCCTGGCCGACGAGCTGCTGCCCCAGCTGTACCGCCGCGACCTGCCCGCCTACCAGCGCCTGCTGGACGAAACCAAGGTCGCCATCCCCGCCGGGCAACAGCACAAGGTCTTCCCCGGCCTGCTGCTGGCGCTCGGGCCGAACGTGGTGCCGAGCCGCGAGTTGCTGGCGCAATGGATCGCCGCCACGCGCGCCGCGGGCTTCTCGGGCGAGGTCTATTTCCACAGCACCGGGGTGACGCCGCGCGCCGCGGTTCTCAGAGAGGCCTACGAGCGGCGCTGAGGGTTTCAACGGAGTCAAAGGTCATGGCCGGGCGTTCAAGATGCGCGACCTTTTCGCCTGCCCCTGCCCGATGCGCGCTCTACTTGCTGGTCTCCTGCTGTGCAGTCCCTGGTTTGGCCTGAGTGCATCGGCCCAGGCACAAGCGCTGCAAGTGGAGGGCGCGGCCTTCGATCGCACCTTCTACCTGGTGGGCCACAAGGTATGGCTGAACGGCGCCGGCCCGGGCACCCTGGGCAGCGACAAGCCCTTCGTGGCCGCCCTCTACCTGACCAAGCCGGCACGCCAGCTCAGCGAGGCGCAGGGCGCTCCCGGCCCCAAGCGTCTGCAGCTCACGCTGAAGCAGGAGATGGACAGTCGCGCGCTGGGCGCACTGCTCTCGCAGACCTTCCGCTCCAACATGGCCGTCACCGAGCAGGCCGCCTGCCTGTCTGGCCTGGCCAAGCTCGGCGAGATGCTGGGCGCGAAGAAGAAGCTCGCCGTGGGCGACCGCCTCAGCCTGGACGGCGTGATGGGCCAGGGCACCCACGTGGCGGTGAACGGCGAACGCCAGCTGCTCATCGAGGGGCCGGTGTTCTTCGACTGCCTGCTCAAGGGCTTCCTGGGCTCGCAGCCGGCCGACGCACCGCTGCGCACCGCCCTGCTCAGCGCCTTGCCGCGCTGAGCCTTCCCACGGGGGACCTCAGGCCCCGACCAGTTCAGTGAGCAGCCGCGCCAATGCGGCCGGCGCGGTCCACATCGCATCGTGGCCGTGCCCGCGCAGCTCGCGCACCACCGCCCCCTGCCGCGCCGCGCGTTCGGCGGCTTCCACGAACCAGGGATCGTCGGTGCAACGGATGTAGGCGCGCCGCACCCCATGCGGAAAGCCCTCGCGCAGCGGCAGCGGCTGCACGAAGGTCAGTGCCGACTGCGGCCGCAGCCTCTCCTGCACCCAGGCGGCCTCGACCGGGTCCTCGATGCCGAAGTCCCTGGCCGTCTGGCGCGGCGGTACGCGCCAGTCGCGGGGTGGAGCCGGGGGTGCGGGCGGGGCGGAGGCCGCGAGCGCGCCCGCAGGCGCCGTGTAGTCGCGCAAGGCCTTTCCGGCGTCGGGCATGAAGGCGTCCAGGTAGATCAACTGCGCCAGGCGCTCGGGCATGCGGTCGGCTACGCCGGCGATGACCATGCCGGCGTAGCTGTGCCCGACCAGCACGACGTCGCGCAGGTCCTCCATCTCCAGCAGGGCACACACATCGAGGACGTGGGTTTGCAGGTCCACATCGGCACGCAGGAGGTGCGCACGATCGCCCAGGCCGGTGAGCGTCGGGGTCCAGACGCGCTCGCCGGGCGATGCGAGTTTGGGCACCAGCTTGCGCCAGCACCAGCCGCCATGCCAGGCGCCGTGCACCAGCACCCAATGCCGCACCTTGCCGGCTTGCGCCCCCACCGGCAAGGTGGCCGTCGCTCCGAGCGCGAGGCCCTGGGTCCACCACTGACGACGGCTTGAATGTGTCAATCGTGGCTCCGAGTCCGGCTCAGAAGGTTTCCCAATCGTCGTCCGCGCCGGCCGCCGGAGCGGACGCCTTGGGTTGAGCGGGCACATGCGGTGCGGCGGCGGCGGGCTTGGGCTGGGGCAGTGGCTTGGCCAGGGGCTTGGCGGCTGAGCGGGTTGCGCTGGTCGCCGGGGCCGAGCCGGCGGTCCTTTCGGCTTGGGGGGTCTTGGCGGCCGGGGTTGCGCGCCCCGCACCCGCCACCCGGTAGCGGCTGACCAGCTCATGCAGGCGCACCGCCTGCTCCTTCAGGCTCTCGGCGGCCGCCGCGCCTTGCTCCACCAGCGCCGCGTTGCTCTGCGACATCTGGTCGAGCTCGACCATCGAGCTTGTCACGCCGGCAATGTGCTGGTTCTGCTCGGCGGTGCTGGCGCTGATCTCGCCGATTACGTCGCTGACCCGGTTCACGCTGCCCACCAGGGCCTCGATGGCGGTGCCGGCGTCGGCCACCAGGCGCGTGCCGCCTTCCACCCGCTCGACGCTCGCCTGGATGAGGCTCTTGATCTCCTTGGCCGCCTCGGCGCTGCGTTGCGCCAGCAGGCGCACCTCGCCGGCCACCACGGCAAAGCCGCGGCCCTGCTCGCCAGCCCGCGCGGCCTCCACCGCCGCGTTCAGCGCCAGGATGTTGGTCTGGAAAGCGATGCCGTCGATGGTGCCGATGATGTCGGCGATGCGGCGCGAGCTGTTGCTGATCTCGTTCATGGTGCTGACCACCTGGCCCACCACCTCGCCGCCATGCGCGGCTTGCTGGGCCGCCTGCTGGGCCAACTGGTTGGCGGTGGCGGCGCTTTCGGCGCTGTGGCGCACGGCCACGCCCAGGTCGCTGACGGCGGAATTGGTCTCCTGCACACGTGCTGCCGTGTTCTCGGTGCGCTGGCTCAGGTCGAAGTTGCCGCTGGCGATCTCGGCCGCGGCGGTCTGCACGCTGTCCGCACCATCGTTGGCTCGCTTCACCATGTCGGCCAGGTTGTCGCGCATGCCCGCCAAGGCGTGCTGCAGGCGGCCCAGTTCGTCGCCGCGGTCCACGGCGATGGACTCGGTCAGATCACCGTCACCGATGGCCGCCGCGCGCATGGCCAGACGCTGCACCGGATGGATGATGGTGCGCACCAGCTGCCAGGTGGCACCGGCCACCGCCAGCGCGATCACCACCATGATCGTGATGGTGATGTAGTTGTTCTTCAGGCGCAGATCGCCCATGTAGACACGCAGTTCCGCGCCCCGCTGCTGATGCAGCTTCAGCAGCGACTCTGCCGGTCCGCGCACCGCCGCGAGGCTGGCTTCGCCGGGCGCTTTGATGTGCGACTCCAGCGGAGGCGACAACTGCTGAAGGGCCTGCCGCTCGGCACCTTCGGTCAAGAGCGGGCGCAGGGCGTCGAGCCGCTGCTGCAGCCTCTGCGCGCTGGCCGCCTGAGCCTGGGCATCGCCGGTCTTGGCATGCGCCGCATGCAGCTCCAACAACTCCAAGAGGCCCGAGGCCAGCACCAACTGGCGCTCCTGCCGTTCCAGCAAGGCGCTGGTCTCGGCGATCTGCGACACGCTGCGGTACAGCGAAAAGGAAGCTGCCAGCACGATGGTGATCACCAGCGCGATGACCGGGATCCACATGCGGGTGACCAGGGACATGCCTCGGGCTTGAAAGCTCATGAGTCGCTCCGGTGGGCGAAGAAGAACCGCATTGTGGCCACAGCGCACCGCAGCCCGTGCGAGAGCCGGCGAGGGCGTGCGTCAGCCTTGCCCGAAGTCCCGCAGCAGGCTCTTGGTGATGAGGTCCACCGCCGGGCCGTTGGCGCCGTGCGGCAGGATCACGTCGGCGTTGCGCTTGGTCGGCTCGATGAACTGCTTGTGCATGGGCCGCACGGTCTCCAGGTACTGGTTGACCACGCTTTCGGTGCTTCGGCCACGCTCTGTGATGTCACGCTGCAGTCGGCGGATGAAGCGCACGTCCGAGGCCGTGTCCACATAGATCTTCAGCGACATCATGTTGCGCAGCTTGGTGTCGTAGAGCGCGAACAAGCCCTCCACCACGATCACCGGCGCGGGCTTCACGGTGATGGTCTGCTTCGAGCGGTTGTCCGCTGCGAAGTCATACACCGGCATTTCGATCGCTTCTCCCTTGCGCAGCGCCGCCACATGCTGTGCCATCAGCGGCCAGTCGAAGGCGTCCGGGTGGTCGTAGTTCTGCTTGCGCCGCTCCTCGGGCGGCATGTGCGACTGGTCACGGTAGTAGTCGTCCTGCATCACCACCGCCACCTTCTCCGGGCCGATGGCCGCCAGCACCTGGCGCGTCACCGTGGACTTGCCGCTGCCGCTGCCCCCGGCGACACCGATGACGAATGGTTTGTTGGGGCTCTTGGGCATGGGGCATGAGGGCAGGCAGCGAAGCCGACCATTTTCGCCAGATGGCGACAATGCGCCCCCGCCAAGTCTTGGCCCCACTCTTATTTCTCTCCGAGCACGGCCATGGACCTGAAGCTGCCCATCCAGATCACCGACGAACTCAGCGACGACGAGGTGCACGCGCACGGCGAGCTGGACCTCGCCTCCGGCGAGATCCGAGCTGTGCGCTACGACGACTACGACGTCGCCACGAAGGGCATCCCCGCCGCTCGGGAAGACTACGAGTTCAGCGTCGGCACCCTGCGCAACGGCACGCGCGAAGTGGAGTTCCGCGTCGAGGCGGACCCGCTCAGCGGCCGCTACTCGCTCACCGCCAGCGAGCTGCTGGAGCTCAAGGGTCGCGCCGCCAAGCTGTTCTCGCAGCGGCCGGGCTGAACTCGAGCAGCAGCACCCAGCCGCTCAGGTTTTCAGCCAAGTGGCGAGGTCGCGCTGCAGCTGCTCCAGGTCGGCCTGGCGCGTGTACATCATGTGGCCGGCGTCGTAGTAGCGGTGCGTCACCCGCGCCCGCACTGAGGCCGGGGCATCCAGACGCGCCAATGACCAGTCCGACGCGCTGTAGGGCGTGCCCAGGTCGTAGCGGCCGCTGGCCGCCAGCACCTTGAGGTGCGGGTGGCGGCGCAGCGCCTGGGCCAGGTCGGAGCTGGTGCTGGTGTGGCCCTGCAGGCCGGGGGCCTCGCCCAGCGTGCCGCGACGCCAGTCCCATTGCTTGTTGACGTCCGCGTTCAGCACCTCGTAGCGGTCCTCCAGGTCGAGGCCCAGGCTGCCCGCGTAGTGGCCAAGAGCGGCCGAGGTGTACGGCGACGACAGAGCCTCGATGCCGGGGTCGAACTCCATCTCGTTCTTACGCTGGGCAGCCACCGGGCCGCAGGCGCGCGAGTCCAGCCGACCCACCACCTGGCCGCGCGCACGCAGGGCCTCGGCGAAGTAGCAACTGTCGGAAATGCGCAGGTTCTGCTCGTCCACCAGGGCGCGCGGCAGCCCGGTGAGTTCGGCCACGCGGTTCACGATGCGCTGGCGCTGCTTGGCGCTCAAGCGCCCGGCCGCCAGCAGGGCGGCGGCGTACTCCTCCTGCACAAAGGCCTCGGCCGCCTCGCGCGCGGCGGCCGACGAGGCCTGGAGCGCCCCCTTCAGCAAGCCGTGGTACTGCGCGGTGTTGGCGAAGGCCGGCAGGAAGAGCGCGTACGGCAGGTCGTTGCCATGGTCGAAGACCAGGCTCTGCAGATCCATCGCACAGGACACCAGGATCACACCCTGGAAGGCCAGGCCTTGGTCGAGCATGGACAGCGCCAGCCCGGCCCCGCGCGTGGTGCCGTAGCTCTCGCCGCACAGGTAGAGCGGCGAGGTGGTGCGGCGGTTGCGCACGAGCCACAGGCGCATCACCTCTGTGAGCATGGCGATGTCGCCGTCGGTGGACAGGGCCTTCTTGCGCGCCGCCTCGCTGGCCGCGAGCGACCAGCCGGTGTGCGGCGGGTCGATGAAGACGAGGTCGAAGTGCTGCAGCCAGGACAGCGCGTTGTCCTGGGCCTGGAAGGGTCCGCGGCCCACGCTGGCGTCATCGGGCACCACCACCCGCTTGGGGCCCAGCGCGCCGAACTGCAGCCAGATCGAGGCCGAGCCCGGCCCGCCGTTGAACGCGAAACACAGGCCGCGCCGGGCGGGGTCGGCCCCCTCTTCCAGGTAGGCCGTGGTCAGCACGGCGGCCTCGGGTTCGCCATGCTTGCCGGCCACCGGCAGGAACGCGGCCTCGGTGCGGTAGGCGAGGGTGCGCTGCTGCGTCTTCAGGCTGCCGGTGCTGCGCGCCACGGGCCGCGCCAACCGCGCCTCCACGCGCGTCTTCATGGCTTTGTCGGCTTCACTCGGTTCGGTGGGGGCGGTAGGCGTGGTGCTCATGGCAAACGGGCAGCGCGTGGTTGGATGGAGCGTGAACCTTACCGCAGCAGCCCTGGCCGAAAGCCCACCGCAACGGCAAGGCCCGGCCTCACGTCACGGGATGAGATCTCGACGTGGCGCTGGCGTGCCGCAGCGCATGCCCCCAGGACCGGGACCCCGCGATGCCAGACGCCGACGCGTCTCGAACACCCCAAGTCCATCAAGCGGTGGTGGGCGCGCACTGGCTCACATCAGGGCAAGAATGGTGGCCGTGCCGCCTGCCCACATGCCCCCTCTGACCCACCGACTTGCCGCGCTGTTGGCGGGCCTGGCCCTGACCGGCATGGCAGTGGCCGAGCCCTGCACGAAGGTGGTCGCCTGGGAGCACAGCCCGAGCTACACCTTCAAGGATGCAGCCGGGCAGTTGAAGGGCCTGGACATCGAGTTGGCCACCCGGCTGCTCGCTCGCGTGGGGTGCGAAGCGCGCTTCGTGGAGATGCCCCTGCAGCGCGCCCTGATCGAGATGGAAGCCGGCCGTGTCGACCTGCGCATGAGCACCGCCCACACGACCGAGCGCGAGCGGATGCTGCGCTTCACGCGGCCTACGGAAAGCCATGCCAACCTGCTCATTGCACGGTCGGCGGCCCTGGCGGGCTTGCGCCCCAAGCAGTTGGGCGACTTGCGGGGTACGAACTTCCGTCTGGCGGCGCAAATCCAGAGCAGCTACGGCCCAGCCTTCGATGGGCTGAAGTCCGACCCGGTGTTTGCGGCCCGCATCGTCTGGGTTCGGTCGCACGAGGTAGCTTGGCGCATGCTTGCGGCCGGACGTGTGGACGGCCTGTTCACGGACCAGACCGGCGCGCAAAAGTACATCCAGCAGCATGGCCTGCAAGGTCAGGTGCATAGCGTGCTGTCGGTGCCCTCGGCGCCAGCGTCCATCGCGGCCAGCCGCCGTTCCGTCGACGCCGCGTTCCTGCAGCGGCTGGATGCTGCCTTGGGTGAGGTGATCGCCTCGGGCGAGTTGAAGGCGCTCTACCAGCGCCATGGCATCTGCGCAGCCGAACCCCACCGCCCGCCCTGCGAAGGACGGTGAGCGGCTGCGGCCGATCCCCTTGCCCTCGCTGGTTGGGTAAGGTATGCCCCACCCAGGCCTCAAGACCTTCACCCCATGCTGACCGAGATCCAACAGCAGCAGTACCAACGCGACGGCTTCCTGGTGCTGCCCGCCTTCAAGACGCCGGACGAGATCGCGGCCCTGCGCAAGCGGGCCGAAGCCCTCGTGGATGCCTTCGAGCCGGACGCGGTGAAGTCCATCTTCACGACGAACGAGCAGTCGCGCCATGTGGACGACTACTTCATGGGCTCCGCCGACAAGATGCGCTGCTTCTTCGAGGAAGAGGCCTTCGGCCCGGACGGCGAGCTACGCCAGGCCAAGGCCCTGTCCATCAACAAGATCGGCCACGCCATGCACGACCTCGACCCGGTGTTCGAGCGCTTCTCGCGCGGGCCGGCGCTGGCCGCGCTGGCGCGGGACCTGGGCCTTGCCGCGCCGCAGGTCTGGCAGTCCATGTACATCTTCAAGCAGCCGGGCATTGGCGGCGAGGTGGGCTGGCACCAAGACGCCAGCTTCTTCGAGACCACGCCGATCACCGTGACCACCTTCTGGTTCGCGTTGGAAGACGCCACGCTGGAGAACGGCTGCCTGTGGGTTCCCGCCGGTGCGGGCGGCCACCGCACGCCCTTGCGCGAGCGCTTCGTGAAGCACGGCGCCGGTGCCCGCATGGAGAAACTGGACGCCACGCCCTGGCCGGATGCCCAGGGTGCCGTGCCGCTGGAAGTGCCCGCCGGCACTCTCGTGGTCTTCCACGGCCTGCTGCCGCACTACAGCGCGGCGAATCGCTCAGCGAAGTCGCGGCATGCGTACACGCTGCATGTGACGGACGGGGGGAGCGAGTATTCACCGGCGAACTGGTTGCAGCGGGGGGCGGGCTTGCCCGTGCGGGGGTTCGAGTAGCGGTAAAGGCGCGACGGGCGGGGGCGCAGGTAGGTCGCTCCAACGGGTGACGACCTCGGCTCTCATACTCGCGTAAGCAGGTGAGCGGGGAGCAGTTAGGGCAGCAGCGCCGGCCCCACGACGTTCAACCATGCCACCGTTCCCAAGACGACGCCCACCACGAGGTCCGCCACGACGCCGCGCCGCCCCTCAACGGGCAGTCTTCGGATCATGGTGATGATGCAAGCCACTGCAAGCCCTATGCCGAACAGCACCAAGGCCGGCAGCAGCATGGGCGCTGAAAACGCCTGCGCCACATGGGCCTCGTCCGTGTGTTGCGCCACGCCACGGCTGAACAGGATTCCGACGGGCACGAAGCGCACGGCTGAGGCGAGCACCATGGCGGCGGCCACGGTCTGGAAGGCGGTGCGCCGAACGAACCAAGCGCCGGTCATCATCAGCAACCAGGACATCGCGATCCCCAGGAACGCGCCAATGCCGGCACCGGTCACGCTGCCCATGGTTTCGGCGAGCGCCAGGTCGCCCGCCCTGAGCGCAGTCCAAAACGCAGGCTGATCACGGAACCCCGTCGAGGCATAGTGAATCGTGGTGTCCGGAAGGCCTGCCAGCGTGTTCCCGACCCAGTGGCCGAGCTCGTGCAGCAACACCGCCGGCGGCACACAGGCGGCGGCCACAGCGATCCTGCGGAGGCGGTTTTCGAGCGTTGCGTGAGAGTTCATGGCTTGGCTGTTGAGGGCTGTTTCCGCTGGCAGGCTTGAAGCGTCCGCCAGCCATTCGGGAAGATGGGCTGCGCCGCTCCGGCTTCGGGCCGCCGACTCATGCATGCACCCTGCGCTGGCCTCAAACCGCCCTCCGCAAGGCCAAGGCCCTCGGCACATGCAAGGCCAAGCGGCGTTCAGCCCAAGCTTGCAGCCGCGCCCGCTGCGCTACCTGCGCTGAAACGTCCACTGCATGCTGCGCGGCTGGCCGCGCAACTGGCCCTCGATGCGCGCGGTGAGTGTATCGCCCTCGCGGCTGTAGACGACCCGCGTGGGAAAGTCGTGCGTCGGGTTCTCGAAGACCACGCGGCTGGTCCCCGACTCCTTGAGAGCGAATTCCGTGGGCGGCTGCCGACCCTCGGGGCTCACCAGCAGCAGCAAGCGGCCGTCACGCTCCACGATGCGCAAGAACTCGTAGCTGGCGCGTGTGCCCCGCAACGAGGTGTTGGCGCCGGCCATCATCTGCCCGCGTGGTGCGGTCCACAGCTCTTCGGTCTGGCTGTTCCCGGTGCTCTGCAGCCACGAGCCCGACAACCAGGCGAGGCTGTCGATGGACTGGGCGTGGGTCAAAGAGGCGGCGAACAGCAAGGCGCCCAGCAGGCTTGGTCTGCGCATGGAGGAATCTGCCTTCAGTGGAGATGGCCGCGATGCTAGGAAAACGGCCAGGGCCTGGCTTGTACGAAGCCGACATCGTGCGGCCCCGTTCACTCCGGCTTGCTCCTCACCAACGCCAGGAGCTTCAGGGCCGAGCAGCTTCGAGCTTCGGGAGCTTTGGAGTCAGGCCTTTCGTCGACAGCCCAGCCCAAAGTTCATGGCGTCGTATCTGACCCCGTAGTCGCCGAAGTGCCGAACAGCCAAAGCTCGCTTCAGGACCTTTCGGTGAACTGCAACGGCCGGAACAAGGCGATGACCGAACCCGCGCGGTGCTCTTGAATCAGCGGAACTTGCCGTCCCAGCGCTCGAAGATGTCCCGCTTCACACCGTTGCGCTCGATGGCTTCCATGCCTTCGTCAAACAGGGCTTTGGCTCGCTCTCCCTTTGCGTTCCGAGCAAAGAGGACATGGATCCTGTCGTCCAGGTCCAAAACGCCGACGACTTCCACCTGCGTTCTGAGACTGCTGTCCTGAGCCCGAAGCGACTGAAAAACGAACCGATCGATGATGGTGAAGTCGCCCCGTCCCGCCGCAATCATCCGCAACCCATTGATCTCACTCACCGCCCGATGAATCGAGTTGCCTGGATCGCCGGTGATGCGGGCGGGGTAGGTGAAGCCATTGGCAAGCACCAAGCGCCTTCCGTTGAACGAACGAAGGCCCTTGAACTCCTCTCCGAGGCGCGCCACAACGACCTGCTGACTGACGGCCACGGGGCTGCGCGAGATCAGTTTGCCGCGAGTCACTTCTTCGTTGATCCCCGCGTTGAACACGCCGGCATACAACCCCTCTTTGATCTTGGCCAGACCGCGGCTGAGTGGCACGGCTTCCAGCGTCAAATTCACACCGACGGCTTTGTGGGCAGCCTGGACCAAATCCACCGTTCGCCCTTCCAAGCGCTTGCCTTTCAGGGCCGAGCAAGGCTACCCGTTGTCCTCTGCGGCCAACAAGACAGACTCTTTGCCCAGCGCGGTTGACGACACCAGAAGCGCAAGCCAAACGAATGCGATGAGTCTGCGCATGAGTTGCGTGGGTCCTGGGTGTCAGCCGTGCAGGAGTTCGTGGTCTCTGCGGTGGTCGCCGCGGGCGCACTCGCTGCATGTGAAGGGCACGGGGGTACCTGGCCCCCAGCCGATCGGTTGCAGCGCGGGACGAACCTGGCGGAGCTCGGCTTCGCCTGGAGGCCGGGAAGCGGCGCCATTGCGCTCGCAGTCGCGATGAACCGCGCCCCTCCCCGGACCGGCGATGCCGGCGAGCATCGAGGCCGCGCGGCCATCAGGCCACGTTCTTCCTCCCGGCTCGCCAGAGCACGAAGGCAAACTCGTCGGCCCGCTCGTCGTCGATCTGACTGCGCGTGCTGCCCAGACCGTGACCCGCATCGAAGCTCACGCGCAGCAGGATCGGGTTCGGCCCGCGATTGGCCTTTTGCAAGCGCGCCGCCATCTTGCCGCCGTGCCAGGCCTCGACCCGCGGGTCGGTCATGCCCACGGTCAGCAGCACCGCCGGGTAGCGCGTACCGTCTTTCACATGGTGCAGCGAGTCCATGGCCTTCAGCCCCGTGAATCCGTCGCGGTCCTTCACGGTGCCGAACTCATCGATATTGGGCGGACCGTTTTGCGAGAACTCGGCGCGCAGCGCGTTGCTGACCCCGACGCTGCTGATGACGCCGGCAAACAGATCGGGCCGCTCGGTCAGCGCTCGCCCCACCGTGATGCCGCCTGCCGAGCCGCCTTGAATGGTGATCGTTCCCTTGCCGGCCCAGCGCTCCTTGACGAGGTGCTCGCAGCAGTCGATCAGGTCGCGCCAGGTGTTGGGCTTGGTGAGCTTCTGCCCCCCCTTCCACCAGCGCTTGCCGTACTCGCCGCCACCGCGCACATGGGCGACGCAGAACAGGCCACCGCGCTCCAGCAGCGCCAGGTTGCGCGGGCTGAAGAAGGGATTGGTGCTGATCTGGTACGCGCCGTAGGCGGTGACCAAGGCCGGGGCGCGGCCGTCGCGCTTCATGCCCTTCTTGGCCACGATGGACAGCGGCACCAGGGTGCCGTCGCGTGCCTTGGCGTAAGTGCGCACGGCTTCGAAGCCGGTCAGGTCCAGCGTCGAAGGCGGCGCGATGCCTGCGCGCTCCGTGCGTCCGCTGACAGGATCGTGGCGGAAGGTCGTGGAAGGCAGCAGCCAGCCGGTGCCGTCGATGAACACGCCGTCGTCGGCGGTGCTCGCGGACAACCCGCCCACCGAGCCCTCGAAGCCCAGCGGCACGTCGCGCAGCTGCGCGTCGGGCGTGAGCTTGCGCAGCTTGTGATAACCGCCGTCCAGGTCCAGCACATACAGGCCGTCGCGCGCCTGCGTGATGTTCTCGATGACCAACTGGCCCTCCGGCACCACGGTCGCGGCGCTGGCGTAAGTGCCACCCGCCAGCGGCGTGTGCAGCACCTTGCCGTTCTGTGCCCCTTTGGTGGTGAGCATGTAGAGAT
Organism: Burkholderiales bacterium; assembly: GCA_017302655.1. GTDB lineage: Bacteria > Pseudomonadota > Gammaproteobacteria > Burkholderiales > Burkholderiaceae_C > Inhella. The sequence goes on from JAFLDE010000032.1 coordinate 26,014, forward strand.
CTTTGGCATCGAAGGCAAAGCCCGTCACCTCGTCGGCCACCGTGCAAACTTGGCGCCAGCGCGCGCGGCCCGCCACGACATCGGCCAGGGGCGCCACCAGGATGGGGTTCTCGCGCCGCACGCCGCCAAAGATGCAAAGCAGCGCCCACTCTCCGGCGCGACTCGTCATCACCACAGGGAACTCGGTCTCGCCCAGAGGCAAGCCGGCATCTCGGCCGAACTGGGCCAGCAGCAGGTCGTCCTTGGGGTCGGTGCCCAGCTTGTGCATCAGAGCCGGTGCACGCTTGTAGTAATCCACCGTGCCCAACTGCTTGAGGTCGTTGACGCGACCGTAGAAGAAGCCGGAGCCGTCCGGCAGCCACGAAGGACCGGCGTACTGGGTGCCAGGAATGCGCTCGGGCAGCACGCGCATCGTGTCCACCTCCATCACGTGCAGCACCGAGTTCTCGCTGCCTGCGGGTGAGAGGCCGTAGACCACATGGCTGCCGTCGGGCGAGGCCAGCCACCAGTCCAGCGAGACGTGCACGCCGCCCTCGCCCTTCATCGTGGTCGGATCCACCAGCACCTTCTCGGTGCCGGCCACGCCCTGGCGCACGGCCAGCTTGAAGTTGTCGGCCCCCGCCGGCCGCACTTGGTAGAAGAGCTTCTCGCCGCACTTCTGCACGCCGTAGACCACGGTCGTGCCACCGGACAAGGCGGCTATGCGCGCCTTCAGCGCGTCGCGCCCGGGAATGCCACCCAGCACGGCGCGGGCATGCGCGTCCTCCCCCGCATGAAGGGATCCCAGTCCTTGTCCTTGGGGTTCTCCATCCAGCGGTACGGATCCACGATGGTCTCGCCGAAGAACGTCTCGGAGACCGGCTCGATGCGAGCCACGGGCTGCACAGGCAGCTTCGACTGGGCCATCGGGTGGCTTGCTCCATGCGAACTTGCCAAGGCCGGCAGGGTCGGAACGAGCGAAAGACCAGCGGCAGCTGCCGAAGTGGCCAACAAGCGGCGGCGACGGGGATCGGTTGCAGACATGGGCTGAAAGGTGTGGAGCCGAGGAGCGGGGATTCTGGGCCTCAAACGCCAGGGATGCGATGTTGAAGTCCCCGTGGCTCCGGAATCAGGGCCCTGTCTCGATGGCCCCTGCTGCCTGCCTGAGGTCGGCGCCAGCGCTCTGGCGCCAAGGTGCCCCGACCCTGCAAGACCTGAAGTCGAGGGTTGGCTGCTGGAGGCTGCGCCTCTGGAGCCGCCGAGCCACTGAGGCCGGGCACAAGCCGTCCCAGGCGTCGCCTGGCCCTTCTCGCCGCTCAACGCAACGCGGCAACGAAGCAGGAGCCGGCCACCGTGCCCACCCGCGCTACCTGCGCTACCTGCGCTGAAACGTCCACCGCTTGCTGCGCAGGAACTCGTAGCTGGCGCTTGTGCCCCGCAGCGAGGTGTTGGCGCCCGCCATCATCTGCCCGCGTGGCGTCGTCCACAGCTCTTCGGTCTGGCTGCTCCGGGTGGCCTGCAGCCACGAGCCCGCCAGCCAGGCGAGGCTGTCGATGGACTGGGCGTGGGCCAAAGAGGCGGCGAACAACAAGGCGCCCAGCAGGCTTGGGCTGCGCATGGAGGAAGCTGCCTTCAGTGGAGATGGCCACGATGCGAGGAAGACGGCCTGGCTCGGCGCGTACGAAGCGGACATCGTGCGGCCCCGTTCACTCCGGTTTGCTGCTCACCAGCGCCGCCGACAAGCGCCCCGCACTCGCCAAGTAGGCGCGCGGGGGCTGCCCGGCATAGCGGCGGAACTCCCGGATCATGTGCGCCTGGTCGAAATAGCCCGCCGCCAGCGCGGCGTGCAACCAGGGGCTGGGGGTGTCGGCCTCCAACTCATCGAACACGGCCCGAAAGCGCACCAGCGAAGCGAGCCGCTTGGGCGACAGACCGGTGGCACTGCGCAAGCGCCGCTCCAGCTGGCGCAGCGACAGGCCGGCATCGCGGGCCAGCGCCTCGGGCGAGACCTGGCCCCGGCTGTTGAAGAGCGTGGCCACGGCCAGGTTCACGGCGGCATCGGGGGGTTCATTGCAAGGCCACGCCAGCGCCGTCAGAAGGGTGGGCACCAGCGCACACCGCGCTGGGTCGGAAGCCGCCGCCAGGGCGCGGCGCCAGGCTGGCAGCTGGGGGTGTCGCAGGGGCCACCGCCGGTCGATCGTTGCCGGCGCGGGTTGTTCGATGAAGCGGGTCACAGCCTGCGGCCAGAGGCGAATGCCCAGCACACCCACCGCGCCCTGCGCCCGCAGCCGCAGCGCGTGCGTGAGATTGCCCGCCAGCAGCAGCGGGGCTTGAGGCTGCCAGCGGCCAGCCGCATCGGGCTCGCTGTACGGCGCGCCGAAGTGCAGGATCAACTCCGGGCAGCCGTCGGCCACGATGCGCTCGTCATGCGGTTCATCGAACTGCCCTTCGAAGACCCACACGCAGCGCACCAGATGGGCCCACTCGGCCGGTGCAGGGTATTCGGCGTGGCGCAAGTCAGGGCCCTTCCTGGCAGTGATGAGGCGGGGCGATGATGCCAGCGCTTCGCCCAACGATTCACTGGCCCAAGGAGGTCTAGCGGGCAAGCGCCAGCACCGCTTGCACCGCGCGGATCACCGCTTCTGGCTGATCCACCTGGATGTAGTGGCCGGCGCCGGGCACCGCCTCGTAGCTGCCTCGCTTCGAGCGCTTGGCCAGGGCCTTGCGAGCCGCTTGCAAGCGTTCGGTGAACACGCGGCTTTCGCGCCGCACCGCCTCGGACTCGTCCGCTGCGAGCTCGGACTCCCGGGTCGCCATCAGCACGATGAGCGGCAGCGCGCCCCAGTCCCGGTTCGGCCGCACCACCGCCGCGGCATTGGCATCGAAGCGCTCCATCAACGAGGCGCCAGCGGCCCAGCGCGCGGGCTCCAGGGCGCGCGCCGCCAGGGCCTGGGCCAGGGCCGGTGGGTACTCGGCTGGCTGGCGCAGGCAGCCTGGCGGCACAGGCGCCTCCGCCTGCCGTTGCCGTGCTTCCACGGCCGCGCGGCAACGGCCAAAACTCAGCACCATGCGCGTGCCAAAGCCCCGATCGAAGGCCGCCAGGGCCGGCAGGCCATCGTCCATGAGGGAATCCTGCCCCGGCACGCTGGGATCCACCAGCACCATGCCCACCACCGCGTCACGGTGCTGATCCGCCAGGGCGATGCTCTCGATGCCGCCGTACGAATGGCCCACCAGCAGGTAAGGGCCGGGGATCTGGGCGGCGCGCAGGGCGTCCCAAAGGTCAGCCGTCGTCGCCTGCACGGTCTGGGGCACCAGCGAGCCCGAACTGAAGCCGAAGCCGGCCCGGTCCCAGGCACAGGTGCGGCTGAACCGGCCCAGTCGCTCGTGCACCGGCTTCCAGTCGATCGACCAATCCCCCAGGCCTGCCAACAGCAGCACCGTGGGCGAGCCACGGCCCACGCAGCGAAGGTGGATGAGGCGCTGGTCCGGCAAGCGCGCCAGCACGTCCGGCTGGGCGTAGGGGAGCAGCGACAGGTCCACCGCCGGGGCCGCCGGGGCGAGCGGCGCGGATGCGGCGGACGCGCCCGAGGCGGGTGGCAACTCGGCCGCTGCGAGGCCCGTGGACGCGGCCACGCAGAGGGCCGCCAGACCCATGCGGCCGCAGCCGAAAAAGGCGAATGGGTCGGACGAGAGCATGGGAATGGAGGCTGGTCGTGCCGGGCGTTGCGGGCGCTGCCGGGCGCGGGATGCTAGCGAGTGCCCCGCCGGGCGCGGGGCGTCGCCGCCGAGCGATGGGTCGAACTCACCAATCGGCAAGCGCTCGTGCCGAGCCCCGGAAGCTCCATGCTCGGGCCGAATGACCTAAGCGCTGTGTGCGGGCGGACAGCTAGGAGGGGGCTAAAGATTCAAGGCCTGACCCCGAGGTCCGTGGACCCCGAGGTCCGTGCGAGGTCCGTGACCCCGAGGTCCTGTGACCCCGAGGTCCTGACCCCGAGGTCCCTCCGAGGTCCCTCCGAGGTCCCTGACCCCGAGGTCCCTGACCCCGAGGTCCCTTCCCCACTGGCCAATGCGCTGGTGATGCCGCAGTCCGCCACTCAGCGCAGGCCGGCCTTGATGCTGTCAATGGCCGCCTGGTTCAGAAGGTAGATCGGGGGCGCGGCATCAGCGCCATCGCGAATGACCTTGCCAAGATAGACCACACCGTCCTCCCAGTAAATTGCGTACTCGAAGAGCCAATACTTTGTCGTCCAGACCTGACGACCCTTGATGGATTCAATCCTGCCGTCTGCCAGATTCCAGGTCACGATTGCACCGTCGTCCGCCCCAAAGGCCAACGTCAGACTCAACGGAAAGGCCGCCTGTAGCGAAGCGGCTCTTCCGCATGGCTGAGCGATATTCCCGCCGCTTTGCAAGAGCGTGCCGCAATGTGTCAGCGTCAGGCGGTCGCCCCGGTTCTTGAGCATCAGCTTCCTGTACGCTGCCCCTTCCAGGAAGCTCGCAGTTGGATTGACGTAGAGCGGGGTAGGCCTCTCGGCCCAGGGAGACAGGCCCACCGCGGGCACCGCATTGGCCCAGGAAGCCAGCGTGCCGGTAAGCGGCGTGCTCGCCAGTGACTCGACCGTCCAGCTGTAGATCACCGGTCCACCGGGTTCAGCCAGCAGGTCCATCACGACGGCATCACCTTCGACCCGCAATTTGCTGCGATAGCCCACAGCGCCAGGGCTATCGAGCGCCACGCCATGCAGCTTCGGGGCCTTGACAAGGCCACTCGCCGTCAGGTGCATCTCCGACACGCCCGTCGGCAATCCGACGAACTGGCGGACGGCGTACTTGCTTTCCAAAGGCGACACGCGGAACTGCAGGTCCTGGCCCTGCGTGCCCAGCGGACCTTGCAGGGAGTAGGTGATCACGTCTGCGATCACCGGAAAGTCGCTGCCGAAGTTTCGGTACGCATAGGCTGCGGACAGGCCAGCCTGCAGCGCGAGTTCGACCGACTCCCAGACGCTGCCTGAAGGCGGTTTGGGTGCTGGTGCTGGTGCTGGTGCTGGTGCTGGTGCTGGTGCTGGTGCTGGTGCTGGTGCTGGTGCTGGTGCTGGTGCTGGTGCTGGCGCTGGTGCCAGGTCCCCACCGCCTCCGCCACACGCTGCCAGCGCCATCGCAAACGCTGCGGTGCCCATGTGTTTCACCAATGTCCTGTCCGTCATGTACCTTCTGCCTCCCCAACAACGTCCGGATAGTCTAGGTCTAGCACTCACGCGGCTGGTTGGCATATCCGCGCATCGGGGTCACGCATCGGGGTCTACGGCAGGCTTGGGGGCCACAGGCTTGGGGCAGGCTTGGGGGCCAGGCCTTGAATCTTTAGCCCCTACTGCCTTGCAGAGCTCGGCACTGGAACGCTGGCTCCAGAGTACCCCTGACTTGGAAGAGCTCAAGCCGAGGTTCGGCTGTTGGCTGTTTCGGGCTCGGTGGGCTCGGGGTCAGGCCTTTACTTTATAGCCCCCCCCAACCGCACCTTTTCGTGGCTTCGGCTCAGAGGTCACGTCTTGCCTTTTGCCCCATGAGCCCTCAACCCCATGCCAGGGCCTTTGGGAGGTGACGTAGTTCCCGCCCCATCGGCCTCCCGCAAGCGCCCCGCCACGAACTTGTGCAGCACGCTGGCCATCAGCGTTTGGTAAGGCAGTCCATCGGCCAAGGCGCGGGCTTGGATGGCCTGCAAGTCCACCGCAGAGAGGCGGATGTTGACGCGCTTGTCTTTGAGGGCCGTCGCCTGGGCGGCGCTGCGAAGGCGGTCGAGTTCCTTGCGCGTGGCGACGGACTGCAGGGCGCCGCCTTCAAAGTCTTCCAGCAGTTGTGCCTCTTCGGCGTCGAGTTTGAGCTTGCCCATGGGGTCAGTCCTCTGCATCGGGTGAAGGGGGAGACCAGTCGCGCGTCGCCTTGCGGCTGGGGATGATGGTTTTCAGGAACAGGTGGTCGCTCTCTTCCACAAAGGGCACCAGGTGCACGTAGCCGGTGAGCCGCACCACCATCACGCGCTGGCGCGGGTACCGCTGGGCATTGGGATGGGCGACCACGTCGAGCAAGTGGCCGTTCTCCACCGCCACGGTGACCTCCTCGAAGGACACGCCACGCTCCTGCTGCAGCAGGACGTTCTTCTCGGGCGACCACCGGAACGGCTTCATGGGCTCGCATGCTAGCGCCTCGTGTGCCTTTTGGCATCAGCGGCTTGATGGCAAGGCCCCACCCACTCAGCGTCTGCCCGAAACCGCAGGAAACCTAAACTCCCAAGCCCCGCCCTCCCCGTCCGTTGCTCACGAGGCGCCGCGCACGACCTGGGCTGTTCCTGGAAGACGCACTCCATGACCGACCTCTCTGCCCAAGCCAAGGCCCTGGCCAGCTACAAGCCCGCCCACAAGGTGCGCTTCGTCACCGCGGCCAGCCTGTTCGACGGCCACGACGCCGCCATCAACATCATGAGGCGCATCCTGCAAGGCATGGGCGCCGAGGTGATCCACCTCGGGCACAACCGCTCGGTGGACGAGGTGGTGACGGCCGCGCTGCAGGAGGACGTGCAGGGCATCGCGGTCAGCTCGTACCAGGGCGGGCATGTGGAGTACTTCAAGTACATGGTGCAGCTGCTGAAGGAACGCGGCGGCGAGCACATCCAGGTGTTCGGCGGCGGCGGCGGCGTGATCGTGCCAGCGGAGATTGCCGACTTGGCCAGCCACGGCGTACGCATCTTCAGCCCCGAGGACGGGCAGCGCATGGGCCTGCAGGGAATGATCGGCTCGATGCTGATGGCCTGCGACCGCGATCTGTCGGCGCACGCGCCCAAGAGCATCTCAGCACTGGAGGGCCACACCGAGGCCGCGTGGCGCGCGCTTGCGCAGGCATTGACGGCGCTGGAGAACGGCTCGGCCGATGCCAGCTTCAAGGCCGAGCTGGCCCAGGTGCAAAAGAAGGCCCCGGTGCTAGGCATCACTGGCACGGGCGGCGCCGGCAAGTCCAGCCTCACCGATGAACTGATCCGCCGCCTGCGCCTGGACCAGGACGATGCCTTGCGCGTCGCGGTCATCTCCATCGACCCATCGCGGCGCAAGAGCGGCGGCGCCTTGCTCGGCGACCGCATCCGCATGAACGCCATCAGCCCGTGGCAGCAAGGTCCGCGCGTCTTCATGCGCAGCTTGGCCACGCGCGACTTCGGCTCCGAGATCAGCCTGGCCCTGCCGGACTGCATTGCCGCTGCGCAGGCCGCCGGCTTCGACCTCATCGTCGTCGAGACCAGCGGCATCGGCCAGGGCGACGCGGCCATCGTGCCGCTGGTCGACATCCCCATGTACGTGATGACGCCGGAGTTCGGCGCCGCCAGCCAGCTCGAGAAGATCGACATGCTGGACTTCGCGGCCTTCGTGGCCATCAACAAGTTCGACCGCAAGGGCGCGCAGGACGCGCTGCGCGACGTGGCCAAGCAGGTGCAGCGCAACCGCGAAGCCTGGACCGCGCCGCCCGACCAGATGCCGGTTTTCGGCACCATGGCCAGCCGCTTCAACGACGACGGCGTGACCGCGCTCTACCAGGCGCTCAAGCCCGCGCTGATGGAGCGGGGCCTGAAGCTCGCCGAAGGCCGGCTGCCGGTGGTGGCCACGCGCCACAGCACGCACCAGACGCCCATCGTGCCGTCCAGCCGTACGCGCTACCTGGCCGAGATTGCCGACACGGTGCGCGGCTACAAGGCCCGCGCCTGCGCGCAAGCGAAGCTGGCCCGCGAGGTGCAACAGCTGCGGGCCTCGGCCCAGATGCTGAAGGCGGCCAACCCGGACAAGGACCGCGCGGTGGGCGCGCTGACCGAGCTGGCGACCGAGCGCGAGGCCAAGCTGCTGCCCGAAGCGCGCCAACTGCTGGCGCAATGGCCGGCCATGCAGGCCGCCTACGCGGGCGACGAGTACGTGGTGAAGATCCGCGACAAGGAGATCCGCACGCAGCTCATCCAGCAGAGCCTCTCGGGCACCAAGATCCGCAAGGTGGTGCTGCCCACCTATGAATGCCATGGCGAGGTCTTGAAGTGGCTGATGTTGGACAACGTGCCCGGCAGCTTCCCTTACACCGCGGGCGTGTTCGCGTTCAAGCGCGAGGGTGAGGACCCGACGCGCATGTTCGCCGGCGAGGGCGACGCCTTCCGCACCAATCGGCGCTTCAAACTGGTGAGCGAGGGCATGCCGGCCAAGCGCCTCTCCACCGCCTTCGACTCGGTCACCTTGTACGGTGCCGACCCCGCACCGCGCCCCGACATCTACGGCAAGGTCGGCAACAGCGGGGTGAGCATCGCGACGCTGGACGACATGAAGGTGCTGTACGGCGGCTTCAACCTCTGCGACCCGGCGACTTCGGTGTCCATGACCATCAACGGGCCGGCACCATCCATCCTCGCGATGTTCATGAACACCGCGATCGACCAGCAGATCGAAAAGTTCGTGAAAGACAACGGCCGCGAACCCACGCCTACGGAAGGCGCCAAGATCCGCGAGTGGGTGCTGGCCAATGTGCGTGGCACCGTGCAGGCCGACATCCTGAAGGAAGACCAGGGCCAGAACACCTGCATCTTCTCGACCGAGTTCTCACTGAAGGTGATGGGCGACATCGCCAGCTACTTCGTGCACCACAACGTGCGCAACTTCTATTCGGTGAGCATCAGCGGCTATCACATCGCAGAGGCCGGCGCGAACCCGATCTCGCAGCTGGCCTTCACGCTGAGCAACGGCTTCACCTTCGTGGAAGCGTATCTCGCGCGCGGCATGCACATTGACGACTTCGCGCCGAACCTGAGCTTCTTCTTCAGCAACGGCATGGACCCGGAGTACACGGTGCTGGGCCGCGTGGCGCGGCGCATCTGGGCCACGGCGATGCGCGACAAATACGGCGCCAACGAACGCAGCCAGAAGCTCAAGTACCACGTGCAGACCAGCGGCCGCTCGCTGCACGCGCAGGAGATCGCCTTCAACGACATCCGCACCACGCTTCAGGCGCTGATCGCCATCTACGACAACTGCAACAGCCTGCACACCAACGCCTACGACGAGGCGATCACCACGCCCACCGATGAGTCGGTGCGCCGCGCGATGGCGATCCAGCTGATCATCAATCGCGAGTGGGGTCTGGCTCGATGCGAGAACCCGAACCAGGGCGCCTTCGTGATCGACGAGCTGACCGAGCTGGTGGAAGAGGCGGTGCTGACCGAGTTCGAACGGATTGCCGAACGCGGCGGCGTACTGGGTGCGATGGAGACCGGCTACCAGCGCGGCAAGATTCAAGATGAATCGATGCACTACGAGATGCTGAAGCACACCGGTGAGTACCCCATCATCGGCGTGAACACCTTCCGGAATCCGAAGGGTGACCCGGTGCCGGATCACATCGAGCTGGCGCGTTCGACCGAGGAGGAGAAGCAGAGCCAGCTCACCCGCTTGACCGACTTCCACACCCGCCACGCGGCCGAGTCGCCGGCCATGCTCAAGCGCCTGCAGCAGGCGGTCATCGACAACGGCAACGTCTTTGAAGTGCTGATGGACGCCGTGCGCTGCTGCTCGCTGGGGCAGATCACCTCGGCGCTGTTCGAGGTGGGCGGGCAGTACCGACGGAATCTCTGAGCAGCGGCTGGCGGCTGAAGGCCTCAGGGCGTCAGTCGCGGCGCCACGCTCGGGAAGGTCCAGCGCAGTCGGGTTCCCCCGCCGGCCGGACTCTCCAGTTGCAGCTCGCCGCCGAAGAGGTCAACGGCAATGCCATGCACCACGGCCAGACCGAGGCCACTGTGCTGCCCTCCCAGGCGCGTGCTGAAGAAGGGGTCGAAGGCACGCTCCAGCACCTCTGGCGGCATGCCGGCACCGTCGTCGTGCAGCTGCATCTCGATGCGACCGGCTGGCTTGGCCCGAGTGCTCACGCACAGCCGCCCTCCGCGTTTGCCTCGCAAGCCATGCTGAAGCGCGTTGTCCGCCCAGTGACGCAGCAGGTCGCCGAGGGGTTCCCGGTAGGCTTCGATCTGCAGGTCTTCCGGGATGTCGATGGACAGTTCATGCCCGGCCTCGATGGCGCGCACCCGATGCAGCGACAGCGCCTGCATGGCTTCCTGCCGCAAGCCCAGGTTCGAGCGGCGCCAGGTTCGAGGGTCCTGCACCAGCTGTTTGAAGGCCTGCACCAGTTGGTCGGCCCGCTGCAGGCTGCGCACCACCAGATGGCCGGCTTCCTGCACCTCACGGGCGTGCTGGAGCAATCGGGAGCGACTGACCGCCCCTTCTCCGAGGCTTTGCTCGATTCGGCGACCCGTCTCGACCAGCGAGCTGGCTGAAAGCAAGGCATTGCCGATGGGGGTGTTGATCTCGTGCGCCACGCCCGCCACCATGGCGCCCACGGCGGCCAGGCGCTGCTGTCGCGCCAACTGTCGCTGCGTCTCGGACAGCGCCCGGTAGGCCTTGGCATTGGCAATGGCGATGGAGGCGTAGGCACACAGGCTGCGAAACACCTGCACCTCGCGGTCCCCGAAGGCCTTTGCGCGAGCGGTCTGGATGCTCAGCACACCCAGCCTTCGTTCGCCACTGCGCAGCGGCGCGAACATCGCCGAGCGGCTGCGCACGGCCCCTTCGATCCACAGCACCTTGGGATCCTCTGGGTCCAACTCCAGCACCAGCTCCCGGTTCTCCCGAAAAGCACGGGCCGAGCTGGCACTCGGATGATCGATGGGCACGGAGTCCGGCGCAAAGCGCCGGTCGCCTTGCGCGGCGATGGCCTGCTCCAGCACCTGTTGCGAGGCATCCACCAGGTAGATGGCGAAATGCTCGGCCTGCAGCAGGCCCTCCACATGGCGACGGATCGCTTCATACACCTCCTCTTCATCCAGCAAGGAGGTGAGCTCCTGCCCCACTTCGCCCAACTGCATCAGCGTCTTTGTCGAGGCCTCCAGCACATCCGCTCGCTGCCGCTCCGCCGCGGCCTCCGTCTGCAGACGAGCCGTCTGCAAGCGAACCTGGAAGGCGAGGGCTCGCGCCTGCGCCTGTTGGCCGCGCTCGACGCGCTGGGCGGCATCGGCTTTGACCCTGGCGGCATAGGCTGCAGCGAAGTCTCCGTCGGCGGCAAGGATTTGCTCCAGCTCCCCCCACCAGCTGGCCGGGGCCTTGGTTTCAGCACCCTCCACCGCAATCGCCTGGCGCATGCACTCAAGCGCCGCCCCGCGTTCCCCGCGCAGCGCCTTGCAGCGACCGAGGGTCATCCGCGCCTCGGCCTCGCGCACCGGCCGGCGAAGTTGCTGGGCAATCTTCAGCACCTGCTGTGCGGCCGCTTCCGCATGGGCCACCTCGCCGGCCTTCAGCGCCACTGTCGCGAGGCCTTGCCACGCGCTGGCCAAGAGGTCGGGGGCGTCCATCTCGGCGGCGCGATCCCGCGCCTCGCCGAAGTGCTCGCTCGCCTCGGGCAGATCAGACGCTGCCAGCGCCAACTCGCCCCATTCCAGCAAGAGCAGGATGAAGTTGCGTGATCCGCGAAACGGGTGCATCAAGCGCCGGGCGTCTTCCAAACAGGCGGCCGCTTCCTCATGCCGACCCAGCAAGCGCAGTCGCTCGGCCACGCGACGCTGGGCCAAGCCCAACGGAAGTGGGAGTCCGATGGAGCGCGCGATGTCCAACGCTCGCTGAGCCCAATCCAGAGCCGCGTCCATGTCCTGCAGGTCGTCGAAGGCCGCCGAAGCGTTGTTGGCGCACGCGGAGGCCAACACGGCCATGCCAAAACCGACCAGCCCTTCGACGGCCTCGACAAATGCCAGCGCGGCGTCGCCCGGGCGACCCAGGTGGTACTCCAGCATGCCGAGCAGGTACCTCGCGTAGGGAGCAGCCGGACTGCCGGCGGCCTCGACCAGCCGAGTCAAGGGATCGCGCCAAATAGCCTCTGCTGTGTCGAAATTGGCGACGATGGCCTCGAAGGCTTGGTGGCCCTGGCAAAGGCCGATCCGCGACGGGTCGCCGGACTGCTCGGCCCAAGCCTGGGCCGAATTGAGGAAGGCACGCGCGTCATCCATGCGACCCTGAGCTCGCGCCACCAGGTAGGCCACCGCACAGCGGTCAGACTGAAGCAGCGCCTCGTCGGACCATCCATCGCCCTGCGCCAGCGCTGCCAATTGCGTCTGAGCGGCGGCAAGGTCGCCGTGGGCATAGCGCCATTCAGCGCGCAACAGCTCGGCGCGGGCGGCCGACGCCAGCGGCAGTTGAGTCAAGTCCACGCCATCAAGCAGGCCAGCAGCTCGTTCCGGCGCGGCCTGACGCAATGCCCAGGCCAAGGCCACTGCCGCCTGCGGCCGCTCGCGCGTCAGGGACGCATCGCCCTGCGCGGCAGGAAGCGTCGCGATGTTGCTGAAGACAGGATAGGAGATGGATTCAGGGTGCAAGGCAACACGCGGATCGGAAGCGCAGGATCGCGGCACGCTTCGTGGAGCGCGTGGGGCGACTGCGGTCCTGCAATGTTCCACGGGCACCAGCTCCTGGCAAGCCGACCGGAGCTTCTTGTGTTAGTCGGGGCACATCCTCACCTCAGCCTGACACGAGTCGGTCCGCAGCAGCCCATCGATCGCCCAGCCTCTTGCCGCTTGCTGCGATGCACCCCACCGCTTGGCTCAAGGGAAGCGCGAGAGCCGCTGAGCGGCGCATCGCCGCCACGTTCTGTGCCTGTTGGCTAGAGCCCATGTCCCGCCCGAC
>JAFLDE010000033.1 GCA_017302655.1 Burkholderiales bacterium
GGCGCGCCGTGCGCCGCTCCAGGCCCTGCAGGCCGAAGCGCGCCAGCGCCGGCCGCACGCCCTCAAGCCGGCGCTGCTGCAGACCGGCGGTGAAGGCCAGGTTTTCCTGCAGGCTGAGCTCGTCCTTGAGGGCGTTGGCGTGACCGAGATGGCGCAGCGCGCCGCGCTGCACTCGGCCGGCCGCCGGTTCGCGCAACCCGGCCAGGGTGCGCATCAGCGTGGTCTTGCCGCTGCCGTTGGGCCCGCGCAGCCAGACCGACTCGCCTGCGTGCAAGCACAGCGAGAAATCCTCCAACAGCATGCGGCCACCGCGCTCGCAGCGCAGGCGCTCGGCGTTCAGCAGGGGCGGTGGCGTGGCGTTCATGGGCGGCGGCAGTGTCGGGGCTTCGGCGGACCGCGCCCTTAATCCGCATCAATGGTTCCGCGCGGGTTGAGCGGTACCGAAGGCAAGGCTTCATCGCGGCCATAGTGAGTAATATTGCCGATAAAGTGCCATTTTTATCATTTGCAGGCATCTAATTGCGGGCCTTCTCCGATCCATCGACGCAACAAATTTACAGAGAATCACATATATCATTACCATCATATGGTGCAGTGAAGATGAAGTCCGTGCTCCAAAGCCTTGTTGCGTCAGCAGCCCTGACCTGGGTCAGCGCCATCCACGCATCCGATCAACTACAACGGATCCGTTTGGCTGGCGCGCTCCGGGTTTGCATCTGGCCTGACTACTACGGCGTCACCTACCGCGAGCCGGCCACTGGCCGGCTGAGCGGCATTGACATCGACTTGGCATCTGCGTTCGCTCGCGAGTTGGGCCTGAAGCTGGAGTTCGTTGACTCGTCTTTCTCGACCCTGATCGCCGACGTCCAGTCAGAGCGCTGCGATGTGGCCATGTTCGCCATCGGCGTCCTGCCCCAGCGGGCGATGCACCTGCGATTCACTCGTCCCTACCTGCGAAGCGGCATCTACGCCATCACCCACAAGGGAAGCAAGATCGTGCGTGAGTGGTCGGACATTGACCGGCAGGGAGTCGCCGTGGGCGTTCAGGCAGGTACGTTCATGGAACCCGTGATGGCCGCCGCTCTGCGCCATGCCAGTTTGGTGGTGGTGCGCCCGCCTGCGACACGTGAGCAAGAACTCGCTGCGGGGCGCATCGACCTCTTCATGACCGACTACCCGTACAGCAGGCGCATGCTTGACAACGTCGAGTGGGTGCAAGTGGTCGCTCCCCCCGAACCTTTTCATCCGTTGCCATATGCCTACGCGGTGAAGCCTGGGGACGGTGAGTGGTTCCAGCGAGTGGACCAATTCGTGTATCGCGTTCAGCGAGACGGCCGACTACTTGCGGCGGCCGGGCGCCACGGGTTGAAAGAGATCGCCGTCTTCAAGTGATCGAAGCCATGCCGTCGTCCTACACGACCCAGTCGCATGCCCAAGCTAGCTATCGAGCGCATCGCCGGGTCATGAATGTCGCCTGGCGCATCCGGCCATTGGCCTTTGCAAGTCGGCTGATGCTATTGACTGGCGTGCTGGCAGTGCTTGTCGCCAGCGCGGCACTCATCCGCGCCGTCTATCTAGACCGTGCTCAGGCGATGGAACGCCAATGGCAGCATCAGTTGCTGCTGGCCCGCCTGTTTGAAGATCAGGTTACACGTGAGCTGGATGCAGCCCACTTCGCTTTGGTGGCACTGGCGCAGGCGCTGCCGACCGCCGGCCCCCCTTCGGAGGCATGGAATCAGAGCGCAATCCACGCACTTTCGCTGCAGCGTTCGGTCCGGGAGTTCGTACTCCTGAATTCGCAAGGTCAATGGGTAGGAGGCACGCGGCCGCGACTCCCAGACGAAGGGGTCAAAGCACCCGCCGTCGAAGTCAACGCACGCCATGATGCCCAGACTCGGTCGTTACGCCCTGTCCTGGGTCGCTGGACGGCAGGTCGCTTCTGGGGCGACTGGCTCGTAGCCTCAGACCCAAAAGGCATCGGCTACGTGCCCTTCGTGCTGACCGTGCATCGAGCCGACGGAGTGCATCGCCTGGTGGCCAATTTGCATAGCGAAGGCTGGTCGGTGGCCATGCGCGCGGTCTTGGCCTCGTCACCTGAGTCAGCGTCGGTGTTGTCCTTCAGCGGCCAGACTCTGGCACACAGCGGCTCCGCCGAGTTGGGCAGCAGCGCCGACTCAGTGGTCGACGAGCTCACGCGGGCCAACAAGCGGTTCGGTCAGCAGGAAGTCCTTGGCGCGAACGGCCAAGCCATCATGCGAAGCTGGCGCCAAGTGGGTCAGAGGCCGCTGTGGTTGGTGGTGGAGCGAGATGTGGACTCCGTGACCGAGGCTTGGTGGCAACAAGCGCGGGCGCAAGTGGCGGGAGCGGCGGTCATGCCGTTCTTTCTTTGTGCCCTCCTGTGGGTGGGATGGCGCGGGCTGCGTCGCCACGAACGCCAGCAACGCCGCATCGCCCGCTCGCACGAAGCACTGACCGCTCAGGCAGGTGAACTGAGCCAAGTCATTCGCTCCGTGCAGGAATTCTTGTTTCGCACCGATGCCAAGGGAGCACTGGTATTCGCCAGCGGCAGAGCTCGAAGCCTGTTCGACCTCCCCCCGGAGAGCTTGATCGGCCAAAGGCTGGCGAGCCTGTTTGGCCAGGGGCAGGACTCGAACCTTGCCTCCCTCTTCTCTGCACCGATGGACAGCCATGCACGCAGTGCACGTTGCGGCCTTGTCGACTCCATCGGCGTTGAGCGCTGGTTCGATGTCACGGTGGTGCCGATGGTGGACACCCAAGGCGAACTCGGATTCGCGGGGTCGGCCGTGGAGTGCACGCAGCAGGCGCTGCTTCAGCAGCAGTTGGAGTCACAGGCCCGCTTCCACGCTCGTCTGGTGGAGAGCAGCCCGTTACCCATATCTCTGCTGGATGACATGGGGTGCTACCTGCACGTGAATGCCGCCTGGGAGCAACTGTTCGGTCGCTCACGGCAAGAGGTGTTGGGCAGTCCTGCCGCCGACCTGCACGCTCAGACACAAGCGAAGGAGCACGAAGCGATTGATCGACGCCTTCGCGAGAAGGGTGGAAGCCTGGGATACGAGACCTGGCTCCCAACCAAGGATGGCAAGCGTCGTCGCTTCCATGTGACCAAGCTGAGGTTGCCGGAAGATGCCGGCAGCCCGCCTAGCATCCTTTGCCTGGTGACAGAGTTACCAGCCCATGCGCCAGATCAAGGCTTGTGGCGGACGCTGGCCACGAACCTCGCAGCCCAATTGGCGCACATGCAGCGTGTCACCAGGCAGAAAGTGAGCTACGGCCAAGGTCAGCAGCGCGCAGATGCGCAAACCTGGTTGGACTGGGACGAGCAGCTCGTTTTGATGCAATGCACACTCAAACGCATGGCAAACGGCGTCGCCTCGCATCATGGCGACGGTGCCGAGCTTCATGACCGCAGAGATTTGGGTGCCATCCTGCGCATGGCCCATGCAGAAGCCGTGGCGGCCTTGACCCAGCCTGCCCCAGCCCTGCGCTGGCAGTTGCCTGAAGGCCGGCTGTCCGTCGGCTGTTCGGGCGACACCTTGCTCCCTTTGTTGCGCAGGCTGTTTCTGCTTTGTCTGCAGGCCCATGCGCAACACCAATCGTTGGTCATCGACCTCCGCCACGACGTCAGCAAAGGCAGCTCTGCGATCAGCTGGAGCGGACTCGGCACGCTGCCAGACTTGGCACAGAGCAAGGTCAGCGAGCTGGCCGCAGCGATGGGCAATGACTTTCGGTCCGAACTGAGCTGTGAATCGCTCAGCGGAATGGCTTGGCGCGTCACGCTTTACTTGTCGGTTTCGGCAGCTGCTCCTTCTTGAACCAATTCAAGGCGCGCCGGGCTGGCAGGCTCTAGCCTGAACCCGTCTCCCACCGCCGAAGCTGCCATGGCCTGCATCGACCTTCGCGCCCTGCCGCCCGCCGACCGTCACACCCTGGTGCTGGCCACCTTCGAGGGCCTGTGCGCCGGCCAGTCCTTCGAGTTCATCAACGACCACGAGCCCCGTGGGCTGCAGCGCCGTTTCGGCGAGTTGTTCGGCCATGCCTTTGATTGGGAGACGCTGGAGCGCTTGCCCGAGATCTGGCGGGTGCGCGTGACGCGCCTGGCCACCGGCTTCGCCAGCACCCTGGCCGGCGCGCTGGCCGAGCCGGGCGATTCCTCGTGCGCGTGTCGCTGAAACCGCAGGTGCCGATGCCGAACCCGCAGGAGGCCTGCGAGCCGCCGGACTGGCGCGCCGAGCGTCTGCTGGCGGCTCCGCACCGCCTCGCCTTCTTCGTGGCCGCGCTCGGGCTGGCGGGCTCGGCCCTGTGGTGGCTGGCCGCCTTGCTGCTGAGCCTGCCCTGGGCGGTGGCGCCCTCGCTGGCGCACGGACTGCTGTTCGCCGGCGGCTTCATGCCGGCTTTCATCGCCGGCTTCCTGTACACCGCCGGGCCGCGCTGGCTGGGCATGCCCGAGCTCGACGCCCGCCAGCTGCTGGCGCCGCTGCTGCTCTTCGGTGCCGGCTGGGTGCAGGCACTGGTGGCCTTCCATGTGAGCAGCCTGTGGGCCGCGCTGGCCCTGCTGCAGGTGGCAATGGCCTGGGGCTGGCTGCTGCTGCGCTTCGTGCCGCTGCTGCGAGCCAGCCGCGTGCCCGACCGCCTGCACGCGCTGGGCGTGGTGGTGGCTGGCTTTCTGGGACTGACCGCCCTGCTGGCCGCAGCGCTGGGCCTGCAGCGCGAAGACCCGCTGCTGCTGCGCGCTGCCGTGCACGCGCTGCTCTGGCTGTGGCTGGCGCCGACCTTCGTCATCGTGTCGCACCGCATGCTGCCCTTCTTCAGCGCCGCCGTGCTGCCCGGCTTGGAGGTCTGGCGGCCCTACACGGTGCTCGTCGGCCTGCTGGTGCTGCTGGTGCTGACCGGCGCGGTGGAACTGACGCCGCTGATGGGTTGGAGCCTCCCGGCCGGTGTGGAGTGGCTGGCAGCGGCCCTTCTCTTCGCGGGCGGCCTGGGTCTGCTCGGCCTGGCCTGGCGCTGGGGCCTGGCGCGCAGTTTGCGCGGCGTCGGGCTGCGGCTGCTGGCCATGCTGCATGTCGGCTTCGTCTGGCTGGGGCTGACGGCGCTGCTGGCGGCGGTAGCCGCAGCCTGGCGCGCCAGCGGCGGCACCGGCCTGGGCCTGGCGCCCTTGCACGCGATGACCCTCGGCTACCTGGGCAGCACCCTGGTGGCCATGGCCACCCGCGTGGTCACCGGTCACAGCGGCCGACCCTTGGCCGTGGACGCCTGGGCCTGGCGCGGCTTCCTGCTCTTGCAGGCTGGCGTGCTGCTGCGCCTGGCTGCCGCGCTGAACCTCTTGCCAGCCTGGCCTTCGGGCCTGGTGTGGGCGCTGGTGGCCAGCGCCTGGGCTTGGCGCCATGGCCTGTGGCTGGGTCAGCCACGGGCCGATGGGCGTCCGGGTTGATGCAGCGAAAATCCGCACGACGCGCCGCCGCCTAGTCTGCCGGCCTTCCACACCAGGGTCACCGAGCCGGTCGAACCGGTTCGGCCCTGCCGAACAAACGGAGACCCCCATGAGCCTGCTCGACCTGCGCGGCTTGCCGCTGCGCGAACGCCACCGCCCGGTGTTCGCGGCCTTTGACGGACTGACCCTGGGCGAGCACCTGGAGCTCTGCGACGAGCGCGACCTCGACAGCCTGCAGCAGCTGATGGAGGCGGCGCGCGGGGGTTGCTTCGAATGGCGCCCCTTGGACGCAGCCGATGGCGAGGTTCGAGTCAGGCTGTCCAAGCAGATGCACGCGCGCATGTGCGATGCCTGCCCCTGTGCGTGTGCCGGTGCACGAAAGGCCTGCGAAGCCTAGGAGCCTGTCGGGCTCCTAGACTTCGCCGCGTATTGACCGATCGCAAAGGTCCGCGCTGGCTCGAAAGCGCCACTAGATGTAGCGTCACGGCCTTCGCCAACACGCCATATCTAGGAAATGAGTCCCACATTGAGCGCCCTCACCCTGCCCGCCCAGCCGATCAGCCGCGAGGTGCTGCTGGAGAAGTACGCCAAGGGGGATGAGGCCAGCATCGAGGCCGTGCAGCGCCGCGTGGCCAAGGCCCTGGCCGAAGTGGAGGCGCCCGCCGAGCGCGAGGCCTGGGCGGAGCGTTTCGCCGCAGCGCTGGCGGCGGGCTTCGTGCCGGCGGGGCGCATCCAGTCGGCGCTGGGTGCCGGGTTGCAGGCCACGCTGATCAACTGCTTCGTGCAGCCAGTGGGCGACAGCATCAGCACGCCCGAGGACGGATTCGCCGGCATCTACACCGCGCTGTCCGAAGCCGCCGACACCATGCGCCGAGGCGGCGGCGTGGGCTACGACTTCTCGCGCATCCGGCCCAGCGGCGCCTGGGTGGGCAGCACGCGCAGCCACGCCAGCGGCCCGGTCAGCTACTTGCGCGTGTTCGACCGCAGCTGCGAGACCGTGGAAAGCGCCGGCAGCCGGCGCGGGGCGCAGATGGGCGTGCTGCGCTGCGACCACCCGGACATCGAAGCCTTCATCCGCGCCAAGGACGGCGGCGAGCTGCGCAACTTCAACCTCAGCGTGGGCGTGACCGACGCCTTCATGGAAGCGGTGATGGAAGACCGAGAGGTCGAGCTGGCGCACCGCGCCGAGCCCGGCCCCTCGCTCAAGGCCCAGGGCGCCGCGCTGCGCGCCGACGGGCTCTGGGTCTACCGCCGCCTGCCCGCCCGGCAGCTGTGGGACCTGATCATGCGCTCCACCTACGACCACGCCGAGCCGGGCGTGCTCTTCCTGGACAGCATCAACCGCGACAACAACCTCTCGTATTGCGAGCAGATCAGCGCCACCAACCCCTGTGGCGAACAGCCGCTGCCGCCGTATGGCTGCTGCTGCCTGGGTTCGATCGACCTGACCCGCTTCGTGCAGGAACCCTTCGGCGCGGAAGCCCGCTTCGACGAGGAGGCCTTCACCGCCCTGGTGCCGACCTGCGTGCGAGCGCTGGACAACGTGCTGGAGCTGACCCTGTGGCCGCTGCCCCAGCAGCACGCCGAGGCCCAGGCCAAGCGCCGCGTGGGTCTGGGTTTCACCGGCCTCGGGGATGCGCTGGTGATGCTGGGCCTGCGTTACGACAGCGCCGAGGCGCGCGCCAAGGCTTCGCGCATTGCCGAGCTGATGCGCGACACCGCCTACGCGGCCAGCTGCGACCTGGCCGTGGAGCGCGGCGCCTTCCCGCTCTTCAACGCCGACCTGCTGCTCAGCGGCGGGCGCTTCGCCTCGCGCCTGCCCAAGGCGCTCAAAGACCGCATCCGCGCCACGGGGCTGCGCAACTCGCACCTGCTGTCCATCGCGCCCACCGGCACCATCAGCCTGGCCTTCTGCGACAACGCCAGCAACGGCATCGAGCCCGCCTTCAGCTGGACCTACGAGCGCAAGAAGCGCGAGGCCGACGGCAGCTTCAAGAAGTACGCGGTGGAGGACCACGCCTACCGCCTGTTCCGCCACCTGCACGGTGCCGAGGCGCCGCTGCCCCCGGCCTTCGTGAGCGCGCTGGAGATTGCCGCCGCCGACCATGCGGCCATGGTGGGCGCGGTGGCTCCCTACATCGACACGGCCATCAGCAAGACGGTGAACGTGCCCGCCGACTACCCGTTCGCCGACTTCCAGGACCTGTACCTGCAGGCCTGGAAGCTCGGGCTGAAGGGCCTGGCCACTTTCCGGCCGAACAGCGTGCTGGGCTCGGTGCTGAGCACGACGCCGGCACCGGCTGCAGTGCCCGCCGCTCCCGCGGCGACCGTTGCTCCCGCCGGGGTCTTCGACCCCAACCAGCGCCTGCAGCTCTCGCCCTCGCGCGCGCCGGTGCTGGCCTCGCTGCGCTGGCCGGGCCGGCCCGAGCTGCCGGCAGGCAACCCGGCCTGGACCTTCATGGTTCGCGCGCCGGGCGGCGACCTCGCGCTGTTCATCGGGGAAACCGCGGCGGCACAAGGCGATGTTTTCGAGATCTGGACCAACGGCGCCGAGCAGCCGCGCGGCCTGGGGGCCCTGGCCAAGAGTCTGTCCATGGACCTGCGCGCCTTCGACCGCGGCTGGCTGCAGCTCAAGCTCGACCAGCTGGCCACCCTGGCCGACGATGCGCCCTTCGAGCTGCCCTTCCCGCCCGACGGCGCGCCGCGCCGCTTCCCCGGCGTGGTGGCTGCCGTGGCGGCGCTGCTGCGCTGGCGCTGCGAACAGCTCGGCACCTTGCCGCCGGCGCCGGGCGCGTCCACGCCGGTGCTCGACGCCCTGTTCAGCCGCCACGAACCGCAGACCGGCTTCGACGGCACCCTGGCCTGGACGGTGGACGTTGAGAACCCGGCCGCGCACGACCGCCTGACGCTCACGTTGAAAGAGGTCAGCGTGATGGGGCCCGATGGCCTGGCGCACACCCGGCCCTGCGCGATGACCCTCTCCGGCCAGTATCCGCGCGCGCTCGACGGCCTGGCACGACTGTTGTCGCTCGACATGCGCGTGCTCGACCCGGCCTGGATCGGCATGAAGCTGCGCAAGCTGCTGAACTACGCCGAGCCGCTGGGCGACTTCATGGCCTTCGAGCCCTCCCTGCAGCCCGGTGCCGAGCGGCGCCAGCGCGTCTGGCCCAGCACGGTGGCCTACCTGGCGCGGCTCATCATCCACCGCTACGCGATGCTGGGCCTGCTCGACGAACGCGGCTACCCGCTGCGCGAGATGGGTCTGCTGCAAGCCCAGCCCGAACCGGCCGCGCCGCGCCAGCAGGCGCTATTCCCGGCCGGCGGCCGCGCCTGCCCGGAGTGCGGCAACGCCAGCCTGATCGACAAGGATGGCTGCGAGTTCTGCACCGCCTGCGGCTACATCGGCGCCTGCGGCTGAGCAGGCCGACTCAGACGTAGAGCTGCGCCTGCGGCCGCAGGCGCAGGACGCGCGAGGACCAGCTGGCCCGCACGGGCGCAGGCAAGGCGCCGGGCAGCGGGGTGTCGCCCACAGCGCTGAGCCACCAGCCGCCCGCTTGCTCAGGCTGGCTGTCTTCCCAGCGATGCCCGGCCAGGCCGCTGGCTTGCAGCGTGAAGGCCGGCGCCTCGTCCAGCAGCCAGGTGCGCCAGCGCTGCACGCGGCGCTGGAAGGGCGGCTTCAGGCACAGGCGCTGCAACCAGCCCTGTTGCTGCCAGTCGCGCAGGCGGGCCAGCAAGGCGCGCTCGCTTCGGTCGCCCAACTGGGTGGCCAGCGCGGCGAACGGGTGGGCCACGAGGGGCAAACCACCCCGCTCCAGCGCGACGGCCAGCCGAGGATCCAGGCAAGGCCCGCCGCTGAGTTCGCAGGCGCAAGGGTCGACCGATTGCTGCAGCAGCCAGCGCGCGGCGGCCCTGGTGCCGGCGGCGGCCTCCAACTGCTGCGTGGCGGCCAGCAGTTCCTCGGGCTCGCGCGCTTCCAGGTGCAGCCACACGCGCGGCAAGTGGTCGATGCCGGTGCCTTCTTCCACCCATTCGAGGCAGAGTGCAGCGGGCTCCTGTTCGGCAGCGGCTTGCAAGGCGGCGCTGGCAGCAAGGTCCAGGGCTGCGAAGCCCAGGCGCCAGCGCTGGCGCCGCACACGTTTACCCCAGCGCACCTGCACGGGAGCCAGCTGGCCCTGCTGCTGCAGACGCTGCGCATAAGCCAGCAACTCGCGAGGTGTGGCGCCGACGCGCTCGGCCATCTCGCGCCAGGGTGCGCTCTGCAGCGGAAACGAGGCCTGCCAGCCATGCTGCAGCGCGGGCCGCAGGCCGGCACAGACCGAAGGCGCGACGGCTAGCGACGGGGCCGACATGGAAGGCTCACGGTCAGGGCGGTGGCAGACGGGGAGACAGGCATCGCGGCAGCACCTAAAGAAGGGTGGGGCGATGCTGGCCTTGTGCCTGCCGGCCATCCTTGACGCGCTTCAACTTTTCGCTGTGGCCGGCCTTGCCTTGATCCGCATCAAGCGAATTCGCTGCGTGGCGCCGATCTTGAACCGCTTCAAGGAGCGCAAGGCTCCCTGCCGCGACGCTGGCGGGCATTCGTTCCACGGAGCCCTTCCATGCACAGCCTGACCCTTCGCGCCCCGCATCGCTTCCGACGCCACGCGCTGTCGGCGGCCCTGCTGGCGCTCAGCCCCTTCACGCCGCTCGCGGCGCAGACCCAGGCACCCGCCAGCGAGGTGAACCTGCCGCAGGTGGTGGTGAGCGCCACGCGCCATGCGCTGCCCCTGCTACTGGCACCGGCCTCGGTGGCGGTGGTGAGCAGCGAGCAGGTGGCGCAGCGCGGCAGCGACAACCTGCTGCAGCTGCTGCGCGCCGACCTGGGCATCCAGCCCTTTGCCAAGCCGGTGGGCGGGCGCAAGGCCCTGTCGCTGCGCGGCATGGACCCGCGCCACACCTTGGTGCTGGTGGACGGCCAGCGCATCAGCGCCAGCGACGGCCTCGTAGGCGCCAGCGACTTCCAACTGGACTGGACGGGCGCGGTGGACATCCAGCGCGTCGAGGTGCTGCGCGGGCCGATGTCGGTGCTGTACGGCGCCGAGGCGCTGGGCGGTGTCATCCAGGTCATCACCCAGCCCTTGCCGACGCGTTTCGAGGCGCGCGCCTTCGTGGAAGGGCGGCGTGGCGACGGCGACCAAGGCAGCGGCCACCGCGCGGCGGTGGCGTTGCGCGGCGGCCTGGGCCTGAATGCGCTTCGCGCGGGGCTGAGTGTTTCAGACGCGCGCCGCAGCGCCACTGCATTGGCGGCCGACCCCAGCCTGAGCGCCGTCGAAGGCCGCGCGCCGCGCGAGGTCTCGCTGCGCCTGGAGGGCGACTTGAGCGCCACGCAGCGCCTGCGCCTGGACCTGCGGCGCGCAGACGAGCAACGCTGGATGATGCAGCGCGAGCGCACCGGCCAGCGCCGCCTGTTCGAGAGCCGCCATCAGGTGGACCGCGAACTGGCCGCCCTGCGCTGGGACGCCGACTGGGGCGACCAGCGCGACAGCCTGCTGCGCATCTACCGCAGCGAGCTGGCGGTGGCCAATACGCGCAGCAACGGCGTCACGCCGCTGCGCCCCAACACCCTGCGCGACGAAGTGGTGGAAGGCCAGGCGAGCAGCCCGCTCGGCGATGGGCGCGCAACGCTGGGCTTCGAATGGCGCGATGAACGCGTCATCAACATCGGCCTTTCCGGCGGCGAAGGGCATGCGCTGCACCGCGGCGTGTACGGGCAATGGGAGCTGCCGCTGTCGCCCCAGGTCGCGCTGACCAGCGGCCTGCGCTGGGACGAGCACAGCCGCTTCGGTGGTTTCCTCAGCCCGCGCAGCTATCTGGTGACGCAACTGGGCGGTGGCTGGGTGGCCAAGGGCGGCTTTGGGCGCGGCTTCAAGGCCCCGACGGTGAAGCAGATCGACCCCAGCTACCGCGAGGATGAAGGCCCGAACACCTTCCTTGGCAACCCCGACCTGCGGCCGGAGGTGAGCGACAGCGCCGAAGTGGCGCTGGCCCTGGATCGGCCCGGCTACGGACTGTCGGCCACGCTGTTCCGCAACGAGGTGCGGGACCTCATCAATTCGGTGCTGGTGAGCGGCACCCCGGCGCGCGGCACCTACCGCTTCAACAACGTCGAGCAGGCCACGCTGCAGGGTCTGGAGCTGCAGGCCGGCTGGCGCCCATGGCCTTGGCTGAACCTGCAGGCCCATGCCACCCTGATGCGCGCCAAGGACGGCCAGGGGGTGCCCCTGGACAAGCGGGCCGAGCGCTTGTTCGGCCTGCGTGCCGACGTGCAGCAGGCCGGCTGGGGACTGGGCGTGTCGCTGCAGCAGCAGGCTGGCCTCTACCTGGCCGGCAGCACCGCCAGCCAGGCGCCGCAACCGGTGCCCACGCTTAACCTCGTGAACGTGTACGGCCATCGCGACCTGGGCGGTGGCTGGCGCCTGCGTGCCGGGGTGGACAACGCCGGCAATTTGCGCTTGGCCGCCAAGTCGCCGCTGTTCAGTAGCGAGGAGCTGCCGCGCACGGTGCGCCTGTCGCTGGAGGCGCGTTGGTGAGCGACGATGCCGGCATGGATCTGATTCAACACTACCCGCTGCTGCGCCATGCGCACATTGGCTTGGCCGCGCTCAGCGTGCTGCTGTTCACCGCGCGCGGCGTGGGCGTGCTGGCGGGCGCGCGCTGGCCCATGCAAGGCGCTGTGCGCGCCGCCAGCGTCGGCATCGACAGCCTGCTGCTGCTGGCCGGCGTGCTGCTGGTGGTGGCGCTGCAAGTCACCGAGGCTTGGTTGCCAGTCAAGCTGGGCTTGCTCGCGGCGTACATCGCGCTGGGCAGCCTGGCGCTGAAGCGTGCCCCCGCGCGCTGGAGCAAGGCGCTGGCCTTCGTAGCCGCGCTGGCTTGCGTGGCGCTGCTGGTGGGAGTGGCCCGGACGCGGCAGCCTTGGGCCTGGTGGGCTGGGGGCTTGGCATGAACGGGCCGTTGCTGAATTCGCCGTCGGTGGGCTTTGAACAACCCTTCGAAATGCTGCATGCCTGCCATGAGAGGGTGCTGCAGCGCCTGGATTTGCTGGAGCGTCTGCACGCGCACCTGCTGAGCCACGGGGCCGATGCGCAAGCCCAAGGGGCTGCCTCTGACCTGTTGCGCTACTTCGACCTGGCGGCGCCGCATCACCACGAGGACGAGGAGCGCCATGTGCTGCCCAGGCTGCGTGCCCAAGGGCACGTGCTGCTTGCGGATCGTTTGGCAGCCGAGCACCGGGAGATGCACGCGGGCTGGCTGGCTCTGCGGAGCGCCCTGCTGTCAGTTCAATGCGGTCAGACGGTGGCGTTGAGCGGGAACTGGAGGGACTGGGCCGCGCTGTACCGGCGCCACATCGAAGCCGAGGAGGGAGACGCCTTCCCGATCGCCCGTGCCGCGAGCGGCGATCTCGAACGGAATGCCATGGGCCAAGAGATGGCGGCGCGAAGGCGCTGAATCGCCAGGGATAGCCGCCGGGCACGGGTGCGATGCGCTGCGGCAGAATCGTCCACGAGGCGTGCAGGTCGCGCGCCATGGCCTCGCTTCCACGGTCTGCCCCAGGAGTCGCATGAGCACCGATCTCGTTGTTGCCGCCCCCGCCATCGGGGCGTCCGCAGGCGTCAAGCCCACCCGCCAGTTCCTCACCTTCCGCGTCGGCGGCGAGGAGTACGGCATGGACATCCTGAAGGTGCAGGAAATCCGCTCGTACGAGGTGCCGACCCGAGTGGCCCACGCCCCGTCGTTCGTCAAGGGCGTGGTGAACCTGCGCGGTGTGATCGTCCCGATCATGGACATGCGCATCAAGCTGGGGTGCGAGGCGTTGTACAACGACTTCACCGTGGTCATCGTGATGAACATCGGCAACCGCGTGCTGGGCATGGTGGCCGACTCGGTGTCTGATGTGCTGGAGTTGGAAGACGACCAGATCCGGCCGGCACCCGAGATCAGCTCAGCAATTGACTCGCGGCATGTCACGGGCTTGGGCAAGGTCAACGAGCGCATCCTCATCCTGCTGGACATCGTTGGGATGGTCTCCAGCCCTGAGTTCGGTTTGATGGACTGAAGGCGAGCCGGCGCCTGCGCACCGCAGGCCTTGCGCGGCCGACCCGGACGGGGCGACGCGGAGCAAGCAGCAGCCAAACCAGGGGTTATCGCTTATTAACCCTATGGCTTCGATTGACATGGACTGTTAGCACTCCAGATGGTCGAGTGCTAAAGTCGTCGCTGTCGGGTCCCGTGGTGGGCCCGCTGACTGGGGAAATCCCGTATGTCGAACGCCGTTGCAGTCCGTGATCCCTGGGCCCTGATTCCTTCGCTGGGCCACCTCGACGCCTACATCTCGGCAGTCAATCGCCTGCCCATGCTGACAGCAGACGAGGAGCAGCGCTACGCCCGCCAACTCAAGGAGCACGGGGATTTGGAAGCCGCTGGCCGTCTGGTGTTGTCGCACCTGCGTCTGGTGGTGTCGATCTCGCGTCAGTACATGGGCTACGGCCTGCCGCAGGGCGACCTGATCCAGGAAGGCAATGTGGGCCTGATGAAGGCCGTGCGCCGCTTCGACCCGGATCAGGGCGTGCGCCTGGTCAGCTACGCGATGCATTGGATCAAGGCCGAGATCCACGATTACATCGTGCGCAACTGGCGCCTGGTCAAGGTGGCCACCACCAAGGCGCAGCGCAAGCTGTTCTTCAACCTGCGCTCGATCAAGCACAGCCTCAAGGCACAGAGCGATGCCCCGCAGCGTCATGGGCTCTCGCAAGACGAGATCGCCCAGGTGGCTAGGCAACTGGATGTGAAGCCCGAAGAGGTGGTGGAGATGGAAACCCGGCTGGCCGGCGCCGATGTGGCGCTGGAGCCCCCGGAAACCGACGACACCGACGGTGCGCCGCTGGCTCCCATCGCCTACCTGGCCGACCAGACCCAGGAACCCAGCCAGTTGCTGCAGACACGCGACCGCGACGTGATGGCTGGTGACGGCCTGCAGCGTGCGCTCGACGTACTGGACGCACGCAGCCGCCACATCGTGCAAGCGCGCTGGCTCGACGTGAACGACGATGCCAGTGGCGGCAAGACCCTGCATGAGCTGGCCGCCGAGTACGGCGTGAGCGCCGAGCGCATCCGCCAGATCGAGGCCGCTGCAATGAAGAAGATGCGAAAGGCGCTGACCGCCTAGCGGCCTGCCTGCTGCTCGCGCCACACGTGCGCGCAGTCCTCAGCCGGCAACGCGCGGTGCCAAAGAAAGCCTTGCGCGTGCCGGCATCCCAGGTCAGCCAAGCGCTGGCGCTGAGGCTCCGTTTCGACGCCCTCCGCGAGAGTGTCGATGCCCAGGCTGCTCGCCATCTGCACGATGGCCCTGACGATCGCCTCGTCGTGCTGCACATCGTCGAGAGGTGCCACGAAGGAGCGGTCGATCTTCAAACGCCCGATCTGGAAGCGACGCAGGTAGCCGAGGTTGGAGTAACCGGTGCCGAAGTCGTCGATGGCGAGTTGCACGCCCTGGTCGGCGAGCGCGTTCAGGGTCCTGGCGGCGGCGCTGCCGTCGTCCACCAGCAGGGACTCCGTCAATTCCAGTTCAATGGTGTCGGGCGCGAGCCCATGGGCTGCTAGGGTGGATTGAACCTGTTCCGCGAAACCTCCCCGGCGGATCTGCATTGGCGACACGTTGACCGAAATCCTGAGCGCCACGCCCTGCTCGCGCCACACCTTGGCTTGGCGGCATGCCTCGTCCAATACCCATGCACCCAAGGCAACGATGAAGCCGCTGCGCTCGGCCTGTGGGATGAACTGAGCTGGAGAGATCGCTCCGCGAAGCGGATGCTGCCAACGCAGCAAGGCCTCAACGCCGACGCATGCGCCATTCGCCAAATTGAACTGCGGCTGATAGGCCAGATAGAACTGGTCACCGGATGCCAGGGCCTGACGCATGTCGGCATCCAGCCCCAGTTGCTGTTCCACGGTCTCGTGCAGGCTGCGGTCGAAGAACTGGAAGCCGTTGCGCCCGGTCTCCTTCGCCCGGTACATGGCTAGGTCGGCTCGCTTGACCAGGTCGTCGAAGCTCAGTGCATCAGTGGGGTACAGCGCGACACCGATCGACGCGCCACAACTCACGACACGCCCTTGAATCTCGAACGGTTCCGCGAGTGACTGGACCACTTGCGCAGCCACGCGGGAGGCTTGCACGGCCTCCTCCAGGCCAGTGAGCAGG
This sequence comes from Burkholderiales bacterium, assembly GCA_017302655.1. Classification (GTDB taxonomy): domain Bacteria; phylum Pseudomonadota; class Gammaproteobacteria; order Burkholderiales; family Burkholderiaceae_C; genus Inhella. Next base: position 15,687 of record JAFLDE010000033.1, read on the forward strand.
ATGATGAACTCATCGCCGCCGAAGCGGCTCAGCGTGTCGCTGGCGCGCAGTACGCCCTGCAACCGCTGTGTCACGGCTTGCAGCAGCGCATCGCCGGCCGGATGCCCGAGGCTGTCGTTGACGAGCTTGAAGTGGTCGAGGTCGAGGATCACGAGGGCCAGTTGCCGCCCACTTCGCTGCGCATCCTTGGCTGCCAGCTCGAAACGCTCCCGGGCCAGCATGCGATTCGGCAAGCCCGTCAGCGCATCGTGCAAGGACAAATATTCCAGGCGCTCCGCCCCTTCGCGAACCCGCATCGTCTCCGCGTCCGCATGCTCCAACGCACGGCCCAGGTCACGGGAAAGCCACCAGGCGAACAGGCCGATCAAGCCCAGCACCAGCGCGTGGCTCACCACACGGCTGCCGGTCAAGGGTCGCGGCAGATGCACATACCAGCCCTGCAAGTTGGCGACGCCCACGGCCACGACCTGACCCACCATGAACAACACCAACAACAAGAAGGCCCGCCGTGACAGGCCGAGCATGGCAGCCACCAACATCAATCCGCCGAGCGCCCCCATGGCCGGATCGGCCAGGCCATGGTTGGCCCACACGATGGAGCTGAACACCACCGCCAGGCTTCCCACCACCCCGTAGATGGCCAGACGAATCTGGCCATGCCGCAACAGCCAGTAGGCGCCAAGGCACACGACCACGCCAAGACCCTGCAGCCCCGTGGCGATCCAGACCCGCGCTGAGATGCCGATCAGCATCGACACCAGCAAGGCGGCCGCGCTGGAAAGGCAAATCACTTGGACGCGGCGCTGAAGGGAGCGCAGGCGAAAACTTGCGGCGTCAGGCTCGCCCGGAACCCCACCCAACGGGGCCGTGCCCGGCTGCAGGGGAGAGGCCGGCGGCCCGCTCCTCACCCTGGCTGCCCCTGTGCCCGAAGGCGGCTGGGACAAGCCCACGTGGGCCAGCCTTTCCAAAAAGCCTTGCCCACCACCGCCATCAGCCCTTCAACAAGGCCTCGAGATCTGCCTTGAGTGCCGGCGCCGGTGTGCCGTAGCGGCTGTACACCCGCACGCGACCCTGCCGATCAAACAGAAAGCTGGCAGCGGTGTGGTCGACCGTGTAGTGGGCACTCTCGCCTTCCACGCGCTGATAGACCACCTTGAATTCCTTGGCTGTCTGCCGGACCTGCTCGGGACTTCCGCTCAGCGCATGGAAGCCCTTGCCGAAGGCCTTTTGGTAGTCACGCAGGATCTCCGGCGTGTCGCGCTCTGGATCGACGCTGATGAACACCGTCACCAGATCCTCACCCAGCTCGCCAAGCTCTTCTCGAACCGCCCGCAGCTCGCCCATGGTCGTGGGGCACACGTCAGGGCATTGCGTGTAGCCGAAGAACACCACCACCACCTTGCCGCGGAAGTCGCTCAGCCGTCGCACTTGGCCTTCCGGGTCCAGCAACTCAAAACCCTGGGCATAGCTGGCGCCGGTCAGATCGATGCCGTTGAAGGCGGACTTGCTGCAGCCTGCCAAGCCCAGGGCTGCCAGCAGCAGAGTCGCGCGTCTAGTAGAGGAAGGGAGCGGCATAGTGGTCGACGAGGAGGGCAGCGAACAAGGCGGCCAAGTACCAGATGGAGAACCAGAAAGTGCGGCGGGCGTAGGCATCACTGTAGGCCTTGTACAAGCGCCAGCCCATCCAGCAAAAGCGCAGCCCCAAGGCCAACGCAGCCACCAGATAGAGCAGGCCGCTCATGCCGATCAAGTACGGCAGCAGCGTGGCCGCGAGCAGCACCCAGCAATAGAGCAGGACCTGCAATCGAGTGAAGGCATTGCCGTGCGTGACGGGCAGCATCGGCAACCCGGACTTGGCGTACTCCTCGGCACGGTAGAGCGCCAGCGCCCAGAAGTGCGGAGGCGTCCAAAGGAAGATGATCAGGCACATCAGCCAGGGCTCGGCCCCCAGCTCACCGCGCATGGCCGCCCAGCCCAGCACCGGTGGCATGGCGCCCGATGCGCCGCCGATCACGATGTTCTGCGGCGTGGTCGGCTTCAGGTAGACGGTGTAGACGACCGCATAACCGACGAAGGTGGCGAGGGTCAACCAGAGCGTCAGCGCATTCACGAACAGCAGCAGGAGCAGGCCACCGGCGGCACAAAGTAAGGCGCTGAACACCAACGACTGTGTGCGCGAAAGCTCGCCACGCGCGGTCGGCCGCCAGGCTGTGCGCTTCATGCGGGCGTCGATGTGCTGCTCCACCAAGCAATTGAAGGCCGCCGCAGCCGCCGCGACGAGCCAGATGCCGAGGGACGCCGCCAGCATCGTCTGCCATTCGTCGCGGCTGGGCAGGCCGGGCACCGCCAGCAACATGCCCACGATCGCGCAGAACACGATGAGTTGCACCACACGCGGCTTCGTCAGTGCGTAGAACTGCCGCCATCGGGGCATGCTGGGTGCTTGAACCTGCACGCCGCTGCTCATGCCAAGGCCTCCCGCCAGTTGGGTTGCGCCTGGCGGGCCGCATGCAGGCGTGCGCCGAGCACGGTCCAGGTCAGGACCAGCGCTGCGGCGCCGCCGCTGTGCAGCAGGGCCGCCAGCAGCGGCCAGCCCAGCACGACGTTGGAGACGCCGCTGAACACCTGCAGGCCCACGAGCACGGCGAACACCACCGCCCATCGCGATTCGCCGGCTCGGCGCAGAGACCAGGCCAGCGCCAGCAAGGCGGCCGTGGCAAACACAGCGCCCATGCGGTGCGCGAGGTGGATGGCCGTGAGCGCCGGCTGGGCCAGCCAGCCGCCGTCCGCCTCACGGCCGAGCTCGCGCCAAAGGCGAAAGCCCTCGGAAAAGTCGGCCTCGGGCCACCAGCGGCCTTGGCATGTTGGGAAGTCTGAACAGATCAGCACCGCGTAGTTCGTACTCACCCAGCCGCCCAGCACGATCTGCAACCACAGCAACGCGCCGGCGGCCCACCAGAGGCCCATCACGGCCGGTGGCAGGTGCAAAGGCCTGGGCTGAAGTCGCTCTGCGTGCAGGGCCAGCAAGACCATCAAACCCAGGCCGAACAGCAGATGGAGGGTGACGATGGCCGGAAACAACTTCCAGGTCACCGTGAGCGCGCCGAAACCACCTTGCACCAGCACCCATGCCAGCGTGAGCGCACTCCAGCCCGGATGCGGCAATGGCAGACGCCGCCAGCGCCAGGCCACACCGGCCATCACCAGGATGAGGAAGCCGACGCCGCTCGCCCAGTAGCGGTGCACCATTTCCACCCATGCCTTGCCATGAGTGACCGGCCCTGTAGGTCGCAGCGCTTGTTCGGCGGCGATCTCGGCGCGTGCGCCCAGCGGCGAAGCTTGGCCATAGCAGCCCGGCCAATCCGGACAGCCCAGGCCGGAGTCGCTCAGTCGCGTGAAAGCACCAAAGACGATCAGGTCGAAGGTCAGGAATAGCGTGAGCAAGGTCAGCGCCCGCAAACGGGACCGAGGGTCACCGGACTTGGCCTTCCAAATCCAGACGGCCAGCGGCACCGCAGCTACCGCCAGGCCAATGAGCAGCAACTCCAGCAGAGGAGCCCAGTCCACACCGCTCATGGCCGACCCGCTTGGTCCCAACTTTCGGCGGCGCGCAGCAGCTTGCTCAGATCGCGCTTGACCTTCTGCGGCTCGGCTGCGACCGGGGAGCGCCACATCCAGCGCCCGCGTGGATCCACCAAGTACAGGTGGTCGCCCAAGCCATGCCCCGTGGCCGGTTCCATCCATGCCGCCAACGCGGCACGGTCGACGCGCAGGATGTGCATGGCCGGCGTGTTCTCCAGGCTATGGCGCAGCGCATCGGCAATCGGCGCGTCATCCACCACCAGCCAGACCTTGTCGAGCTTGTCGCGCTCCTTGCCAAGCATTTCGCGCAATTGGCGCTGCATGAAAAGGCGGTCTTCACAGGAGCCGGTGCAACGGCCGCTGTCCACCACCACCAGCAACCACTGGTCCTTCAAGGCGGCTGCCGGCACTTCCTGGCCGGACAGGGTGCGCAGGGGCAAACCGGTCGGCATGTCCAGCGGCGGATGGATCAGGTCCCCATAAGCCTTACCCGAAGGCTTCCAGACGTAGAAGCTGAGGTAGGACGCAATGACCGGCAGCGCACAGAGCAGCCAGACCGCGACCATGGTCCAGCGCCCGCGACGCGTGCGCTGGGATTGAACCAAGTCGCCAGGCGCATGCGCGGCGTGAACGCTCAGATCGAGCGCCTCAGGAGCGGACTTGCCGCCGGCGGGGAAGGATTCGGAACCAGACATACAAACCCATGGACAGGGCACTGAGCGCAAACCATTGCGCGGCATACCCGTGATGCTTGGCCACTCCGGCGTCCACCGGTGCCCAATCGCAGCGCAGCGGCGCGCAGTCGTCGAGTTGCCAAAGCACCCAAGGGGCCATGACCGCTCCAGCAACTGGTGACACGGCGGGGTCGAGATTCTGCCGGAGCGCCCCCTTTCCGCCGGCGCCTGCGGCTTCTCCGAGCGCAAGGACCTGAGACGCCTGACGCGCGAGCCGGCCTCGCACCGACACCTGGCCTGCGGGCGTGGGCGGCCAGGGCGGCGGGTCGAAGCTGGCCTGCGAGCGCGGATGCCAGCCGCGTTGTACCCAGAGCCAGCGGCCATCCTGCAAGCGCAAGGGAGTGACGAGGATGAAGCCGCTTTGGCGGTCGTGCGGACGGTTGCCCAGCCACAGTTGCTGTTCGGGTTGCCATTCACCCCGAAGGACGGCGTGACGGTGCTCTTCGGCACCCTGCAGCGACACCAACGCCGCCCGTCCTGCCCCCGCATCGCGTGCAGCCTGCAAGGTCTGTTTGGTCTGCGCGCGCTGCAGTTGCCAGACGCCGAGTGAGGCGGTCAGGCCCGCTGCCGCAGCAGCCATCAAGAAATAGCGATCAAGCACTGGCATAGAGTGCGGCCATGAAGTCTTTCCTGATCCTTGGCGCGCTCGCCTGCATCCTCGTCGCCTTGGCCGGCGCTGGCTTTTTCATGTTGCGCCGTCCCGGCCAGCAGCAGCGCAAGGATGCCATGGCGCGGGCACTGGCCTTGCGCGTAGGGCTGTCAATCGCGCTGTTCCTGTGCATCTGGCTGGCCTACGCGATGGGCTGGATCGAGCCTCGCGGCAACCCGCTGGGCGGCTGAGGCGCACAAAAACGCCGCCCGCAGGCGGCGTTTCGTTCTGGCTTGTGAGGCCTTACATCCAATAGACGACGACGTACAGGCCCAACCAGACCACGTCCACGAAGTGCCAGTACCAAGCGGCGCCTTCGAAGCCGAAATGACGCTCAGGCGTGAAGTGGCCCTTTTGCAGGCGCAGGGTGATGAAGAGCAACATCAGCATGCCCACGCAAACGTGGAAGCCGTGGAAGCCGGTCAGCATGAAGAAGGTGCTGCCGAAGATGCCGCTGGACAATTTCAGGTTCAGGTCGCGATAGGCGTGCATGTACTCGTAAGCCTGCACGCCCAGGAACGTGGCGCCCAGAGCCACCGTGATCCACATCCAAAACACCGTCTTGGCACGATTGCCGGCGATCAGCGCATGGTGCGCAATGGTCAGCGTGACACCCGAGGTGAGCAGCAGCGCGGTGTTGATGGTGGGCAGCGGCCACGGACCGATCTTGCTGAAGGGCTCCACGGTGCCGGCCGGCGAGGCAGTCAGGCCGGGGCCAGCCGAGGGCCACAGAGCCTTGAAATCGGGCCAGAGCAACTTGTGTTCGGCGTCGCCCAGCATCGGTACCGAGTGGACGCGCGCCCAGTACAGCGCGCCGAAAAAGGCAGCGAAGAACATCACCTCGCTGAAGATGAACCAGCCCATGCTCCAGCGGAAGGACATGTCGATGCGGTCGCTGTACAGCCCGCCCTCGCTTTCGCGGATGGCATCACCGAACCACTGGTAGAGCACGAACAGCCAGGTGGCCAGGCCCGCAAACAGCGAGTAGGCGCCCCAGCCATGACCGTTCACCCACTGGCCGGCGCCCAAGATCACGAAAAACAGACCGAAGGCCGCCGCCGCTGGGTGACGAGATGGGTGAGGGACGTAGTAGTACGGTGTGGTTCCGTGAGTGCTGGCTGCCATCTTGGGGTTCTCCTAGCTTTGTCGTCTGTTCTTCAGTTTGCGGCCGCGCCGCTGTTCACCACCCAGCGCACCAGCAGCGTCAGGGCCACAACGAATAGCGCGGCACCGGCCACGCCGGCCACGACGACGTGAACCGGATTGAGCCGACCCATGTCTCGTTCGTGCTCCTGCCCACTGCGCACGCCGAAGAAGCTCCAGGCCACGGCGCGCAAGGTCTGCCCGAAGGACATGGGCCGTTGCACCGCTTCACGCAGCTCGTCACCGGGTTCGCTCATGTGCGGGACTCCGCCTTGGACTCGGCGAGCTTCTTGCCCGCCACCTCAAAAAAGGTGTACGACAGCGTGATGGTGTGTACGTCCTTCGGCAACCTGGGGCTGACGACGAACACCACCGGCCATTCCTTCTCTTCGCCGGGTTGCAGCGTGTACTCGTTGAAGCAGAAGCACTCGTACTTGTTGAAGTGCGCAGTGGCCTGCATCGGCGCGTAGCTGGGAATGGCCTGCGCGGCCATCACGCGGTCTTGCTTGTTGCGAAAGGTGTAGTTCACCGTCACCAGTTCCCCGGGACGCACCTTGACGAAGTTTTTCGCCGGTTTGAAGTCCCAGGGGCCTCGCGCATTGGCGTCGAACTCGACGGTGACCCATCGGCTGTCGTCGATTTGCGTGTTCTTCGGCGCTTCGGCGCGATCCGCCTGGCTGAGCACGTTGATGCCCAAGGCCTCGCAGATGTGACGGTAGATGGGCACCAGCGCGTAGCCGAAGGCGCCCATCAGGGCCACGATGACGAGCAGCTTGCCCGTCATCTGGAGGTTGTCTCGGCGCAGCGCGCGCTTCCAGCCGGATTTCATGTCAGCTCAAGAGCGCAATCTTGGCCGCAAAGCCCAGGCCGAAGGCCAACACGACGCTGAGCAGGATGAGCCCGAGTCGCCGGTTGGCTTTGCGCTGCTCGTCGGTCATCAGCCGATCACCTTGGTAGCGGTCGCGTCCAGCTTGGGCGGATTCTCGAAGGTGTGGAACGGCGCCGGTGACGGCACTTCCCATTCAAGGCCTTCGGCCGCTTCCCAAGGCTTCTGCGGCGCCTTCTCACCCTTGCCACGCATCACCGGGATGACGATGAAGAGGAAGAACAGCACCTGGGTGATGCCGAAGCCGAACGCACCGACCGAGGCCAACGCGTTGAAGTCGGCGAACTGCAGCGGGTAGTCGGCGTAGCGGCGGGGCATGCCGGCCAAGCCGAGGAAGTGCATCGGGAAGAAGGTGATGTTGAAGAAGATCAGCGACAGCCAGAAGTGCCACTTGCCGAGCGTCTCGTTGTACATCACACCGGTCCACTTCGGGGCCCAGTAATAGAAGCCGGCAAACAGCGCGTACAGGGAGCCCGCCACCAGCACGTAGTGGAAGTGGGCCACCACGTAGTAGGTGTCCTGGATCTGGATGTCGAACGGCGCCATCGCGCAGATCAGGCCCGTGAAGCCACCCATCGTGAACACGAAGATGAAGCCCACGGCCCAGAGCATCGGGGTCTCGAAGGTCATCGAGCCGCGCCACATGGTGGCGAGCCAGTTGAAGATCTTCACGCCCGTGGGCACGGCGATCAGCATGGTCGCGTACATGAAGAACAACTGGCCCGTCACCGGCATGCCGGTGGCGAACATGTGGTGCGCCCAGACGATGAAGGACAGGATGGCAATGGAGGCCGTGGCATACACCATGGAGGCATAGCCGAACAGGCGCTTGCGGGCGAACGCCGGCACGATCTGGCTCACGATGCCGAAGGCCGGCAAGATCATGATGTAGACCTCGGGGTGACCGAAGAACCAGAAGATGTGCTGGTACATCACCGGATCACCGCCACCGGCGGGGTTGAAGAAGCTGGTGCCGAAGTGGCGATCGGTCAGCGTCATCGTGATGGCGCCGGCGAGCACGGGCATGACCGCGATCAGCAGGTAGGCGGTGATCAGCCAGGTCCACACGAACATCGGCATCTTCATCAGCGTCATGCCAGGCGCGCGCATGTTGAGGATGGTGACGATGATGTTGATCGAGCCCATGATGGAGCTCGCGCCGAGGATGTGCATGGCGAAAATGCCAGCGTCCATCGAGGGGCCCATCTGCAAGGTCAGCGGCGCGTAGAGCGTCCAACCTGCGGCGGGCGCGCCGCCCGGCATGAAGAAGCTACCGGCCAGCATGATGGCGGCGGGGATCATCAGCCAGAAGCTGAAGTTGTTCATGCGCGCGAAGGCCATGTCCGATGCACCGATCTGCAGCGGAATCATCCAGTTCGCAAAGCCCACGAAGGCCGGCATGATGGCGCCGAACACCATGATCAGGCCGTGCATCGTTGTGAGCTGATTGAACAGCTCCGGGTTCACGTATTGCAGGCCGGGCTGGAACAGCTCGGCGCGGATGCCCAAGGCAAGCACGCCGCCGATCATCAGCATGGCAAAAGCGAACAACAGGTACATCGTGCCGATGTCCTTGTGGTTCGTGGCGAACACCCAGCGGCGCCAACCGGTCGGCGCGTGGTGGTGGTCGTCGTGGTGATCGTGCCCGGCGGCGTGGCCGTGAGGGTCAAGCACTGCGCTCATGGTCTGGTCCTTGCCTGTCTTCGTTTACTTCGCGCGCGCGGCTGCCATCTCGGCTGGCTGCACGATCTGGCCCGTCTGGTTGGACCAGCTGTTCTTCGTGTAGGTGATGACGGCAGCCAACTCGGTGTCGCTGAGTTGCTTCCACGCCGGCATGGCGCCGTTGCCGGCGCCGTTCAGCAGAATGGCCATCTGCTTGCTCTTGTCGGCGTCCAGCACCACGGCCGAGGCATCCAGTGCCTTGATCGGGCCAGCGCCCTTGCCGCCCGCGCCGTGGCAGGCCGCGCAGTTGGCGGCATACACCTTCTCGCCACGCGCTGCCAGGGCCGCCAGCTCCCAGACCTTGCTCGGATCGTCGGCCTTGGCGGCCATCTTCTTTTTCTCGGCATCGACCCAGGCGCTGTAGGCCTCGGCACTCACCACCTTGACATGAATGGGCATGTAGGCGTGCTCTTTGCCGCAGAGCTCCGCGCATTGGCCATAGAAGTCGCCCTCTTGTTCAGCCTTGAACCAGGTATCGCGCACGAAGCCGGGAATCGCGTCCTGCTTCACGCCAAAGGCCGGCACCATCCAGGCGTGGATGACGTCGTTGGCGGTGGTGATGATGCGCACCTTTTTGTTGACCGGCACGACCAGCGGGTTGTCCACCTTGAGCAGATAGTTGTCAATCTGCTCGGGCTTGCCGCTGTCACTCATCACGCGGTGTGCGGTGTCCAGCGTGGAAAGGAAACCGATGCCCTCGCCCTCACCCTTGATGTAGTCGTAGCCCCACTTCCACTGGTAGCCGGTGGCCTTGATGGTCAGGTCGGCATTGGTCGTGTCCTTCATCGCCACCACCACCTTGGTGGCCGGCAGCGCCATGCCGATGACGATCAGGAAGGGCACCACGGTCCAGGCGATCTCCACCGCCACCGACTCATGGAAGTTGGCCGGTTTGTGGCCGACGCTCTTGCGGTGCTTGAGGATGGAATAGAACATCACGCCAAACACCGCCACGAAGATCACCGTGCAGATGATCAGCATGAACCAGTGCAGCCACCACTGGTCGGCGGCGATCTTCGTCACCCCTTTGGTGACGTTCAGCTGGTTGACACCCGGGCCGCCGGGCAGGTCGTTGACGGCTTGGGCTGCCCCCATCCACAACAGAGTGGCGGCGGCTGCCGCGCGGTGCGCGAAGCGTTGCATGAGTTCTTGAAGGTGGTTCATGGGGCGCGGTGCTGACGTTCGCTGCATCGGCGCAAGCGGGTCAGGTCCCGTGCCGGATACAGAAGGAGACGACCGTGGCGTCTGCCCAGACTTTGAGCCAAAGCAGAGACGGGCCAAGCGGCCTGAAAACGGGCGAGATTCTAGCCACAGGCGTCCCTAGGGTTTGTTCTGCGTCAAGGACAAGGCGCCATGGGGCAAGCCCGGAAGAAAGGCGTCAAGCCGGTGCAGTTGTCTGAACCCTGCCAACCGTGCTTATGCATTGGGCGTCCATGCCATGAAATTGACATCATTCGGTCATGACGACGCGCCGCCCGCCCGCTGAAGGGCAGTGGCCCCGACAGGGGCTGCGGCTCGCGCGCGCTCGTCTGGGCGACCACCGCCGGCCGCCCGCGAAGTCCGCCTCGCAGCCCCACGCTTCGGCGTCACAGGGCGAGGCGCAGGCTTCGCCCCCTTCAGTTCGAGCCCATCAGCAGCGTCTCCAGTTGCTGCTCGCGGATCTTCCAAAACTCCTTGAGCTCCGCGACCTCTCTCGCCGCCCGCGCATCCCGCGCGGCGTCCACTCGCACTCGGCGCACGGCTTGGATCATCTTGTTCTTCTGCGTGTGCTCCAGCGACACGAATTCAAACACCTGCGCGTCGTAGCCCCGGCTCTCGAGCAACAGGGCGCGCAGACCATCGGTCAGCATCTCGGCCTCCTGGCCCAGGTGGATGCCATGCCGGAACAGCGGTCGCAGCATCGATGGCGGCTGCATCTGGCCTCGCAGCTGCTTGTGGCAGCAGGGTGCGCAAAGCATCAGGCGTGCACCCGCCCGGCACCCATGGTGAAGCGCCACGTCAGTGGCGACGTCGCAGGCATGCAAGGCGATCATCACGTCCAGCGGCTTGACCTGCTGATGGCCGACATCACCTTGCTCGAAGCGCAGGTTGGCGAGCCCCAACTCGCGCGCCAGCGTTTCGGTCTGCGCCACCAGCTCGTCCCGCAACTCAACGCCCACCACCTCCGAGGGGATGCCGCGCTGAGCCAAGTACAGCGCCAGCGCAAAGGTGAGGTAAGCCCTTCCGCAGCCGAAGTCGGCCACGCGCAATGGAGCCGTCGCTCGCGTGGCATCGGGCAGCCCTGCCGCTTCGAGGCCGCGCTCGAACAGCGCCACAAAGTGGTTGATCTGCTTCCACTTGCGCGCCATCGCCGGCACCGGCCGGCCCATTGCGTCAGCGAGGCCAAGCGCAGCCCAGACCGGGTGCGAGAGATCCAAGGCGCGCCGCTTGATCCGGTCGTGGTCGGGCTGGGCGGGCTCCGCGGGCGAAGTTTGGCCCTTGTGGCGCACCAGCTTCCAGCCACCTTTTCGCGCCTGGTCGAGCTGCCAGTGCCCGCTGGTGCTCCACAAAGCCGCGCTACGCCAGCCTTGCGCCAGCAGGGCCGCCACACGATCCGGCCCTTCGGCAGCGGGCCAGTTCTCCGTCAGATCCTTGGTTGGGTGTTTCCAGACCGCCTGCCAGAACGCCCCGCCGCGCAGCTGCACCGGACGCAGATGTACCCGCTGAGCCCCCCCTGCTTCGGGCGGCTGGGTGAGCTGCAGGCGCGCCAAGTCGGGGGCGGCGCAGAGAGCAAGAAAGGCGCACAGCGCGTCGTCATCAGGCATAGGCACGATTGTCCCGCCACTACCATGGGGACTGCATGAACGCCCCCAGCCTCGAACAGATCGTCGAAGCAGTTCTGCGCTGGCAGCACGCCCACCCGCTGGCGCAGCGACTGCACAGTTCGCAGGTGCAGGGCATTGGCCTCGTAGCGCTGCCGTTCGCGCGCAGTGAAGAGGCGCCCCCCTCTGTTGGTTGGCGGCGCTGGCGCGATCGACTGCCCGCTCGCTTGCGGCCGGCGCCCGCACCGCCCGCCACGTTCAGCGAAGCCTTTATCGATGGCATTTCTCCTGCCAGCGCGGCGCACTTCGCGCAGCGCCACGGAGCCGAGTCTGTCGAAGGCGCCGAAGATTGGCCGCAACGCCGTATCGAGGTGGACAGCGAACGCGCTGCACTGGCAGGTGGCTGGCCCTACGAAAGATGGCTGGCCACTGCGGCCCTGGATGACAGACGAGGAATAAGGCACCGCCTGCTGATCGGCCTGCAAGCCGGCGCACAAGGGCCCCTGGAGGTGCTGGGCAGCCGGCATCTTGAACCGAAGCGCTGGGGTGCCTTGATGGCGCTGAGCCTGGCCCTAGGCCTCGCCGCCTTCATGGGCTTGCGTGGCAACGGGGCCGCCCCCCCCGAAGTTCGCGTGAGTGGCTCCGTGGCAGGTGCATCGGCACCACTGGGAGCCGCATCCGTTTCGGCGGAGGTTGCCCTTCCGGCGTCCGCTGCATCGGATGCACCTGCCTCAACAGCCCCTGCGTCGACACCTGCAAGCCTGCCGCTGACGGCGGCCGGCAGCTTGAGCCCCTCCTTACCCTCGCCCTCCGCAGCTTCCAGCCAACCCGGTCAGGCACTGAGTCGAATGTCCGAGGCCCCCTTCGACATCCGGCCGCAGATTGGGCGCCAACGCCCTGATGCAGCGCCACGCCCACCCTTGCTGCGCAGCGCTCCCGCTTCGATAGGCGCGGCCGCGCCCGAGGCCCCTGCAAGCCCAGAGCGGCCCGCCGCACCGGCCGGCGCGGAGTCACTGCCTGGTTCGGTCGCGCAGCCCAATGTGGAGGGTCCGTATCAAGGAGCCCGGCAGCCCGAGCAAGTGAAACCGCGCTGGGCGACGCCTGGGCAGACCACCCTGGCGCTGGTCAGCCAGCCCTTCGCTCGAAAGGAGGAAGCCGAGGCCATGCTGGCTCGCATGCGCGAGCACCTGACCACGACATTGCAAGCAGGGGCTGCCTTGGATGGCGGGGTATTCGCATCACCGCAAGGGCACCGCGCCGCCGTTTGGCCCTTCGGCAGCCGCGAAGAAGCGGCCATCGTCAATGCCACCATGGTGGCACGCGGATGGCGGACGCGGGCTGTGGACTTCTAGACCGACCCTTCAGGACCGGTAGTCAGCGTTGATGCGAACGTAGTCTTCGCTGAAATCGCAAGTCCACACCGTGCTGACTGCGCTGCCGCGATGCAGATGCACGCGCACCTCGATCTCTGCCGCTTGCATCACGCGCGCCGCTTCTGCTTCCACGTACTGCGGATGACGCCCGCCCCCCGTGACGACATGGACCTCACCCAAGTGGAGGTCGATGAGACTTTGATCCAGGTCACCAATGCCCGCGTATCCCACCGCGGCCAGGATGCGCCCCAGATTGGGGTCACTCGCGTAGAAGGCCGTCTTCACCAGCGGCGAGTGGGCGATGGCGCAAGCAGCCAGTCGGCACTCGGCTTCGTCGCGGCCGCCCTCCACGGTGATGCTGATGAACTTGGTCGCCCCTTCTCCGTCACGCACGATGGCCTGGGCCAGTTCGACCGCCAATTCGCGCAGAGCTGCAACGAAGGCCTGCGCGTCCGCTGACGAGGCCTCCAGCAAGGGCGCATGCCCAGCCGCCTGGGTGGCCACGGTGATGAAGCAGTCGTTGGTGGAGGTGTCGCCATCGATCGTGATGCGGTTGAAAGACGCATCGGCCGCCTCGCAGGTGAAGCGCTGCAGCAGTTCAGCGCTGATGCAGGCGTCCGTGGCGATGAAGCCCAGCATGGTGGCCATGTTCGGGCGGATCATGCCGGCGCCTTTGGCGATGCCGGTCAAGGTGACGGCCTGTCCCTGGATGAGGACGCGACGCGAAGCCGCCTTGGGCTGCGTGTCGGTTGTCATGATGGCTTGCGCAGCTTCCAACCAGGCGTCGTCGCGCGCCGCGGCCACCGCCGCGGGTAGCGCTGCCTCGATGCGATCAACGGGAAGGGTCTCCATGATCACACCCGTCGAAAATGGGAGCACCTGGCTGGGACTCAACTGCAGCGCCTGCGCCACGCTGGCGCAGCTGCGACGGGCACGGACCAGGCCATCGGCCCCGGTGCCGGCATTGGCATTGCCCGTATTGATGAGCAGGGCGCGAATGCCCTGTGGCTGCACCGCCAGGTGCTCGCGACAGACCTGCACCGGCGCGGCGCAGAAGCGGTTGCTGGTGAACACGCCGGCGACCACACTGCCTTCGGCGAGCAGCCAGACCGAGAGGTCGCGCCGCCCAGCCTTGCGAACCCCGGCCATGGCAGTGCCGATGCGCACGCCACGCACGGGCTGCAGGTTCTCGGCCTTGGGCAGGGGAAGGTTGACGGGCATGGTGGCGCTCCAAGGATCAGGGGCGCGGATTCTAGAAACGGCGAAGCCCGGTCAGACCGGGCTTCGCATGCGGAGTCGCTGAGCTGGATGTGCGGTTCAGGCCTTGCGTCGCTTGACGAATGCGACCAAACCCAGACCCCCAAGCAGGAGTGCGTAGCTTGAAGGTTCCGGCACCGGCGTGGCCACCACCAGATCCTGGAAGCTGCTGCTCGAGAGGCGCTGGATGTCGTAGAGGGCCGGGCCGACGTAGGCGGCGGCTGCCGTCAGGTAGCTGCTGGCCAGCGCCGCAAAGGCGCTGTTGTCCGCAGCCGTGCTGGTGCGCGTCAGGTACAGGAACTTGAAGGCACCGGCATTCAAATCGAGCGGCGTGCCGCTCGCTTCGCCGATCACTTCCCAAACAGCGATTTGAAATGCGCCGCGCTGGTAAGCCGTGCTCAGGCCGGCGTAGCTGCTGGAGAAGAGTCCTTGCAGGAGCTGAGCCTGATCACCGCCGAAGCTGCCCAGCGTGTAGCTGACGGCGCCGTCCGCAGCCACCGCATGGCTCTGCGTGGGCTCGACGCAGAACGCCTCATAGGACTTGCCCTGGCTGTCCAGGTAATGCATGGCGCCGCCCACGAAGCGGCTCGTGAGGTTGGTGTAGGCCGATTGGCCGGACTTACCGGTGTAAGTGAGCGAGAGGTCGGCAGCCTGGGCGGCCAAGCCGAGCGAACCCAGCAACAGGGCGATGGCGGTCTTGTTCATGACGTCTGGTTCCAGTCGGGGTGGTCAGGCCTTTCGGCGCGTGCGGGCTGCAACCAGCCCGGCCAGCAGCACCAGGCCTAGAGCGGCTGGTTCGGGCACGCGGTTTTGCAGCGGGACCCCCACCAAATCGTAGGAAGACCACAACTTGTTGTCGGCATCGCGACCATAGACCAACACGGACCAGGAGCCAGCGCCCAGCAGCACGGGATCGAACTCGTAGCTGCCAAGGCTGTCGACCTCGCTGCCGAATGCCTGCTGCGAAGCGCCCATCCAGCGCAACTGGGTGCCATCGTCCGTGGCATCGAAACTCAGGCTACCGCTGTCGTGCAGGAACACGACGCGGTCGATGGAGAAATCGCCGCTGGCACTGCCCTCGGTGAGGGTGCGCAGGGTGAAGCGGTAGCTGCCGCCCTGGTTCAGGAATGGCAGTTCATGAAGATGTTCGAAGGCACCAGAGATGCCCTCATCCGGATCCACCACATCGTCCGACGACAAGGTGATGCTGGCAGCCTGGCCATCTGCAGGAAGCAACAGAGCCGAAGCCAGGAATAGCGGGGAAAGGATGGGTCGGAAGTCCACTTTTAGTCTCCGGTTGGCACAAGTGCCTTGAAACCTTTTGATGGACTTCATTCTGGGGGGGCGCGGCCTGAAACGCATCCCCTACCCAGGTTGAACGCCGCGAACAATCGCACACCCGCCAGAAGAAACCCCCGACTTGCGGGGGCTGATCTGGCGTCAGGCGAGTTTGCCGTGACAGTGTTTGAACTTCTTTCCGCTGCCGCAGGGGCAGGGGTCGTTGCGCCCCACGCCGGGGTAGCGCTGCGGCAGGGTGGCCGGGTCGACCTCCTGCGAGACCGAGCCGTCCTCGTTCGGGTGCGTGTACGTGACGTTGCGAACCTGCTCGGCCTGACGTGCCGCGGCTTCGGCGGCGGCCTGGGCCTCGTCCTGGGATTGGATGCGCACGTTCATCATCACCCGCGTCACCTCCATCTTCACCGTGTCGAGCAACTGCCCGAACAGTTCGAAGGCCTCGCGCTTGTACTCTTGCTTGGGATTCTTCTGCGCGTAGCCGCGCAGGTGGATGCCCTGGCGCAGGTAATCGAGCGCAGCCAGATGCTCCCGCCAGCGGTGGTCGATGCTTTGCAGCAGCACCATGCGCATGAAGGGCAGGAGGTTTTCGGCGCCGATCTGCTCGACCTTTCGGCCAAAAGACTCATTGCCTGCCTTGATCACGCTGGCGAGCACGTCGTCATCCGTGTAGGCGTCGGCGGCCTGCGCCGTTTCGACCAGCGGCAAATCAAGCTGCATGTCGTCCTTCAGCTGCTGCTGAAGCGCCGGCAGGTTCCACTGCTCTTCCAGACTTTCGGCCGGGACGTGCTGGCGCACGATATCGGTGAGCGCCCCTTCGCGCAGCAAGGCGATCTGAGGCAGCAGATCCTTGGCCTCCAGGATGCTCGATCGCTGCTGGTAGATGACTTTGCGCTGGTCGTTGGCGACGTCGTCGTACTCGAGCAGCTGCTTGCGGATGTCGAAGTTGCGCGCCTCGACCTTGCGCTGCGCGCCTTCGATCGAGCGGCTAACGATGCCCGCTTCGATCGCCTCGCCATCGGGCATCTTCAGGCGCTCCATGATCGCCTTCACGCGCTCGCCAGCGAAGATGCGCATCAGCTGGTCGTCCAGGCTCAGGTAGAAGCGGCTGGCGCCCGGATCGCCTTGGCGACCCGAGCGGCCGCGCAGCTGGTTGTCGATGCGGCGGCTCTCGTGGCGCTCGGTGCTGATCACTCGCAGGCCACCGGCGGCCTTGACCTGTTCGTGCAGGCCCTGCCACTCGGCATGCAGCGTCTCGATGCGGCGCGCCTTTTCGTCGGCAGGAATGGTGTCATCGGCCTCGAGGATCTGCACCTGCTTCTCGACATTGCCACCCAGCACGATGTCCGTGCCGCGGCCGGCCATGTTGGTGGCGATGGTGATGGTCCCCGGGCGACCCGCCTGGGCAATGATCTCCGCCTCCTTGGTGTGTTGCTTCGCGTTCAGCACCTGGTGCGGCAGCTTCGCTTCGTTGAGCAGGCGGGAGACGATCTCCGAGTTCTCGATCGAGGTCGTGCCCACCAAGCAGGGCTGGCCGCGCTCATGGCTGGCGCGAATGTCCTTGATGACCGCCTCGTACTTCTCACGCGTGGTCTTGTAGACCAGATCCAGCTCGTCCTTGCGCACCGTCGGTCGGTTCGGCGGAATGACCACCGTCTCCAGACCGTAGATCTCCTGGAACTCGTAGGCTTCGGTGTCGGCCGTACCGGTCATGCCGCCCAGCTTGCCGTACATGCGGAAGTAATTCTGGAAGGTGATCGAGGCCAGGGTTTGGTTCTCGGCCTGGATCTTCACGCCTTCCTTGGCCTCGACGGCCTGGTGTAGTCCGTCGCTCCAGCGGCGGCCGGTCATCAGCCGGCCGGTGAATTCGTCGACGATCACCACTTCGCCGCCCTGCACCACGTAATGCGTGTCCTTCTGGAACACATGGTGCGCGCGCAAGGAGGCGTACAGGTGGTGCACCAGGGTGATGTATTGCGGGTCGTAAAGGCTGGCACCGGCAGGCAGCAAGCCTTCCAGGCTGAGCAGTTGCTCCGCCTTCTCATGACCGTCCTCGGTCAGGTAGATCTGGTGCGACTTCTCGTCGACCGTGAAGTCGCCCGGCTCGATCACGCCTTCGCCTGTGCGCGGATCGGCCTCGCCAATCTGCTTCTTCAGCGTGGGCGCGACACGGTTGATGTGCAGGTAGAGCTCCGTCTGATCCTCCGCTTGGCCGCTGATGATCAGCGGCGTGCGGGCTTCGTCGATGAGGATGGAGTCCACCTCGTCCACGATGGCAAAGGACAGTCCCCGCTGCACGCGATCCTCCACGTCCTGGACCATGTTGTCGCGCAGGTAATCAAAGCCGTACTCGTTGTTCGTGCCGTAGGTGATGTCCGCGCGATAGGCAGCCTGCTTTTGTTCCCGCTCCATCTGGGGCAGGTTGATGCCCACGGTCAAGCCAAGGAAGTTGTACAACTTGCCCATCCACTCCGCATCGCGCCGTGCGAGGTAATCGTTCACCGTCACCACGTGCACGCCTTTGCCGGTCAAGGCATTCAGGTACACCGGCAAGGTGGCCATGAGGGTCTTGCCCTCACCGGTGCGCATCTCTGCGATCTTGCCGTCGTTGAGCACCATCCCGCCGATCAGTTGGACGTCGAAGTGGCGCATCTTCAGGGCGCGCTTGCTGCCTTCGCGCACCACGGCGAAGGCCTCCGGCAACAGCGCGTCAACCGACTCACCCGCCGCGCTCCGTTCCTTCAGCAGCCGGGTTTGGTCGCGCAGCTGCTCGTCGTCCATGGCCTCGTAGCGCCCCTCCAACGCATTTATGGCAGCCACCTTCCGGCGGTACTGACGCAACAGTCGTTCATTGCGGCTGCCAAACAGGCGGGTCAGGAAGGAGGGCAACATGGCGACGATTCAGGAGAGGCGGGGAGCCGGCGCACGCCGGCAAGTCGACAGGCGCAGATGAGGCGGGCGCAGTCGCTTTTCAAGGCTCACCAGCCCTTGGCGGGGCATGGCGGCGCAAAGCGCGGCAGTTTAGCAGCGCCACTACACTGATTCCGTGAGCACCACCCGCTACCTGCGCCCTTCCAGCAAGCCCTTGGTGCCTCGTGCCCAGCCGGTCCGGGACACCTTGCAGCGAGACGCCGGGCTTCGCTCGCTCACAGCGGCCGCGCAGGCGGGCTTGCTCAGGTTGGAAACGGTCAAGCCGGCCATACCCAAGGCGCTGCATGGCTCCCTCGCCGCTGGCGGCGTGGACGACGAGGGCTGGACCTTGATGGTGAAGCATGCCGCAGGCGCGGCGAAGTTGCGCCAACTCAAGCCTCAGTTGCAGATGCTCCTGCAAGAGCGCTTCGGCCCGGGCGAGTTGCGCATCAAGCTGATGTCGCGCTGAGGGCCGATGGTGCGGCTATCCGAATCGAACACTAGCGCCAAGTCCTTGAAGTGGAATAGAAAGCAATCACTGGCTGGCCGAAAGTACCGTCAAAAGTACCGCCAGCACTTTGCGGCTGACCCTCAGGCGGCTGACTTCGGCTGACACTCGCCCCGCAAACGCAAAGCCGGCCACGGTGAGGCGGCCGGCCTACGGGGGAGCGCTCAGGCGGTCAGTGCATCGCTTGGTGCGACATGAACGGCGCGTACACGGTGGCGCGGAACTGCACGGCGTCGCGCAGTTCGCTGATGCAGGCCACGCCACACAGGCGGGCCACAGTGGCGCGCGCTACTTCCAGCTCGCTGGCGCCCTCGATGGTGCGCGCTGCGGCCTTCCAGGCGGGCCACTGGGCCACGAACAGCCAGTCGGTGAAGGTGGACTGGCGGCAGAGCATTTCGGCAGACTCTGCGGGCATCAGGCGGGCCACGGGGCGAAGGTTGGCGAAGAACTGGTCGGCGGTCTGGGTGGCTTGCATGATCGACTCCTGGTCGGTGGGTTGGGGTGTCTCCACTGTGTCGAGATCAAGCCGACCTGTCACACCCGCTGCCAGGTAGAGATCAACCTGCAAACCGGTCGCCGGGTAGAGCTTTGCCCCGTTCTCTACCCGGGAGGTTTTCATGACTTTCCCTATGTGTCCCAGAAGGTGCGCAGCGCGCCGGCCGTGACGGTGGGGATACCGCATTCGGACAGCACCCGAAGGACGGCACGGTCGCACCGCTCGGCCAACAAGGGACACGAAGCACCAGGGGACAGGTAGGCGCACAGCTTTGCGTCATGCCTGCGGATGGCGCGGCGAACCCGGTCCGGCATGAGGGGGAGTGCGGCGCACGGTCCAACGACGTTTCCCTCGATCACCGCGCGCACCCACGCCCTCAACTCGCCAGAGGGGCGCGATGCGTATGTCATGCGGTCCAGCGTGCGGGCGCTTGCGCTACCGAGGATGCGCTGCATGCGCTCCTCGGCCTGCTGGGTGCAGTCGATGATCCAGAGGTGGCGGAACAGCCCGTCGTCGATGGACTGCAAGGCGGCAATGCAAAGGGCATCCGCCGCTTCTTCTGGAACCAATGGCGGGAGACCGCATCCGTCATGCGCAAGGCGAATCACGGATGCGCAGGTGCCAGGGCTCCAGACCAGCGAAACCGAATCGATACGGTCATGTCGATCAGAAGTCATCTGGAGCTACTTCCTTGGTCTTCATGTTCCCGTCGCGTACCCTGTAAAGGGTCACGCGCACATTGCTGACTCGTACCCCATCCAGCTCCTCAATCTGCTTCAGGTCGAAGACTTCATCGGCCTGGAATGTCCTCGTGCTGCCCATGTAGCGGTAGCGCATGACGTACTGCCCTGGCCGCAGCTCGGTCGCTGTGAACTTCTCGCCTTGCTTGACGAAGAAGCTGCGCACCGCAGGCTTGGCCCCGTCTCGGTAGAGCCTCACTAAGGCATCACCGCCGCCTTGTGTGTTGTCAACAAGGAAAGTTGACTTGCCGCCGAGCGCCAGCTTGGGCGCTCCGCGAACGTAGCCCGTGGCCTCTTGCTGGTCCGGATCGACTCGCGGCGCAGCCTGAGTGCGATGGCTAGCCGAATTGGAGTCTTCTTCATTGAGCTTGTCTTGACCCTTGGTAGAGCGGGCTGAACGAAGAGCCAAACTTGGGATGGCTCCCTCGCTTTCCACTTCCCACCGAGCTGGTGCGTTGCCCCCTTCACGCCAACCGGCGAGGACGGGCGCGAGGTGTCGTGTGAAGCGGGCATCCTGTTCGAGCCTTTGAGACAGGGCAGCTGTCAGCTCCTCCGGTACAGCTTGGCGCATGGCAACACCAAGTCGGCGCCACTGCCCTGGTGTAAGCGTCGAGGCAACTCCCATCCTGTGCCAAAGCGGCCAGCTGATGAGCGAAGATGGATCGGTGGAGGCTGTTTCCCGTGCTTCAGTCGCCACCAATGCGCGCAATGCTTCGACTGCCTCGCTTGATCCCCGTTGTTCGGTAGCGGCTCGCGCCAAGTTGAAAACCAACCGCTCGGAGCTGTTGGCCTCCAGGACGCCCTTGGCCATCCAGGTCATGCCGGCGCTCAATTCCCCCTTCTGGGTGATCAAGAAGGATCCGTACTCACTCGCTGCATACGGCGCCTGTACTTCGGCTGATCGACGCAGCCAGGACTCGCTGCAGGCCAAGCGCTCCCGTTCAAGGCGGCTCACTTGGTCGCTCAGATGCTGAGTGGCTTTGTCAGCCTCCACGCCTTCAAGACTTGCAATAGGTGTCATGCCCTTGAAGACGCACAGCGTGTTGCCATGCGTGGCGACGGACTGAACGCCGGCGCTCCAGGCCCGGTTCAACACCTCCTGCGCTAGCGACTCGTTCTTTCGGTCGAAAGGTGGCCTGCCGAAACCCAGAGCGGAAGCAAGCTCGCCAGCACGCCAAGACCTTAACGACTGAGCCGCGCGCTCGGCCAGTTGCACGGCTTTGGCTGCATCCACCTGCACGCCAAGACCTTTGATCGTCGCTTCGGCTTGCAGCCAAAGAGCATCAGGGTCACCCGCCAGAAGGGGCTCAGCCAACTTCTGCTGAGCCTCACGAAAATGCCTAAGAGCCGACGTCGGATCTTTTTTCAACAGGCTCCCATCGCGCAGCGCTTCACCCCACAGCAGATGAGCCTCGATGCTGTCAATCCGAATCGCCTGGCGCATCAGGGACTCGAATCCCTGTTGCCGCACCTCTGTAGCCTCTGCCCCTTCATGATTCAGCAGCAACTTCGCCGTTGTGATGATGCGTTGCTCGGGAGTCCACGCTCGGGCCCAGGCAGCTAGGTATTCGCGCTCTGCCGGCTTCAAGGACGCCAGAGCAGCTTCAACCGCATCCGCATCCTGCTTGGGCTCCAAAACGGTACGGTGGTAGGTGTACCCGGCATAGCCCAGCATCAGCAGGACGAACAGGCTCATCGCCCAGCGCATCACCGGGCTCGTCAGCGCGCGACGTTTGCGTGGGCGGGGCATGTTGCCCGATGGCCCTACGTCCACGTAGTCGATGTTCTCTGCCCCGTTCTTCGGGGTGTCTTCAAGACGCTTCATCGGATGCTCTCCCTCACTTGCCTATTCGCTCAGAGCCGTGCCCAGTGAGCCATCTTGGCTCTGCAGGAACTGACCCCATAGATCCACCTGCGCTTCAACGCTGGCCGGGCGTTCGATGCCCTGGTCTTTCAGCCATACCTCGAAGAGTGACACGGACGAGTCGGCCGCGATCCAGTTGCCTCGCAGGCCCAGCAGCGCAGCCCCATCGGGCAGCGTCTCCTTGTGCTCGTCATCGGCGAACCGCTGCAAGGATGAGCGAACGACATCCACCAGCGCAGCAACGTCCTGCAAGGACAGTCTTGCGCGCTCCTCGGCCAGCTTCTTGAGCGCGTCCAGCCTGCGCTTTTTGGCCAGCGCCAGGAAGTAGAGGAACAGGCTGCCAGTGTGCGGGCCGGCGCCGGGCGGAAAGACCTGCATCACTCGCTCTGCCGGGCGGTCGAGCTTCTTCGCCCCGCATGCCGTCAACACGTCGTCAATCAGCCAGCGCAGCTGAAGCAGTTCCTGCTCGGTGAGATGGGCCTGAAACCGTCGCTGCACCTCGGGCCGGCGTGCGGTCGGCACGAAGCTCTCGAAACTCAGGTTGAAGCCCAAGGCGTTGGGCTCCAGCTCGGCGGCCAACTGATAGGCCGGTGAGTTGGTCA